>JAZSRF010000045.1:0-84806 GCA_045538335.1 Clostridia bacterium | reverse complement strand
CATATTAATTACACTTCTACATAGATACATTGCTATTTGTCTTGGATAAGCTACATTCTTAGAACGATTTGCACTTACCAAATCCCCTACTTTAATATTAAAGAATTTACAAACTACTTGCATTATTAGTTTACTAGTAATTACATTAGTGTTTTTTACAAGTACAGATTCTATAGTATTATCTATAATATCATCTGTAAGTTCGTTGTTTGTAAATGATGTATATGCCTTAAGCTTATTAAAAACCCCCTCTAGTTCTCTAATATTAGAAGTCACTCTAGTTGCTATTTTAACTAAGACAGAATCGTCTACCATATATCTTTCTTTATCTCTTTTCTTCTTTAGTATAGCAAGTCTTGTTTCATAATCTGGAGCCTGTATATCTACAGCAAGGCCCATTTCGAAACGAGTCTTAAGTCTTTCTTCTAACATGTTAAGTTCCTTAGGTGGCTTTTCACTTGTTAGTATTATTTGTTTTCCACTTTCAAACAAAGTGTTGAAAGTGTGGAAAAACTCTTCTTGACATTTAGCTTTTCCAACTAAAAATTGGATATCATCTATAAGTAAAACATCTATATTTCTATATTTATTTCTAAATGAAGCATTTTCTATCTTTTCATTCATTATTGATGAAACAAGTTCATTAGTAAATCCCTCACCTGTTGTATAAATGATATTCATTTCAGGATGGTTTTCTAAAATTCCGTGTCCTATTGCTTGCATTAGGTGTGTTTTACCTAGTCCTACTCCCCCATATATATATAATGGATTATATACTTGTCCTGGAGTTTCAGCTACGGAGTTTGCTGCAGCATATGCAAAACGGTTATTTGAACCTACAATATAATTTTCAAAAGTATATTTAGGATTTAATCCACTGTTTGTTAATGAATATTGTTCATTTGGTTTTGTGTTTAATGATTGACTTTTAATTGTATTTGTATTTTGAGATACAATATTCACTTCTTCTTCTGTTTTAACTTCAACGTTTTGGCTTCCTAGTTCTAAACTATCATCACTTATCAACATCTCTTTTGATTCAAAGTTGATAATAAAGTTTTTGTTTGTTAAGAAAGAAAGTGTATTAGAAATTAAGTCTAAATATTTCTTTGTAACAACCTCTATATGATAATTTGAGGGAGCTAAAAAACAAACTGTGTTTTCGTCTGAAAGCCTGGGAATCATGACTTCTACGTATGTCTTATACCCTACTGGAGAAATTTCTTCTTTTAAAATTTCTAAAGCTTGTTCCCAGATTTTTATAAAATCCTCGTTCAAAAAATACTCACCCCTTACATAAAGTTATCCACAAAGTTATCCACACCTGTTGATAACTTTTCATATATTTAAAGGTAATTTATACTATAGTTTTACATAATGACTGTGGGTTAAAAAAATCACCTAAAAATGGACACAATTATTTGCATTAATATATCAAATATATTGAAAAAAAACAAGGCTTTTTGTAAAAAAATAGCCTTAATAACATCAAATAAAATGTTATGTAAAATTACTATGTAATCTACAACTTTTTCTGTGGATAACTTATCAACCAAGTTGTGGATAAGTATAAAATTATAATGGAGATATCCACATAAATCTTATTTAATTGACAAGTTATGTTAAATGTTGTATAATTGCACAGTCAAAAAAATAAATTTATCTACAAATGGAGGTAATGAATTATGGCAAATTTTTGGTACCAAAGTGGAGAATATGCTAAAAGTCAAAATCAAAGCGTTAGATTTGGAGATTTGGTAAAACCTTTTGGTCGGAAATACAAAGGAATGTGGCGTGTATTTGGAACGACTGAAGCAGGTGAAATTATGCTTATTTCAGATGAATGTATTAATGAATGTACATTAAAAGGAGAAAAGCATTGCGTATATTTTAAAGTTAAAGAGATATTAGACAATCTTTGTGCAGACATAGTGAAAAGTTCTAAAGTAAAAGAAATTAGAAGCATAAATCTCTCAGACCTTTGGGGAGTTGGCCTAGATAAAGAAAGATATCAAAGATTAAGGGAAAATCTATTTCAATATGATTGTTGGACTGCAACGTCATATTGGAGGTCTGAAGATATGGGAATACATGTAATATGTGATAAAATTATAAAAGATAAGAGGTTATATTTAAGAGATACAAAAGAAGAATATGAATATACTCTTGGAGTAAGAGCTATCGCTGTTATCAAAAAAGATGTGCAATTTACCAAAACAAAAGATGGATATTGGAAGATTTAACTACAAGAAGTGGTCATTTTTATGACCACTTCTTTGTTACATAAAATATTTTTCTAAAATTGTTGACATTAAACAAACTACGTGTTATAATTCTATCAGAAATTTGTGAATTTTTTACAGGAGGTGTATTACTTATGAAAATGACATTTCAACCAAAAAATAGACAAGAAAAGAAAGAACACGGCTTTAGAAAAAGAATGAAAACTGCTTCTGGAAGAAAAGTATTAAAAGCTAGAAGAACAAAAGGAAGAGCTAAACTTTCTGCATAATTTGTGAATATTTTTATTAAAGGCGAAAGCCTTTATTTTTTTTACCTTTTATGGTAAAATATTTGTGTAAAGGTGAATTTATGAGATATACAAAATCGTTAAAGGGGAGTGTAAACTTCAAAAGAGTACTCAAACAGGGTAAATATGTATCAGGTAAAAACATTGCAATATACGTAAAAAAGAATGATTTAAATAATGGGACTAATAGACTAGGAATATGTGTTAGTAAAAAACATGGAAATAGTGTTGTAAGAAATAAACTAAAAAGATGGGTAAGAGAAGCATATTATTCTTTAGAAAATAGCTTGGACAAAAATTATAATATTGTTATTTTATATAGAAAGGGTATTGACGTAGATAAATTGAGCTACAACGTCGCAAAAGACGAAATAACGCATTTATTTACAAAAATCGAATTGGTACATGGATAAAATAATAAAAAGCCTTAAAATGGCTCCTGGGAAAATTGCAATGTTTTTAATTAGTTTGTATCAAAAATATATTTCTGGACTGTTCGGAAGAAAATGCAGGTTCTATCCAACTTGTTCAGAATATACTAAACAAGCTATTGACAAATATGGTATAATTATAGGTAGTTTAAAAGGGATAAAAAGAATTCTAAAATGTAATCCGTGTCATCACGGTGGAATTGACTATTTAGAGTAAGGAGAAAGAATAAATGATAGATTTTATAGCAGGAATTTTAGGAGCTCTCATTAGACTAATTTATAATATTGTTGGACAAAACTATGGATTGTCTATAATAATATTTACAATACTTACGAAAATATTATTATTCCCAATAACATATAAGCAGTCTAAAGCAATGGATGAAATGAACAAATTAGCTCCACTTGAAAAAGAAATAAGAGAAAAATATAAAGGCAATAAAGAGAAGATGTCTGAAGAGTTAATGAAAGTATATGAGCAACACAAGGTAAACCCAATGGGTGGATGTTTACCACTACTTATTCAAATACCAATTATATTTGCGATGTTCTATATAGTAAAACAACCATTGACATACATTATACAAACACCTGTAGAACAGTTGCAAGAATATACACAAGAATATTTAGGTAAAGAAGAAGTAACAGAAAAAGAGATTGAAGCTTATGAAATACAAATAGCAAATAAGTATGAATTAATAGATATGAATTTTTTAGGAATAAATTTTGGAGATGTTCCATCTAATGCATTTAGCAAAGATGCTGAAGAGAAGGCTAGTTATTTTACTTTATTGGTACCAATATTATCACTAGCATTTTCAATACTTCAAACGAAGCTTAGTCAAAAGAATAGTAATATGACAGATGAACAAAAAGAGCAGCAAAAAACTATGAATTTAATGATGCCACTTCTTTCAGCATATATTTCATATATTATGCCGTTAGCGCTTGGAATATACTGGCTTCTAGGAAACGTGCTTCAAATGCTAACACAGTGGATAGTTAATATAATGTTAAAAAAGAAAAAGATAATGCTAGGAGAGGGAGGTAAATAAAATGAAAAGAATGACAGAGGAATATGGTAGAACAGTTGAAGAGGCTATAAGAAAAGGACTTGAAACACTTAAAGTTTCAAGAGATGATGTTAAAATAGTAGTAATAGATGAACCATCAAAAGGAATGCTAGGAATGCTTTCTAGTAAAATGGCGAAAGTAAGGCTTACAGTAGAAAAGAAAGTAGATGAAGAACAACTTGAAAGAACAGTAACTAAAGCACATGAAATACTAGGAAAAATCTTTGAAATAGCAGGTGATGAATCAAATTATCTAGTTGAAAATGTTGATGGAAAAGTATTAATAAAAATAGATTCTGGAGCTTCAGCACACCTTATAGGATATAAAGGAAAAACAATTGAAGCTATTCAATCTACAATAAATTCAATACTTCAAAAGCAGGAAGAAGAGTATTCTAAAGTATTTGTAGAAGTAAATGACTACAAAAATAAGAAAGAAGAGAGATTAAAAGAACTAGCAAGAAGACTTGCTAAGAATGCAGTAAAGTTTGGAAGAGACGTACGTTTAGAACCAATGTCTGCATACGAAAGAATGATAATACATACAGAGCTTGCAAACAGAACTGATGTAACAACTGAAAGCTATGGTGAAGAACCAAGAAGAAGAGTTGTTATTAAGAAAGTAAGAAGATAAAATAAAAGGTCAGCAAAAGCTGACTTTTTAAAAGAAAGGAAAATAAAATTATGTTAACAGAAACTATTGCAGCGATAAGCACTGGTGGCAATAGCAGCGGAATAAATATAATAAGAATTAGCGGTAAAAATGCGAAAGTTATTATAGATAATATATTTACAAATCACTCTAAATTAGACCACCAAAAAATAATATATGGTAAGATAGTTAATCCATCTAATACGAAAATATTAGATGAGGTTCTTGTATCGTATTTTAAAGAGCCTAATAGTTTTACTGGAGAAGATGTTTGTGAGATTAATTGTCACGGTGGAAGAAAAGTAACACTAGACATACTAAGTCTTGTAGTGGCTTATGGCGCGCGTTTAGCTGAGCCGGGTGAGTTTTCAAAAAGAGCATTTTTAAATGGTAAAATGGACTTATCTAAGGCAGAAGCTATAATAGATGTTATAAATGCAAAAACCTCTGCACAAGCAAAACTTGCTACAAATCAGCTAGAAGGTGGACTTTATGATAGAGTAGAGCAAATTAGAGACAAGCTTGTAACACTTATGGCAGAAATAGAAGTTAGTATAGATTATCCGGAATATGATTATGAAGAAATAGACAACGGAAAACTAAATTCTAGAATAGAAGAAATACAAAAAGAAATTAATTTATTAATTAAAACATATAATGATGGAAAATATATAAAAGATGGTGTAAACTTAGCTATAGTAGGAAATACAAATGTTGGTAAATCATCGTTATTAAATACACTTCTTAATGAAGAAAAAGCAATAGTTACAGACATAGAAGGAACAACAAGAGACGTTATAGAAGAGACTTTAGTTATAGGAAACTTAGTGCTTAATGTATCAGATACGGCAGGTATAAGAGACACAGAAGACATAGTTGAAGCTATTGGTGTTAGTAAAAGTTTAAAGGCAATAGAAGATACGGATATGATAATCTATCTAATAGATATAACAAGAGGATTAGAAGATAAAGATATAGAATTGTTAGACAAAATAAAAGGATTAAACAAACCATATATAATTGGTTTAAACAAAATAGACATTTCACGTGAAAAGTTAAATGAAATAAAAGTGAGTTTAAGCGACTACGATAATGTAATTGCAATATCTACGGCCACAAAAGAAGGAATAGATGAATTGAAAGAAACAATAGAAACAATGTTTAATATAAATTCTTTTGATAGTGAAGAAAATAGAATAGTTGTAAACGAAAGACATAAGGGGCTATTAGAAAAAGCAAAAATTCATTTAAATAAAGCTAAAGAAATAACAGAATTAGGAGAATCATTAGATATTGCAGCAATAGATATAAAAGAAGCTACAAACCTTTTAGGAGAAATAACCGGAAAAGCTGCAAGTAGCGATGTAGTAAACAAAATATTTGAAAAATTCTGTTTAGGAAAGTAGGAAAACTATGGAATATAAAGATATAGATTATGATGTTATAGTAATAGGTGGAGGACATGCCGGAATTGAAGCTGCCCTAGCCGCTGCACGTCTTGGGAAAACTACAGCAATGCTTGTAATGAATATGGATTCTGTAGCAAATATGCCTTGTAATCCAAGTATCGGTGGAACTTCTAAAGGCCATTTAGTAAGAGAAATAGATGCGTTGGGTGGACAAATGGGTATTGCTGCAGATGAATGTTTAGTACAATCTAAGATGTTAAACTCATCTAAAGGTCCTGCTGTACACTCTTTAAGAGCACAAATAGATAGAAAAAAATATCATATGTATATGAAGAATGTACTAGAAAATCAAGAAAATTTAGATATAATTCAAAGTGAAGCAACTGAGATATTAGCAGAAGATAATGTAATTACTGGAGTTAAAACAAAAAATGGTGCTATATTCGGATGTAAAGCAGTAATTGTTGCTACTGGAACATATCTAAAAGGAAAGGTTATAATAGGAGAAGTATCCTATGAAAGCGGCCCTGATGGCGTATTTCCAGCTAATGAGTTATCTCAAAGTTTAAGAAATTTAGGAATAGAATTAAGACGTTTTAAAACTGGAACACCAGCAAGAATAAATGTAAAAACAATGGATTTAAGTAAAATGGAAGTTCAAAAAGGTGATGATGAGATAATACCATTCTCATTTACTAATGAAGAAAATGAAGAATTGTGCTCAAGACCACAAATAGACTGCTATTTAACTTACACAAACGAAGAAACACATAAGGAAATAAAAGCAAATATACATCGTTCACCTATGTTTAATGGTGTTATAGAAGGAGTGGGCCCTAGATATTGCCCTTCAATAGAAGATAAAGTAATGAGATTTGCAGACAAAGAGAGACATCAAATCTTTATAGAACCTATGGGAGATAATACTAATGAGATGTACATACAAGGTATGTCTTCATCACTTCCAGAAGAAGTACAAAAGAGACTATATAAAACTGTTCCAGGCCTAGAAAATTGTAGATTTATGCGTTCTGCATATGCAATAGAATACGATTGTATAGATTCAACAAATTTAACATTAGGACTTAAATATAAAGATATAACAGGACTATATTTTGCAGGTCAAATTAATGGTAGCTCTGGATATGAGGAAGCTGCTGCACAAGGCTTAATTGCTGGAATTAATGCGGCTAGAAGCATAGAAGGTAAAGATGAATTTACATTAGATAGGTCAGAGGCATACATTGGTGTATTAATAGATGATTTAATAACAAAAGGTACAAATGAACCATATAGAATGATGACATCTCGTTCAGAATATAGATTAATGTTAAGACAAGATAATGCAGACTTAAGATTAACAGAAAAAGGTTACAAAGTTGGACTTATAGATGAAGAGAGATATAACAAATTTTTAGAAAAGAAAGCTTTAATTGAACAAGAATTAGCACGAGTTAAAGCAACTGTTATAAAAGCAGACGAACAAACTAACAAGATTTTAACAGAAAATGAAAGTTCAAATATCACTAGAGGCACAAGACTTTCAGAACTTTTAAAAAGAACAGAAATCACATATAATATGCTACAACCAGTAGACCCTACAAGACTAAGTCTTCCAAAATCTGTCGTAGAGCAAGTAGAAATACAAGTTAAATATGAAGGATATATTAAACTACAACAAGAACAAATAGATAGATTTAAAAAGTTAGAGGAAAAGAAATTATCTAGTGATATAGATTATGAACAAATAAAAGGATTAAGTTTGGAAGCAAGACAAAAATTAAATAAACAAAAACCTTCATCTGTAGGACAAGCTTCAAGAATATCTGGTGTATCTCCAGCAGATATATCTGTACTACTAATATACATTGCACAAAAAGACTTTAGTAAGAAAGAGGTGTAATTTCACGTGAAATTAACAAAAGAACAGTTTAAACAAAAAACAGTTGAAATGGCTGAAAATACGGGGATACAACTAAATGATAATCAGCTTGAAAAGTTATATTTATATAAAGAAATGCTTGTAGAATGGAATAAAAAAATAAACTTAACAGCTATTACAGATGATGAGGAAATTATAGCTAAACATATAGTTGATTCATTAGAAATTGTTAAATATATAAAACAAGGACAAAGTATAATTGATGTTGGAACGGGAGCAGGACTTCCAGGAATTATTATAGCAATATATTTTGAAGGAAATGTAAATATTACTTTGTTTGATGCTTTAAATAAGAGAATACTTTTCTTACAACAAGTAATAGAAAAATTAGGACTAACTAATGTACAAGCAATACATGGTAGAGCAGAAGAAACATCTAAGGATATAAACTTTAGAGAATCTTACGATATTGCTGTAAGTAGGGCGGTAGCAAGGCTTAACATTCTTTTAGAATTAACAGTTCCGTTTGTAAAAGTTAGTGGTAGCTGTATATATATGAAGGCAGATAAGACTAAAGAAGAACTTGATGAATCTAAAAGGGCTATAAAAGAATTAGAATTAAGTTTAACTAGTGTAAATGAATATAAAATAGAAATGGACGATGAACAATTGAATCACACTATAATAACGTTAAGTAAACTAAAGTCAACTAAAGATAAGTATCCTAGGCAGTTTGCAAAAATTAAGAAAAGCCCGCTATAGTTGAAAAATAGCTTAAAATATGATATAATCACTCCTGTATAAAAAGTAAATCCTAAGAAAACTTTTTAAGGAGTGTTTTTTATGTCAGTAGATAATGCAGTCTTAATTAGAGGTTGGAAGGTAAGAACAACCGTAGAATGAGTAATGGATGGTACTCTTTTAATTAGATTTTCGTACAATAAGATACTAAATAACCTTAAGGACTTGAGAAAGATAATGAAGCATCTTAAAAGAACATACAATTTTAATTTTGTTACCGTTAATGTAGAAAATGAAAGTGAAGATGCAGATAAAATAGTAAATGAAATTAGAAAAGCTGGTATAGTAGTAGCATATTATTAATTGGAGGTTATAAAATGGCAAAGAAAATAAACTGTAAAGACGGACTGGACAGAAAACAGGAAATCGAGGCACGGAGATTAAGGGTAAAACTTGAGCAAGGTGATGAAGAAACTATAGCAAGATATCATAACATATATGTAGCATGGTATAATTCTAAAGAACCCCATTTTGCGGACTTTCTTAAAGAGCAAGATATTATTTACTATTCTGCATATGTCAGAATTGCAGATAAAAATAAACTTGCTGAAGTTAAGAGAAGGATAATGTTTTATGGGTTACCTGCATATTGCGGATATCAAATAAAATAAACTTAGGAGCAAATCTGAAAAAATTCAGATTTGCTCTTTTTTTTTGTAACTAAATGTAATATAATAAGGCAAGAGGTGAAACTTGTGACAAAGATAATAGCAATAGCAAACCAAAAGGGTGGAGTAGGAAAAACAACTACAGCGATAAATTTAAGCACCTGCGTTGCAGAAAGGGGGAAGAAGATTCTATTAATAGATATAGACCCTCAAGGAAATGCAACAAGTGGAGTAGGAATAGTAAAACAACCAGACGACAAATCTATATATGACGTGCTTGTAAATGACGAGCCTATGGTTAACATAATAAAACCAACTATGGTTAAGAATTTACATATATGTCAATCAAGTATAAATCTAGCAGGAGCAGAAGTTGAACTTGTTTCTTTAATGGCCAGAGAAACTAGACTAAAAAAAGCATTAGAAGAATTAGAGCAATATTATGATTATATAATTATGGATTGTCCACCATCACTTGGATTAATAACTCTTAATGCATTTGCAGCAGCATCTAGTGTACTTGTACCTATACAATGTGAATACTATGCATTAGAAGGGCTAGGACAATTGGTTAATACAATAAAACTTGTTCAAAAAAATCTAAATCCAGATTTAGAGATAGAAGGCGTAGTTATGACTATGTATGATTCTAGGACAAGACTATCTAACCAAGTTGCAGAAGAAGTTAAAAAATATTTCGGAGCTAAAGTTTTTGATACAGTAATACCAAGAAATATTAGACTAAGTGAAGCACCAAGCCATGGATTACCAATAACAGTATATGACCCATTATCTAAAGGTGCTAGAACATATAAAAAACTGGCTAAAGAATTAATAAGTAAAAATAAAGAACAGAAGAAATAGGAGGTAAATATGGCTACTAAAGGATTAGGAAGAGGATTAAATGCTTTTTTTGATGATATAGAAGAAGTAAAAAGTATATCTGAAGATAAAAAAGCAGTAGTAGATAAAGTTGTAGAACTTAATATGGCTGAGGTTGAGCCAATGTTAAACCAACCAAGAAAAGTTTTTGATAAAAAGAAATTAGAAGAACTTGCAAACTCTGTTAGAGAGCACGGTGTTATACAACCAATTCTTGTTGTGAAAAACGAAGATGGATATAATATAGTTGCTGGAGAAAGAAGATGGAGAGCAGCAAAAATAGTTGGTCTTAAAACAATACCAGCTATTGTTAAAGATTATACGGATACAAAGAAAAAGCAAGTAGCTCTTATTGAAAATATTCAAAGGGAAGATTTAAATGTAATGGAAGTTGCTGTAGCATTAAAAGAGCTTATGGATATGGAAGAGTACAGCGTAACAGATGTTGCAAAAGTTACTGGTAAAAGCCAATCAGCGGTATCTAACATAGTAAGACTTTTAAAGCTAACACCAGATGTTCAAAAATTAGTTTTAGATGGAGAACTTGTTGAGGGACAAGCAAGAGCACTTCTTGCAGTAGAAGATGCTGACGAACAATTAAAAGTAGCTAAAAAAATTATAGAGAAAAAACTTACTGTAAGAGAAGTTGAAAAGCTAATTTATGATGATGCAAATAAATATAACGTGAAAAAAAAGAAAGTAGCAAAGAAAAATAGCATTTATAGGGCCGTAGAAGACAAATTAAGCGAGTATTTTGGTATGAAGGTAAAAGTAGATGCCTCAAGACAAAAACCTCGCCTTATAGTGGAATATTACAATAACGAAGGATTAGAAAGTCTATTAGATAAGTTAAATATTAAATTATAGTATAAGGAGCAGTTATGGAATTTAATATTACAAATATAATAATTATATTATTATCTATAGGTACATTAACTAATCTAGTATTATTAATTGTTAATAATATAAAAGTTAAAAAGTATAAAAATCTATATGAAAAAGCACTTGCTAAATTTAATTCACACAAAGATATAGGGGTTGAGTTTAATACTCTATATGAAAGATTAAGCGAAGTAGAGAAAAAAGCAATAGATTCTGTGGATAGTGTGAATAACTTAACAGAGAAAATAAAGAATAATGTGCAAAAAATAGGATTTGTGAAATATAATGCATATGATGATACAGAAAACAAATTAAGTTTTGCTGTAGCGCTTTTAGATGAACACGAAAATGGAGTATTAATAAATCACATATATTCTAAACATGGTTCAAATATTTATGCTAAGCTTGTTACAAATGGTAAAGTAGAGGATAGAATTTCTGAAGAAGAAGCTACAGCATTAAAAGAGGCTTCAGAAGATAAAGGTTTTAAGCAAAGAAAAGCCGTAGAGGTAACTAAAAGCACAAAAAAGAAAGCTAATAAGAAATAAATTTTATTAAAACTATTGACAAACAAGATTAATTTGGTATAATTAGTCTTGTACTTAAGGAAGAGTGTCCGAGTGGTTTAAGGAGCCAGTCTTGAAAACTGGTGATGTCGAAAGGCACCGTGGGTTCGAATCCTACCTCTTCCGCCACAATTTGGAAGCTTATATAGGCTTCCTTAATTTATATGGAGAGTTACCCAAGAGGCCGAAGGGGACTGTTTGCTAAACAGTTAGTGTCCAATTACGGGCAGCGAGGGTTCGAATCCCTCACTCTCCGCCATACGTACTCACGACAAAAGTCGTGAGTTTTTCTGTATTTATTCCACAGAAGATTATAAATACAGATAGAGTAATAGAAGACGAAGTTAATCTTTTACTTTTAATTTATATAAGAAAATAGTATAATAAGATAAATAGTAATTTGAAAGTGAGATGAGTATATGATATTAGTAATAGAAAGTATTGTGCTATGTTTGCTATTTACAGTAATGGTATATATAATGTCTAGAGAACCAATTAAAACATTATATAATTATCCGCCGAAAATTCAAGAAAGAGTAAAATCCTTAGATGAATACAAAGGTAAAATACCAACTAAGAAGAATAAAATATTTGCAAAAAGCATAGCATCAATTTTAATTATAGCTATTATAAGCTTAATATTAAGATATGTTAATGGATACACAACTTTTATAGAAGGATTCGGATATGGTCTTTTACTATGGACAATAGTTAATATATATGATGCTGTAGTAATGGATATTATATGGTTTTGCCACGACCCCTACTTTGTTTTCAAAGGAACTGAAGATATGGTAGATGAATATCATAACTATTGGTTTCATATAAAAGGGAGCCTAATTGGAGAAGTACTAGCATTAGTTATATGCGCAATAGTCGGAGTGGTTATAGAATTTATTTTATAAGTAAGAGTAAAAATTTAATTTTATAAAAAGTCTGTAATCTCACAACAAACAGTTGTGAGATTTTATGTGTATAAAATAGCTGTACACAAGCAAATAATATATATGGTGTATATTATGAAATATAAAACAAATAAACAAATAGTGTGTATAACCGGAGCAGGTTCAGGATTAGGTAAAGTAGCGGCAATAGCGATAGCAAAGAGAGGACATAGGGTTATAGCAACTGTACTTTATGAAGAACAGATAGAACAACTTGAGCAAATAAAAGAAAAAGAAAATTTAGATATTGAAGTTATAAAGTTAGACGTTACAAATGAGCAAGATAGGCAAAAGCTACTCGACTATGATATTGACGTATTTATAAGTAACGCTGCCATAGCAGATTCAGGAAGTATTGCAGAGGTTAACGTAGAAAGAATAGAAGATGTGTTTAAAATAAACGTTTTCTCAAACATTAAGATTGCACAAATAGTATTAAAAAATATGATTGAGAAAAAAGGTAGGGGAAAAGTTGCTTTTCTATCTTCTCAAATAGGAAGAATAGCACTGCCTTTTTTAGGTCCTTATGCTTCGAGTAAATTTGCAATAGAGGGCTTTGCTTCTTGTCTTAGAGATGAGATGAAAATATTAAATAAACTTGAGAAAACAAATATTCAAGTAGGGATAATAGAGCCTGGTTCTTATGCTACTGGATTTAATGTGGAAACGGGAAATAAGATGTATTGTTGGATGCAAGAAAAGTCATATTTTAAAACTCATTTGGATTTAATAAGAAAAATTGAAAACAAAGTATGGCAATTAACAGAGCTAGATTCATATGAAAGTATAATTAAAAAGTATATCAAAGTTGTAGAATGTAAAAAACTAAAACGCAGATATTACGCACCTTGGTATCAAGCGTTAGGAATACAAATACTTAGAATATTAGGAAAATAAATAATAGTATACCAGCCTTAGAATTCTCTAAGACTGGTATAGTTTTTTATGTTATTTAAAAATTAAGTCTGCAATAGTTTGTGCAATTTCAGGCTTTGTTTCACATTTGGTAACAATACCATCTTTGTTAATAATCATACCAAAGTGTTTGCCACCGCCGATTCTATCTAAAAGATTTGCTACAATATAGTCAGCTTTATTCTTATTAAGGAGTCTTGTTGCAACTTCAAAAAGTTCTTGCTCGCCAACCCCTTCAAGGAGCTTAAATCCAATAAGCATTGTATCAGGACTAAGCGCTTTAATACGAGAAATTACCTTAGGTGTCAAATCTAGCATTACCATCAAATTAGGCTCGTAAGAAGAAATTTTAGTCTCATCATTACAAATGGTAGAAGGACTCTTAAAAATATTAAGCAATTTTTCACGTTGTTCATCCGGAGTAAGCGTGGCAAAATTACTAGTTACAATTTCCTCTACAATATCTTCAGCACGAATAACATATCTTCCTTTGTAATCACCAACAGCGGCAGAATGAACAATAGCATTAATTGTATAATTTGCAAACAGGTTTTCTAGGGTATTGATTAAATCATCTGTAGATTCTACTTGCAAAAATTTTACCTTATCACTTTTAACTCTAGGTTTATATGAAAGTTTTGTGCTAATGTAGAATATATTTTCTACTTGTTCATCAAAACCATCTAGGATAGTATCTGCAATAATACTTCCTAAAGCACCTGTAGACATATTTGTAATTTTCATAACAGCGTCAATTCTTTCATTAGTAGGACCAGCATCAATAATAATATTCTTTTTCATAACAATATTCTCCTTTTTAAATTAAATTTTTAACACACACATTTTTAGGTGTATTTAGATAACAGTCGCTTCTTCCAAAACGGCTTAAACTTTTACCACAAGCAAACAATCCATAGGCAAAAGATGGGGTAGAACCATCTAAAGTAAGAATACTTGCATTATGGTCATCTGAAATAATTCCTTCTTCTTTTAGCCAATCTTTTTCGTGGTATTGGATAGGACCATATATATAGCTTCTGCCATATCCTTTTGTCCCATCACCTTTTATACGGTTACAAACAAGTGAATAAACAAATTCGTTGTGGTTATGAAGGGCTCGTGATTCATCCATAAATACTTTTGGATTAGAATTGCTACATGGAGATACAAAAGCAAATAAATCTTCTGAAAGATTAGGATTCCTAGCAATAAAGTAAGCTGTTTCATAATATTCCAAGCAATTTAAAATATACACTTTTTTATCTTTAACCCAAAATTCGTGAGATTGAAGATGTTTTCTTAAGAAGTCTTGTGTACCTATTTTTGGAATAAATCTTACCATTGGTTCACTACCACAAGGAAACATTTTTTGTACGGGAGTAAGATTGCCATTATGGAAAACCATTGTGTAGTTAATGTTTCCTATATAAGTGCTTCCAAAAACAATTAATTTATTATCCCCAGAAAGCTGTTTAAATGTTTCATCATATTCGCTATGGTAGGACATTTCTGGAAATATTGCGATGTCTGGCTCGAATTCACAGATATGCTGTATGCTCTTTTCTATTTGTTCTACATATTCATCATCAACTTCTAAATAATCATGGGTACTGTCACATTTAATTTTTAGTCTCAATTGAAATAACATTACTGACAAATAATTATTTTTCAGCATATTTATCACCTCCACAGATATTATATTACCATCATAATGATAACACAAATACATAATATTCATATTAACAATAACTTTTTGTTATGGCAATATTGAAAATATATCAAATCTAATATATAATTACTATGGTGATATTATGGGAACAGATATAGATTTAAATTTATATAAAGTATTTTATAGTGTTGCTATAACAGGCAATATTACAAAGGCAGCAGAAGGATTATATATTTCACAACCAGCTGTTACAAAGGCTATAAAACAACTTGAAAACAGCTTAGGAGGAGCTTTGTTTATTAGAACAAAGAAAGGAGTAATTCTTACAGAAGAGGGCAAAGTATTGTTTGAATATGTGAAAAATATTTTAGAAGAGGCAAAGAATGCACAGAACAAATTTAATTCACTTATACAGTTGGAAGAAGGAAAAATCCATATAGGTGCTAGCGCTACGGTGTCTAAACATTTTTTGATGCCTTATTTAGAGGAATTTCATAGGCTTTATCCTAATATAGATATTGAGATTACAAACGAACTCACCCCTAATTTAATAAAAGATTTAAGAAACGGCTATATAGATTTTTTAGTTACAAATTTGCCAATGAAAGACTATTTAGATTTAGATGTTAAGGTGTGTGCAAAATTACATGATTCATTTGCTTGTAGCGAGAAATTTCTAGAAAAACAGGATAAAGTATACACATTAGAACAACTTCTAAAATACAAGACAATAACTCAGAAGGAACCTTCTAATACGAGGGCATTTTTAAATAAATATATGAAAAAAAATGGTATTGATTTTAAGCCGGATATAGAAATAGTTAGTTATAATTTAGTTATTGAATTTATTAAAGCAGGATTTGGAATAGGCTATGTTACAAAAGAGTTTATAAAACAAGAATTAAAAAACAAAGAACTTTATGAAATAGCAGTAACGCCTAAAATACCAACAAGGGATTTAGGAATAATAACTTTAAAAAACAACACATTAAATTATGCGGCAAGTAAGTTTATAGAAATAATAATGAAAGATGTGTAATAACAGATAAAATTAATATCTTTACATTAATTTAGTTATATTATATAATTTCAAACGGAGATGAAAACAAATGATAGATTTACATATGCATACAACTAATTCGGATGGTTCGGACACACCAGAAGAAATACTTAAGAAATGTCAAGAATTAGATTTAGAATATATTTCAATAACTGATCATGATACATGTAAAAGCTATGATGATTTAAAAAATATAGATATTAAGAAAATATTTAAAGGCCAAATTATACCGGGATGTGAGTTTACAACGCTATATAAAGGTAGAACAATTGAAATATTGGGATATAGAATTAATACAGATTTAATAAATGACTGGAAAAGTAAATATTATAGTGAGGAGAAAAGACAGCAAAGAATAAAGGATTGTAAAGAGCAATTGATAAATAATCTAGCTAAATTAGGAATACATATAGATATAAATTCTTTGGATACCGATTGTGGCTATGATAGAGCAGTATATAGAAAATTAATATTAAATAAAGAAGAAAATGAGAAAATATTGGGAAAAGGGATACTGGATAATTTAAGATTTTTATTTAGAAACTGCATATGTAATCCAGCCCATCCTATATACGTAGATGTATCAAAATATAGACCAACACCAAAGGAAATAACAGATTTAATTCATAAGGCGGGAGGAAAGGCGTTTTTAGCTCATCCATATCAATATTCTTTTGATAATATTTTAGATATGATAACAGATTTAAGAAAAGAGTGTGACTTAGATGGAGTAGAGGCTTTTCATTCTACTTTTACATTAGACAAAATGTTAGAAATACAAGAATATGCTAAGAGAAACAATTTATATATTTCTGGTGGTAGCGATTATCACGGGGTAAACAAACCAGAAATAAAATTAAAAGTTGGTTCAGATAATTTGCATATTAGCAAAAATATATTAGAATGGTACAAAGACTAGCTTCATAAGAAGACTAGCCTTTGTTATATTTTGTTAAAAATTTATCATGAGCAGTTTGCTCTAAATTTAAATTAAAGTCTTTAAAATTAAAATTATCGTCTTTACTTAAGATTAATTCTTTACAAATTTTTTCTAACAACTTTGGATTTCTAACAAGTAAAGGACCTATTAAATATGTACCATAAAAGTTATTTTTTTTAAATCCTTCAAGCATTGAATTTGTTGTTGAACCATATCCTGTTTCTACTGTAAAAAGCGGTTCGTCTATACCAATAATTTCTCCTTGATGGTTCTCAAAACCAAGAATTTTATCTTTTAATTCATTATAGTTAAACACACATTCAGAAACTATTCTGTCTTTTGTTCTTTTGGTTGTGTAATCAAAAACATTAAGCGTTTCAATGACGTTTTCATCTTGGCTTATTTGTTTGCCAAATAATTCAATAGAATTTCCTGTGCAAATAAACAGTTTGTTATTTAGAACCATTTGATTAATCTCATCTTTATATTTCATAAGAGTATTTAGTACAAGTAATTGATTATGTTCTGTACCAGCACCCATGTAAACAACATCCAATTCATCTAAGTTCCAAGGTTCATTATCTATACTTAAATACTTAATTTCAACTTCTAGTCCTTGTGAAGTTAAAGCTTTTTCTAATGCTAAAACATTACCATTTTCACCATAAAGATTTAATAAATCATAAAATAAATGTCCAATTATTATTTTCATTTTGAGCCCTCCTTAGATTCAAATATTGCTTTAAATGGAGCAACATAGTCAAAGTTTAAAATACCAAATATATATTTTGAATCTGTGTTTAATATTGCATCTTTAGCCTCAGGAATATTATTGTAAATTTCTATATTGTTAATGCCAGCCAATTTTATACGTGTAGCTATGTCATAAGCGTGTGGTCCTGTACAAATAACCTTATCTACGTCTATATTAGCTAATATTTCAAAATCTATATCATAAAGCCAAGACAAATCATCAAAATTATATCTTCTACTTATTTCTTTCCAACCAATAACTATTGTTTTACTTCCTTTAAATCGTTCTGTAAAAAGTAGTGATTGATTAAATGTAGTACTATTCTCATTTTTATTGTTTAAAACATATACATCTTTATTGTTATATTCATAGTGATTATACATTTTGTTATTTTGATTAAGCTCATTAATATATGATGCAACTTGATCATTATCCAATCCTAACTCTGAACATACTGTAAAAGCTGCCATTGTGTTATATACACTATATAATAAGTCGTATTGTAACTTTAGTTTTAAACCATTGTTTACTGTCATTTCAAAATTCGTGTAATCTAAATTTGTTATGTGATATTTAGATTTTGGATGTGAAAAGTCACATTTAGGACAATTAAATTTACCAGTACTTTCAAAGTGATAATATTCGTATTCTAACTTTTGATTACACTTAGGGCAATAAATAAGATTTAAGTTTTTAAATTTATTATTTTCATATGACCATTCAGTTTTATCTAATGTGTAATATACAGTATTATACTCGTTATCTAAATTGAATTTCATAAGATATGGGTCGTCACCATTAAGTACTAATGTTGCACCTTTTGGTAAAGCTTTTTTAACTTCATTATATACCATGTCGAAATGTCCTTGACGGGGTGGTTGGTCACGAGTAATGTTTGTAATAACAATGTGAGATGGTTTCACGTCATTAAAGACAAATTTAGCATATCTTTCATCCATTTCGTAAACAAGTATATCCCCATTAACTTTTCCAAACATATTACAATTTTCTAAAAGCATAGTTGTAATACCTGCAGTTAGATTTGCTCCGGATGCATTATGTACTACTTTATATCCCATTTTCCTATAAACATGTGCTATTATGCTAGAAGTACTTCCTTTTCCAGAAGAACCAGTAACTGCTATAATAGTATTTGGTAGTTTGAATTTTTTAAGTAAATTTTTATCTGCTTTTAACGCTACTTCACCAGGTAAAGAGCTACCTCTACCTAATATTTTCCCTGCTAACACAGCCATTTTTCCTAATAATATTGCTATAACTTTCATATTGTTACCTCACTTATGCCTATATTATACTCAAATATGTATTTAGATACAAGATGTACAACGTAATTTTAATGACCTCGCTTGACAAGGATAGTATAATAGATACGTAAAAAATAAATAAACTTATTAATAATTTGAAAGGAGAAAAATATGGTTGAACTTATAAAAGAGGTTGCGTCTATTGTTCGGGATTTAGAGACTTTGAGGTTAATAGAACCAGGCCTTGTAAATACCATTAAGAAATGGGACGAAAAAGGGGAGCGTATTTTTAGAGTGGGATTTAGAACTACTCCTGAAAATATTGCTTTATGCGATGCTATGTTTGAATCGGTTAGAGAAAAAGGATATGTAGCAAGTCCAGTAATTTTTGACTCGAGTAGAGGTAAATATATAGAATTCGAATTTCGTAATAAATGAACATGCAATGTGATTTAATAGAAAGAAGCACCAAATGGTGCTTCTTTCTATTAAATCACACCCAATAAAACTTTCGACAAGCTAAACTTGACATAAAAAAGAAGACGTGGTATAATGGTATTTGTTAGAACATAAAATGTTCTCGAATAATTTCGGGCATAAATGCCCTAAAAAACAGGAGGTAAAAATGAGAAAAGTTGTTAGCGAGGTTGCAGAGCTTATTCGGGATTTGGAGACACTTAAACAGGTAACAGCAGATAGCGTTTTTTCTGCACTTGCCTTAAAAGAGGGGAGACATATATTTGAGGTAAAATTTGAAGTTCAACGAGTTGCTGTTGAAGCCTGCGTTGAAATGCTTGAAGAGGTAAAACAACAGAACAACATAAATGGAACCATTTCTGTTGATGAACAGGGCTTATTTAGAAGAGAAATAGTTGCAAGATTCTTAAAATAATATGGTTTCATACATAAAAGAAGCACCAAATGGTGCTTCTTTTATGTTTTAAAATCGGCTAAATACTTTATTAAGTACAGGAATAGATTTTTGTTCTTCTTTGGTTAATGTTTTTTGTATTAGTAATAATATGAAATATACTAACGCACCAATTATTATACTTATTCCCATATTTAGTACGTTGCTTGAAATTATTAAACCCAATCCTTTATATGTGAAATATACTGCAATTCCCATTGCTATTGCAGCAAATAAAGGTTTTACAATGACATTTTTAATATCTCGTTTACTCTTTAGTGCTTTGTAAAGAACAGTTGTAACTATTAAGCAGTTAACTAAGTGATAAACTATAGTTGTAATAGGAACAATAATCTCACCATAGATAGGAATAAGAGTTACATTTAGTATATATTTAATGACAGCTGCTATAACCACAGAAATTCCAGGAACTACGAGCTTTCCAATACCATTTAATGCTCCCTGAGCAACTTGTGCAAGTAATGAGAATATAATTGCCCATGCTTCTATTTGAAGCAACATTGAACCTTGGGGCGCATTTGGAAATATAGCTTGAAATACGGGTTCTGCTAAAATAACTAATCCTATAGTGCAAGGTAGAGCTATTATAGAAGAGAGTTTCATAGAAAAGTTTATTCTATCTTGAGCTCCTTTATAATCTTTCTTAACCATAAACTCTGTAATCATTGGTATAAGTGGAGTAACAATTGCCACGTTAAATGTATGTGGAATTGAAACCAATATATCTACTTTACCCACAATGATACCGTATATTTCATTTGCTTTCTCTATAGAATAACCGTAATTTTGAAGGCCTTCCATAACAGATAAAATATCTACAAGGCCAGAAAGCGAAACTACTATACTTGCAAATGAGATAGGAACTACGTATTTTATAATTCTTTTTACTGTTACTTTTGTACTTTCTACAATGTGAGGTGTTGCATTACGAATGTTTTCGTGTATGCTTGATTTGTTCTTTTGATAGAACATATATAAATATACTAAAGCAACTAATGTAGATGCTGCTGTAGCTGCAGTTGAACCCATCGCCATTATTTCAGGAGATTTTCCCATAAGCATAAGTACAAATACTACAGAACATATGCTATTTACAATTTGTTCTATTATTTGTGCTACACTATGAGCAGATACATTTTGCATTCCAATAAAATAACCTCTAAATACAGATGCTATTGAAACAAATAATACTGCTGGTGCAAGCGTTGCCAAAGTTCCAGCCACACCTGGATTGGACAATAAGTGTATAGATATAAAATCTGCTCCAAAGAATAATACGGCAGCAAAGAATAAGCCAACTAATGTGAATATTTGAGTTGCAGTTTTGAATATTTTGTGAGCACCTTTGTGGTCCCCTACTGCCATTTTCTCTGCTACCAGTTTAGAAATTGCGTTAGGAACACCTGTTGTTGCAATAGCTAATATAAATACATATACCTTATAACCAGTACCATAATAGCTATTTCCTGCATCTTGGAACCCTTCTATATTTGTAAGGATTACCCTATATATAAATCCCATAAGTTTTATTAAAAGTTGAGCACCCATGACGACTGCTACACTTTTCATAAAAGTTTGTTTTTTTATAGCCAAAATAAAGCCCCCTTAAATTTAACTAATATTATATAATACAAAACTTCTGTTTTCAACAGCAAATAGTTTTAATTTTAAAATGGTATATAATTAATAAATATAGGAAAAACTATTTTAGTAACAATTGTGCTATAATGTGTGAATTTATTGACTTTGTAAGCACGTTGTGATAATATTATGTCGAAAAAAGAGAGTGATTGTTTTTGATACATGTTACATTTATATGCACAGGAAATATTTGTAGAAGTGCAATGGCGGAAGGATACCTAAAGTATAGAATAAAAGAAATGGGAAAAGAAGCTGAAATTGTTGTAAATTCAGCTGGAATATATGCAATGCAGGGAGAAGAATCACCAATAAATGCAAAACGAGCAATAGAAAAGTATGGTGCAAATATATCTTCTCATACAGCAACAACATTAGATAAAGCCAATCTAGAGCAAGCAACACATATATTAGTTATGACAGAAAGACATAAAAGAGATGTTATAGCAAGATATCCAAAACTTGCAGACAGAGTAAAATTATTGGGTGAGTATGCAAAAGATAAAAAATATAAAGAAATAGATGACCCTTGGGGATATAGTTTAGATGTATATGAAAAATGTGCAAAAGAAATAGTAGATAGTGTAGAAGGATTTATTAAAAAGGAATTATAGGGGAGAATAATATGGAATATTTAATATATGGGGGAGTATTACTATTTTCGTTTATAGTAAGCTTTGTAACAGTACCTTGGGCAATAAGATTGGCTTATAAATTAGGAATAATAGATAATCCAAAGCAAGATGATAGAAGAGTGCATAAAGCGCCAACACCTAGAGTTGGTGGCATAGCAATGGTTGCAGGAGTTATGCTTTCAGTATTGTTATTTTATATATTATCATTTTTTATTGATATAAACATAGATAATAGACTTATAGGTTATGTGTTAGGAGCGGTTGTAATAATTACAATGGGATTTGTAGATGACTTGAAAAATCTAAAACCATTATATAAATTTTTATTGCAACTAATAGCGGGTATGGTAATATACGTATTTGGAATAAGTATTGTAGGAGTAAAAATACCATTTATATATCCACAGATGATAGATTTTGGTATTTGGGCATTTCCAATAACATTAGCTTGGGTGTTAGGAATTACAAATGCAGTAAATTTAATTGATGGTTTAGATGGATTGGCTGCAGGTATATCTTCTATAGCTAGTATATCTTTATTAATAATATTTGCAATAGTAGGGGCTCCTATGGAGGCGTTAATTATAACTATAGCTTTGGTTGGAGCAACTATAGGTTTTCTACCATACAATTTTAATCCAGCAAAAACATTTATGGGGGATACAGGTTCAAACTTTTTAGGATATACTTTAGCAACTGTTTCAATAATGGGAATGGCTAAAGGTTATACAATTTTGGCTATTGTAGCACCACTTATTGTATGTGGAGTGCCAGTTTTTGATATGATATTTGCAATTGTTAGAAGACTTGCAAAACATCAAAAACTAACTGCTCCAGATAAAGGACATATACATCATAGATTGTTAAAACACGGATTTTCACAAAAGCAAGCAGTATTAATACTTTATGGTTTAACAAGTATATTAGGTATAACAGCAGTAACTTTAGTTACAGGAATGACAAAACAAGGAATACTTTGCATAATTTTAGCTATAATAATATGGGTAATAGGTTATGTATATAATGATTTGAAATTAAAAAGAAACACTATGATACCAGAAGAAACTGGTGAGAATAAAAAGGAGGAATAGATTATGGGAATAAAACAAGATTTAATGGCAGCTTTAAAGGAAGCAATGCAAAATAAAGATACATTAAAAAAAGATACAATAACAATGCTTAGAGCAGCAATATTACAAGTAGAAAAGGATGGACAAAAAGAACTTTCTGAAAATGAAATGCAAGCAATAGTTGCAAAAGAAGTTAAAAAGAGAAAAGAATCAATCGCAGACTTTGAAAAAGGTGGAAGACAAGATTTAGTTGAACAGACAAATAAAGAGATAGAAATTTTATCTAATTATTTACCTGAACAATTAAGCGAAGCACAAGTAGTAGAATTAGTAAATGCTACAATAAGTGAGGTTGGTGCAACAGGAATGAAAGACATGGGAAAAGTAATGGGAGCCCTTCGTGAAAAAACAGCAGGAAAAGCAGATGGCAAATTAGTATCAGATATAGTTAAAGCTGAACTTGCCAAAATGTAAAGGAGTAAAAATGAGAGATATTATTATTAAAAATGGTGATAGATTTAAGAGTGTTTTTGTAACAGTTAATATGTTGTTGCCGCTTAAGGCAACAATGACTGGCAAGAATGCTCTTCTTGCTATGGTGCTTAAGAAAAGCAATGAATTGTATAAAACTGAAAAAGAATTAGAAAGAGCTTTGGCTGGACTTTATGATACAACAATAGATATGAATGTTGAGAAGTTAGACAATATATATAACATACAAATATGTATGGAACTATTAAATGGAAAATATATGTCTAAAGAAGACATTGAAAAAGCAAAGCAAATACTTTGTGCTATAATATGTAGACCTAATATTATAGATGGAAAATTTGACCAAGACATATTTGAAAGGGAAAAAGCTACTCTTTTAGAAAGAATAGCTGAAGAAAGAGACGACAAGAAAAAATACGCCTTAGAATGTTTAAGACAAGATATGTTCAAGGGTACAGAATATGAGACATCTTCGTTAGGAAATATTGAGATGGTAGAAAAAATTACAAATGAGGATTTAATTAAGCATTATGATTATGTTATAGATACAGCTGAAATAGTAGTTACTGCTGTGGGTAATTTGACAGGCATGGAGAATTTTCCACAGGAAATACAAAAAGATATATGTGAACAATGTGGAAAACATGTTGTTCAGAATACAAAGGACATGGAAACTGTTTGTGAAGGAACAAAAGAACGTGCTGAAAATCAAGATATAAATCAAAGCGTGTTATGCATTGGGTTAAAAGTACAAAATGTTGCTCCAGAAGATACTTATGCACTTACATTATATAATGCAATACTTGGTGGAACGCCTGCATCTAAATTGTTTCAAAATGTAAGAGAGAAAGAAAGTTTAGCATATTTTGCAAAATCACAATATAGCAAATTGAAACAAGTTATATACATGTTTTCAGGAATTGATCCAGTAAATAATGAAAAAGCTAAAAGAGTAATGTTAGAGCAGTTAGAACTAATAAAAAATGGTGATGTTTCTGATGAAGAATTTTATGCTGCAAAACAAAGTCTAATATCTGCATATAGAGAGCTTAAAGATTCTAAGATGGGAATAACACGTAACATGTTAAATAATGAAATGCTTTTTGGCCGAGATGTAGATATAGATGAAATGATAGAAAAACTACAACAATTAACAATAAAAGATATTGTAGGGGTTGCAGAAAAAGTAAAAGCTACAAACGTTTTCTTGCTAGGAGGTGTGGCTCGTGTATAATATAGAAGAAAATATAAAGACTGGTGAAAAAGTATATAAAACAATTTTAGAAAATGGACTTAAAGTGTTTGTGTGTCCTAAACCAGGATTTACTAAAAAAATAGGAATGTATGGCACAATTTATGGTTCTATAGATAATGATTTTATAGATATTACAACAGGACAGAGAATTAAAGTAGAAGATGGAATAGCTCACTTTTTGGAGCATAAATTATTTGAACAAGAAGGGGATAATGCGTTAGATGTATTTGCAAAAATGGGAGTAAGTTCAAATGCATACACGTCTTTTGATCATACAGTATATTTCTTTGAAACAAGTAGTAAATATGAAGAGTGTTTAGAAAAGTTATTAGATTTTGTAAATACACCATATTTTACAGATGAAAATGTTGAAAAAGAAAAAGGAATAATAGGTCAAGAAATACGTATGTATGACGATGATGCAAATGCTGTTTGTTATTATAATACATTGAGAGCAATGTATAAGGAGCATCCTTTAAAAGTAGATATTGCAGGAACAGTTGAATCTGTAAATAGGGTAGATAAACAAGCACTTTATTCTTGTTACAACACTTTCTATAATCCAGCAAATATGTTTGTTATTGTAATAGGTGATGTAGATGTGGATTATACAATAAACAAGATAAATGATGAGATGACAAAAACTTCAAGAACTTCTAAAGAGGTAGAAAGATTTTGTCCTGTTGAACCAGTTGAGATAGCAATAGAGACAATAGAGAAAAAATTAGATGTATATATGCCATATATATGTATTGGATTTAAGCATAAAAAACAAGATGGAAAAACAAATATAAAAAACACAGTAATCGTAGATATATTAAATGAAATGTGTTTTTCTACAATGTCTGACTTTTATGAGGAAATGTACAATGAGGGTATTATAAACGAACCAATGCAAATTAGCTATGAATGTGGTGCAGACTTTGCACATACTATGATATTTGCTACGTCAAAGAATTATAATGAATGTATTAGTAAGGTAAAATCATATATTGCTGAGCTTAAAGAAAAGGGTGTTGATGAACAACTATTTAATATTGTAAAAAAACAAAAACAAGGTGAGCAAATACATCAAACAGAAGATTTGATGCATATTCATAGACAAATTATAGATAGTATAATACAAAATACACCAGTATATGAAGAAGTGACAGCATTAGACAGCATAACAAAACAAGATATAGAATATTTTATAAAACAATATTTAAGAGAAAATAATATGGTTATTTCTAAAGTTGTTGAGAAAAATTAATTAAAAAGTTCTGCTATTTGTGAAAATAGTGGAACTTTGTTCTAATATTAACATATAAATGTTATATTTGAATTGCTTACAATACGTCAAGGTTAATGTAAAAGTAAATATATTTGAGAATAAAAATTGATACTAAATTTTGGATTAATGGTAAAATTAATATAATTATAGGTGGATTTATATTTAATAAGTTTGAATGTTTTAGATAAAAAATTAATTTGTATTGAATAAACTGGCAGGATTAATGTTTCTACGCCCGTCATATATTCTGTGAATAATAATTGAATCTTCAAATATTGAAAAAATAATTAAATATCGCTTATCAACTATTTTCTTTCGGAAAACAATATTTTGAAATATAATATAAATAGGAGAAGCATAAGGGAAGTATAAGATAGAATTTATAGCAACTATTATGTTGGTTTTAACTTTAAAAGCATATTCAACACTAATATTACAACAATAATTATATATGTTGTCGATATCAGCGTGAGCAGTCTTGTTGATTATAATATTATAAGTTCCCACTAAAATATTTCTCCATAAGAATTTTGTTTGACTCTTCCCATGTCATCCATTTATCTGGATTTTTAAAGTCTATGATACTTTGTTTAAGACTTTCAATTATTTTTTCGTTTTCCTTTTTAGATATAAAGTTAATAGGTTCAATAACGGTAACATTATTTAATTCTTCTTTGTTTACAACAATGTTTGGTAATTTTAGCTTCTTTGTTTGTGAATATCCCATTTTAATCACTTTCCTTTCTAAAAATTAGTATAATAATATTTTAATAAATGTCAAACTAAAATTTTATGTCGAAAATTAATGAAAAACATCATAAATGCAATTAGAAATATAGAAATATTATACTATTAGAACGTTGGTTTGTAAATAGTTGACAAAAAGTCACATATTTGTTTTATGACTACTAACATATTAAAAAATGTCGAAAAATAGCGAAACTTGCGGTCGATTGTTGGTGAAAAAATATTGACATGCTTGTACAAAAATGTTATAAATAAATCATAAGGGATGTGATTAACATGTTAGAACAAATAAATGTGTTAAGAGAGAAACTAGAAACACAAATTCTAGAAAACAAGTCTTATGAGGAGATACTTACAACAAGTAAAGAGATAGACAAACTATTAGTAGAATATTATGAAAGTATATCAACTACCAATTTAATAGCTTAATTTAATTTTGGTCAAATAGTATAAGAGCGAGAATTATGATTATGCTATAATCTATTTGCTTTTCTCTAAACATAAAGAAAAGCATTATTAGTATTATTAAGTCGTCAATGTTTATGCTTATCCCGAATACTTCTAATCTGTCTCCGTTTAAGGAAAACAAATCATTGTTTAATATACTGTTTGTATCGTAGTTTTCGCTTCTTATAAAGTTATCTTCGTTATTAAAATTTTGTGTAGCGTGTATGTTAGGTGTATTAGTGTTTATATCCTGAACATGCCCAAAATAGCACATATTTTGCATATATGCGCCGTTAGGGTAATAAAATGGGTTGTTATACAAAGGATAATACATTTTAATCACGGTCCTTATTTGTAAAAATGTTAAACGCTTTCATAACACCAAGTAACGTTATATAAGTATCTATATTCTTCTGCCTAGTTTCTCGTAAAAAGGGTTTAAGTGAGGTTAGCAAGTCTCTTCTAGGATCAGCTTGATTTACTCCATTTAATACTTTTGAGACATTCATAATGGTATTCATATCTAAATTTAATCCTGAATTGTTACTACCTAAATTCGGTGCGCTAAAATTACTTTTTGTCGATGCACCAGTAAAGTTCTCCAAAATCTTTGAAATATCTAATCCACTTAAATCTTTTTTATTTGAATCATTGAAATTATTATTTATATTATTATTCACATTATTAGTAGTATTATTAGAATTGTTTTCGTTTAGTTTGCTCTGAATAGTATTTACAATATCCAATATTGGATTATCTGAACTATTGTTGATTTCATTTAATTGTTCATTCATTTATACCACAACCTTATTTTTGTTCGTTATTAGTATTGTTCATTCCAAGCATTCCAACTAAGTTGTTCAAATCGTCTTTTGACATATTTCTTACCATATTAGACACTTGTTCCAATTTGTCTTTATCTACACCAGCTAGTAAATTTAATAAATTTGAATTTAACATGTTATTCACAAAACCATCTCCTTAATCTATATATTAAAGTATATGCTAGAGGAGAATAAAAGTTACTTTTGAAAGGGGAAAATATGAATAAAATAACAGCCAATTTAAAGATTAAAAATATACAAGATTTGTATAATGTACAGTCCATAACAGAAAAAGGACAAATAATTTTAAAAGATAAATATGTAATTATTTATAAAATAGACCCGGCAAATATTATTGCATGTGATGAGGAAACAAAGTATAAGATATATCAAGCATATTTAGCATGTATAAGGGGATTGCCGGATAAATTTCAAATTTTAATATCTAAGGATAATTCAAATTTTGATGAACAAATAGCAGAGTATAAGGTACGAATGAGAGAGGTGTCTAGTGACCGATTAAAATTTGCAATAGAAAAATATATAAAATATTTAAAGGAAATAGAAAATTCAAACAAATTATATAAAACAAATCATTATTTAATTGTTGAAGATTCACAAAAAGATATCACAGATGAAATAGAAAATATATTTTCAAATTTGCAAGAGTTTGGAATAAGAATAAGTCAGATAAAGTCTAAACAACAAGTAGAAAATATTTTAAGAAGGTATATACAAAAGGAATAGATTATGGATATAGTTAAAATTTTACCGTTAAATGTACAGATTAAATATGATCATTTAAGGATAGATGGAATATATGTGTCAACAATTATAGTAATTAAATATGAACAGAATATACATATGCTAAAAACAATGGAAGTCTTAACGTCTAAGCAAGAAGGAGAAATATCTTTTCATATAACACGTGAAAATAATTATGAGATTCTCAAAAAGTTAACAAATATAATATCTCAATCAAGTTCAGAAATAAGTGGTGCTTCTAAGAATCAAATAGACATTAATCTAATAAACAACACAAAAAAAGAAGCAACTGAGCTTAGAAAGAAGATACAAATAGATGATGAACAAGTTTATCTATTGAGCACATATATTGTTATAAAAGCAAAAAGTATAGAAGAATTAATGGCAAAGCAAAAAGCATGTATAAATATGTTGTATACAAAACAGATAATAGCAAAACCTGCTAACTTTAGGCAGAAGGAGGCATATATTGCAACACTACCTATTATGAATAATAATGAAAGTATTTCAAAATATTCATATAGCATATTTACAGAAGAAGCATTAACTAAGCTATTTCCATTCTTTGAAAGAGAAATGTTAAATAAAGAGGGGATATTATTAGGAAAAACAAATAATAATTTGTGTATGATAGATTTGTTTGACATTAAGAATAATAATTACAACATGTGTGTGTTTGGGAGCAGTGGCGCGGGAAAGTCGTATTTTGTAAAGCTTATGATTTTAAGAAATGCGTATAAAGGAATTAGACAAATAATAGTTGACCCTGAAGGGGAGTATGTAAAACTTGTAAAAACTCTGGGAGGACAAGTTTATAATATACAAAACTACAATCCGTTTGAGATAAATGAGTCTTGTTTGCAAAGTAATGACTTCTTGAGTGAAAAGGTAGAGCAAATAATACAATGTGTGCTATTGTTAGTACCTTCCTTGGATAAAGAAATGTTAAGAAATACTGTTATAAAAATATATAAGAGTTATGGAATTGACAAAAATGAGGCATCTCTGTATGACTTGCAAGATGCGGATAATTTATATATTAAGCCAAAATATAAAAGAAAGTTTCCAACGATGAAAGATTTATACAATGTGTTAAAAGAGCAAAATGCTAACAAAGATATAGAATTATTAAATAACATGGGAGAAAGCAGTTGTACTACTAGTAGAAATAATACTGAAATATATTGTTTTGATTTATCAAACAAAGATATAAAAGATATTTCTAAAGAAATGAAAGTATTTATACCTAAGATATATGAGTTAATAAGGCAAAAAACACTTATATATTTTGATGAGTTATGGAAAACGATAGGCTTTGGACAAGATAGCTATGTAGTACAAAATATATACAATATGTTTAAAACATTAAGAAAGAAAAAAGCGGGGATTGTTGCTATAAGTCAAGATATATGTGATTTGTTTAACTTGGATAATGGGAATTTTGGAAAGAGCATATTAAATAATACAAATAGCAAAGTAATGTTTAGGATGGAATGGCAAGATATAGAAATGTTTGAAAGAATGTTGAAAAATAATATGGCTATAAAAAGCATATCAGCGCTGTCTAGAGGAAATGCACATATTTGTATGAATAGTACAAATTTTAATTTAGAAATAAAAGCATCACCTTTTGAACACGGATTAATAGAAGGAGAGAGTTATGAAGAAAATATTAATAGCAATGAATAACATTGCGCTTTTAGAAAAAATTAAAAGATGTGGAAAATATGATGTCCACACTTATGATATGACAACTAAAGAGGATACGCTAGAATATCTTCAAAAATATAAAGTAGATGTTTTAATAACAAAAGATACACTGGAAGGAAATATGAGTAAAGAGGACTATGTAAATAGTATCAGAAGCATAACAGCAGAATTAAAAGTGATATTGTGTGTGGATAAGCTAGATGAAATATATAAAGGTTTTCTGTTTTCTAAAAATATTTTTGATATTATAGAGGGAAGCGAGGCAGGTTTTAGTGATATTTTTAATATGATAGATTCTAAACAAAAGATGATTGTATTAAAAAATAGCAATAAAGTAATAAAAGAAAATATAAGTAATAATAGTAAAATAAATATTCTAACAAAACAAAAGATATGTGTGTTTGGCACTAGTGGAGCAGGAAAGTCATATATCGCAAGTATCTTAGCACAAATAACAAGCAGAAAATTAAAGTTAAATACACTTCTTGTAGATATGGATATACAAAATGCAGCAATAGATATATATAACAACTTAAATAGTTCTGGCAACAGTTTGCAATTTGTAATGGAAGAAATAGATAGAGGCTCATTTAATGCGCAAATGTTAAATGAACTTGTTAGTAAAGAGAAAAGAAGAAATGGAAAACTTTCTTTTATAACTAATAATATGGGAATATACGAATGTCAAAATAAACTTTCAGAGGAGTATTACTCTAAACTATATTCTGAAACAGAAAATGAATATGACGTACTCATATTGGATATGCCATCAGCTCCGTTTTTAGATGTTGTGCCATATTCACTTGCAAAAGCGGACAAAATATTTTTTGTAGTTAATGCTAATTTTATAAGTATGAGACAAGCTGTAAAATATTTAGACCTTATAACAAACATTTGGAAAATACCAAAAGAAAAAGTATGTGTAGTTATAAACAAAGTCAAGAAAGATTCCCTTTCTTTAAAACAAATAGCAGCAGTACTTGAGGGGTATAATATATGTTTAGAGGTGGCAGAAGACACAAGGTTGGAGGGTATAATAAATGGACTAGGTGAATTAAACATTTCATCTGTTGACAAAGTGGATAATGTAGCACAAATTTTAGGCTTAATGTCAAATAAAAATATGGAAAACGAAATAGACTCAAAGATAGGAGCGTTTTATGATAATTAATGCGTATAAAGTGATAGCTAAAGAAGAAAAACAAGATATAAAAACAGACAAGCAGATAATAAAAGAGTTAACACTAGGCTTAATAAAAGAGCAAGATGAAATAATAATAAGTAGTAGAAAACAAGATGTAAAGGAAAGGATAACAAGTGAGCTGTATAACAAGTATCATTTAAATGATATAACAAGAATAAGAAGTATTACAAGTGAAATAATGGATAAAATATATGGTTATGGGATTTTACAAAAGTATATAGATAATGAAAATATAAGTGATATCAGGGTGGTTGCATATAACGGTATATATATAAAAGAAAAGGGCAAGTGGACAAGAACCAATCAGTCGTTTGAATCAAATGAGGATTTTGAAGAGTATGTAAGATTTTGCGCTTTAAAAAATAATGCAAATATAAATTTTGAAACTCCAATAGTTGTATTTAGTGATAGAAAAAACTCTTTAAGAATTGAAGCGGGATTAGAACCTGCAAATGTTATAGGACCGAGCCTTGTTATACGTATTCATAGAAAAAATAGGGGTGTGAGTTTAGAAAAACTTTATGCTGAATACAATTTGCTAGATAAAGAGGCATATAAAATACTAAAATTTCATGTTGGTAGCATGAAAAATGTTATTTTATGTGGTAAAGGTGGAAGTGGAAAAACAACTTTATTGAAGGCTCTTATTGAAAGGATACCAAAAGAGTATGCGATAACAACAAATGAAGAGACGGCAGAGTTTTATTTAAGTGGTAGAAATGTTATACAGAGGGAATGTATATTAAATAGGGGTCAAGAGAAGAATATAGACCTAGACAAGCTTTCTAGACATTCTCTCGTAATGTCTAACGATATTATAATAATTGGTGAGCTTAAAGGTGCTGAAGCAAACTCATTTTTTGATGCAATTTCTACCGGGCATACCGGCCTTGCAACAGTTCATGCAGATAGTGTAACTAATACAATAGATCGACTTATAACTCTAATCAAAAAAGACATTAAGGCTCAACATTATACTGAACCCTTCTTAAGAAGATTTTTAGCTAGTAGTATAGATTATATTGTTTTTATGAAAGATTTCAAAGTAAATGAAATAGCAGAAATTGTATTAAACAATACTACGGAAGAAATTGAATATAAGAGCTTGTATAAACTAAAGGAGAAAAAATATGATAGTAATCATTGTAATAATTAGCATATTAATCCTTGGTAATTTAATCTATCTTGTTACTCCGGCTATTCAAACAAACAATTTAAAATCTAAAATTATACAAACAAAACCGTATATAAGACTTTCAGAATATATTAGCATATCTTTAAAAAGAAGACTTGTTCCTGAAAAAACTAATAAATTAAGCCCTGTTATTTTATTAATAATAATGTTTTGCCTTTTTGTAATATTCTTTACAGTGTTTTATTCGTATATTAAAGTCCTTACAACAGCATTAATTTTATCTTTACCATTTTTATTTTCGCCAATTATATTATTTAAGATTCTGTTAAACCACGAAAAATCAAAGATTATAAAATTATTACCAATGTATGTTGTGAATATAAAAAATCACATAGACAGAGACAACAATATTATTGGCGCTATTCAAAGAACAGAGGTGGGAGAACCGCTAAGGAAATATGTAGGTGCCTTCAAAAACAATATATCTAGAGGAATGAATGTAATAGAGGCTTTTAATAATTTAAAAAATGAAGTAAATGTAAAAGCGTTTGATGGTTTTGTTAATGCTTGTCAAGTTTGTTATTTAAATGGTGGAGATTTTAACAATGTGTTAGAGAGGTATATAAATATAATAACAAAAGAAAATATACATAAAGAATCTGCAAAAGAAAAAGCATATGCAGACATTTTAACATTACTAATAATGGTAGTGTTAAATGTTTTAGTCGTGGTAATGTTTGTATTTACAAATAACGAATATGCAAGTATTATGCGTGAAACGTTTTTTGGCAAACTTGTGTTAAACTTTAATGCGTTTTCTTACATTTTAATAGCATATTTAATTTCAAAAATATATAAGGAGGAATAAATATGAATTTGTCTAATGAAATAAATGAAATTATACAAAATACAAAGGAGTTGGCCATGGACCTTAGTAAGGATAGTAAAATGGAAACTTTAAAGGAAGATTTAACGGGCGCTGTAGAAAAAACAGTAGATCACGCGACAAAATATGTTATTAAAGCTTTGCCTGTTCCGGATGCGGTAAAGGACGTACTTATGGACATAAAGGATGCAATAAAGACGAAAGATATTAAAGAGGTAATAGCTACAGCTGTAAAAAGTACAATAAGAGAGGGCCTTGAGATCATGGGCTTATCCAAAAAGAGTATTAATTCATTAAGTGAGTTAAAAGATATAGCTAAAAAAGGCGGACTTATAACCTCTTTAAAAAATGGTATTGAAATAGTTGAATCAAACTACTTAAAAAATAATATAGTAGGAGATTATGTATATAAATTTTTTGATAAACTTAAAAATTATATAATGAATAGTGAGTTTATAAAGTATTTAAATAATGTTATAGATAAATTAGAACAAAAGAAAAATGAATTTTTAAAGAAATGTGAAGAATGGTATAAAGCATATAAAAACAAAGATTTAGAAAGAGCAAATGAAATTGCAGATAAACTTAATGAAAACAAATACGTACTGAGTAGATATAATGATTGTGCAAAGGAAAATAATGTTATACAAAATATAACAGCCATGGTAAACAGTAAAAAGGATATTTTAACAGTAAATCAGCAAAGATTGTGTGAAGTTATTTAGTTTTTGTTGAAAGTTAAGTGGGTGTATAGTATAATTGCGATGGAGGGAAGTGTATGGCAAGCAGAAAGTCTAGAAGAGGTGCTTCGGCTAAGACTACAACTATGAAACCTGGCGCAAAGAAGCAACTTGTTATAATGTTAATATCTATAGTGTTAATGATATTTACAGTAACACAAGTATATTATTTAGCAAAATATACTTTGGGTTATGAAGTACCTGCAGAGAAATTAAGGGTATATAGATGGGTGAGTATGCTTTTACAAGATAGTGAGCCCATAACTTCTGAAGAATAGAAAAGAGGGATTATTATGAATTTTTATGATAAAATACACGCTTTAGTAAGAGATTTGAAAGATACGCCAGAGTATACAAATTATATGGCATTAAAAGAAAGAGTTAAAGCGGATAGTGAGCTAAGTGAAAAAATTAAGAGATTTAGAGCACGTCAAAGAGAAGAACAAATGAAACATATAAGTGGAATTGCTATAGACGAAGCAGCGAAAAATGAACTACAACAAGAATATTCTTTAATTATTCAAAGCCCACTTGCTGTGGAATTCTTTCAAGCTGAAATAAAATTAGATGTGCTACTTGCAGATATGCAAAAAATACTAGGCGAAGGCCTTCAAGATGTAATAGAGTTCTAATATGGAAAATATAGCAAAAGAAATTTTAAAGCATTTAGGAAATGAGCATACTAAAGTAGAAAGAAAACAAGGATTTATGGGTAACTATTATAGTCCGCTAATAGACACAATATATATTGCTGAAGACTTTGAAAATACAAAAGTTCCAGATGATGCTAAAAATATAAATAAAAAGGCTGCTGAACTTATTGTGATATGTCACGAATGCATTCATTCTGTGCAAAGTAAAACTTTACACATATTAAACACGATATTTGCAAATGTTTCTATGATATTATTCCTTGTATATATTGTTATGGCACTTTTTTGGACAAGTTTGCTATGGATAAAAACAGCAACGATAACAGCTTTAGTAACAAGCATAGGTATTAGACTAATATTAGAGGTGGGAGCTACAAATGGTTCTACAAAATTGGCTAAAGAAATAGTATATAAAGGATTAGTAGTAGATGTAACGGATGAAGATATACAACAAGGTATAGAATATATAGATAAGAACAAATGGATTGCATTCCCGCAAATGATTTTAGATAAAATAATATTTTTAATATTGGTACTGATTATATAATGAAAATAAAAAATCACTCTGAGTTTAATTTCAGGGTGATATTGTTTTTGTTATATTACATATACATATATTGGTGATTATATGAAAGTTTTTATGATTACAAAAAAACAAATAATAGTATTGATTTGTTTTAGTATATGCATATGTGGTATAATAGTGGCATCAAGTAACATTGCAATTCAAACTAATGTTACACCAGCTACAAATATGACTGTAATATTGGATGCTGGTCATGGTGTTCCAGATTATGGTACTGAAAGTGAAAATGGTACAACAGAGCAAGAGTTGAATTTGGCAATCACATTGAAATTACAACAATTACTTGAACAAAGTGGAACTAAAGTAATACTAACACGTAGTGACGACAATGGGATATATGAAGTAGACAAGTACTCAATACGTTCTAAAAAAATAAGTGACATGAAAAACAGAGTGTATATTGGGAATAATTCGAAGGCGGATACATATGTGTCAATTCACATGAACTATTACACAGATTCTCAGTACAGTGGATGGCAAACGTTTTATCAATCAAAGAGTGAAGACAGTAAAAGATTGGCAACCATAATACAACAATCTCTTAATGAAAATATAGGGCAAAATAAAAGGGTGCCTATGGCTATAAAAGGTGCATATATAATGGATAAAGTTCAGATACCAGCGGTTATTGTAGAGTGTGGTTTCTTATCAAACAAAAGTGATGAGGCAAAATTAAAGACAGATAATTACCAATCACAACTCGCATGGGGAATATATTTGGGAATACAAAAGTATTTTATGGAGGAACAAGATGAATGAACAAGAAAAGTTTATGAAAGAGGCTATAAAAGAGGCTATAAAGGCAAGGAAAAAAGACGAAGTGCCTATAGGTGCTGTAATAGTAAAGGGTGGAAAGATTATATCTAGAGGATATAATTTGCGTGAAAGCAAACAAAACAGTTTGAAACATGCTGAAATAATTGCTATAGATAAGGCGTGTAAAAAGTTAAATAATTTTAGACTTGAAAATTGTGATTTATATGTGACGGTTGAGCCATGTCTGATGTGTTCTGGTGCGATAGTACAATCGAGGATTAGAAAAGTGTATTTCGGAGCGTGTGATGAAAAATATGGAACAGTAACAAGTGTAGTTAATGCCTTTGGGATAAAATCTAATCACAAAGTAGAATTTGAACAAGGAATCTGTAAAGAGGATTGTGAAACATTAATAAAAGAATTCTTTAAGGAATTAAGGAAAAAAAAGAAGACTAGCAAGAGCTAGTCTTCATATATTATTTTTTCAAAATCTTTTCTAAGTCCTGTTCCGTCTGCCTTCATGTGTATTTTTGATTGATATATATCGTGGCCTGGGAATGGATTTGCTTCTACAACAACAGGCCCGTTTTCTGTAATAGCGATATCCCAACCGACGTATCCAACTTCTGGTATGGAAATTGCCATTGTTTTTACGAATTCGATTGCTTGTTTAAATAAAGGGATTTCATATCCTATAAGCGGTGTATTTGTAAATGGATGACTATCATAGATATTACCAAGTTTGTCTACAGCTGGTTTTTGAATAACTCCATTTTCTTCTATTGTTGTAAATAATCCGCCGTGATTGAAATTGTCTACAACATTACCTGAATTGCCCATGCGAATGCTTCTAAACATAATGTTAACTTTATTGTTTTTAGTAACAGTAACTATTCTTAGGGTATTAACTGCGTTAGGATATATTTCAGACATTTTAGGATGTTGCACAATGCAATCTTCTACCAAATATTGTTTTTTAGATATTAGGTTGTCATATAAATTGTTAATATCATTAATTTCTTTAACGCTTATTTTCTCAACGTTTCTTCCGCATGCCTGGTCTACTGGTTTAACAATTATATTTGTTTTGTCTTTAAGAAACTTTGCAAATTCTTCTTTTGAAGTTTCTTTTAAATTAAGCCAGTCTCTTTTTAATAACTCATTAAATCTTTTGTTAAATAGTAACTTGTTATCTAAAGTGTTTGCTAATTCTTTGTCGTTTAGTGTTGCAACAAAACGATTATTAATGCCTCTTGTTATAATTGTTTCTCTTTGCTCTTTGGTTAGGTTGTAAAATCCAAAAACTTCGTAATCTACATACCCTGCCATATATTTTATTCCGCAACGAATTATATCAAACAAAACTATAATAGATGATGCCTTATTAGCTTTTCCAACACGCCTTGCTGTTTTAAACATAGATTTGAAATCCATTTCACATATTCTTTTAAAAAGATATATAATTTTCTTCACAGTTAACCCCCTGGAAATAGTTTGCAACTATTGAATATTAAAAAACAAGTATAACATGAGCTGTATACTTGTTGGTGCACCAAAAGGGACTCGAACCCCCAACCTTCAGATTCGTAGTCGTACACCAATAGTCAAAATGAGTATATCATTAAGCACTAGAAAAATCAAGAAAAAACGTTACAAGTGTTGAAAATACTGCAAAAAATCTTATTACCTTTGATAAAACAAAAATTTATTTTAATTTAAAAAAATACGAAAAAGTTTAAATTAGTTTAAGAAAAATTACAAAAATTGGGGTAAAACTGGGGTATAGTATAAGCAAATAAATTTTATTCCCCAATTTTGGGAAAGGTAAATCAAAGGTAAAAATATATGGAAAAAATAAAACCAAGTTACTATGCAATAATACCTGCAAAGGTAAGATATGATGAAAATCTAAATAATGGACAAAAATTGTTATATGGTGAAATAACAGCATTAACAAATAAAAAGGGATATTGTTTTGCAGGAAACAAATATTTCGCAAGATTATATAATTGTGATCCAAACACAATATCTAGATGGATAAGCAAACTTGTTAAGGAGGGATATCTAGAAGTAGAGATAGTAAAAAATAGTGAGGATTCAAAAAGAAAGATATACTTACTAGATAACAGTAGGCTCACTCGTAAGAAAAATATAGACTATGAATTAGATTATAATGATTATATAGATGCAGGGTACTAAAGGGGATTAAATGGCAACTTCTCTACAATTTTGTAGAGAGGGTATTATCAAAAATGACTATAGGTACTATACAAAAATGTAGAGAAGGTATATACAAAATTGTAGAATATAATAATATAAATTAAATACTATAAAATTATTATTACAAGTTATTATATTAACAAAAATGCATATAAAGAAAAAAACAAAAATTTAGAGAAATTTGGAGTGCAACTCCAGATTTCTCTAAAAAATACTAGACAGAATATTGTTTTTGTTTACCAAATTATTTCGGTTGGATATTCGCCCATAGTAACATCATCTAGTGTACAATTGTTTTCTTTACAATATTTATCCATATCTATTTTTATTTTAACATAATCCTCATATTCCATAAAATTATATATTTCATCTGCTATCTTAGGCAGATTTTTCAATCGTTTTTCTTTAGGCCATTTTAAATAATCACAAGTTATCATTTGAAACCATTGTGGACAGAAAGATTTTACTGGAACAACTGATTCCAATAGGCCGTTCTTTATAGTATTAAATTTGTTTGGTGTTAGTACTTGATATAACGGATCTAATGCAATACTATAAAATAAATTTACAATGTTTATGTATGGATTGTAAATGTCATTTTCTTTCTTATGTACTTTTCTGATAAAGTGTTGAATTAAGACCATATCTAGTAACATATCTGGTAAAGGGTAGTTAAAACTAAAATATGCGTTTTTATCTGTAATCTCAGCTTTTTTAAAGCCATGCCATTTTCTTACGTCTTCGCTAACCCAGTTATCTATTAATTCTATCTCTCTATCACCTTGATAAGCGTGTCTTACATCATATAAAAAGCCATACAAATGGTTTTGCATAGTATATTCTTGTATACTATTGGGTTCGCCTTTAATTAAATAATTTATAGCATCGTAAAGCTTGTCTAAATCTTCGTGATCACCACTAATAGTAAGTCCTGCTAAATTGTCTGTTAATTTTGCTTTTAACATGGCTAGTCCTCCTTATATTTGATATTGTGTTCGTTACACCATTCTATCGCAAGTTCTCTATATTTAGCATCTCTAAATTTGCACCATTCGTCAATAATATCAAAGTTAATACAAGTATCCTTGAATCTTCTAAATGCACCAGGACCATTAATTGCAATGCATAGTTGATTATATAAAAGAGTATTGTTGTTTTTGGTTTCTATAAATTCTTCCATCATTCCATATTCGTTTATATCATATCTTGTAGGCAACATTATAGATTTTTCAAAAAGTTCATCTAATTCATCTTCATCTAAATCCTCAAAATCTCCGATATCAGATAAAAATGTTTCTTCTGTTTCGGGATTGTAGTAAACATCAGTGATATCACTAACTGTTTCTAACCCAGCGATTATTTCACTTAATAAAATCATAAGTACACCTCCTGTACAAATTAATTATATCAACAGATATAATTAAAATCAATGCTATAAAAATATTGTGTAAATACAAAATAGTTAATAAAACAACGCTAAAGTGAAAAAATCACCTACAAATTCATAAAATTGCTCTAAATTACATAAAACATTATTGACAAAAACGATTTTATCACATAAAATAATATAAAAGGAGAGGAAGAATATGTTAATAAGATTTAAAGTTTCAAATTTTTTATCTTTTAATGAAGAACAAGAATTCTCTATGATAGCGGGTGCTGTAAAAAATAAAGCAGCGCACTTAGTAAGCGATGAAAAACTAAAATTACTAAAATTTTCAGCGGTATATGGGGCTAATGCATCCGGAAAATCTAATTTATTAAAAGCAATTAATTTTGGGAAAAACATTATTTTAAGAGGAGTAGCATTTAATGTCACAAGTCTATATTGCAGAATCAACAATTCAAATAAGGATAAGATATCTTCATTTGAATATGAAATAAAAATTAATGATAAATATTATGCTTATGGATTTGATATGCTATTATCAGAAAATAGTATTCGTGCAGAATGGCTATATGAGTTGGATAAAAATAAAAATAAGGAAATACTTATTTATACAAGAAAACTAAATGAAAATATAGAATTAAACAGTTAATATTTTAATGATGTCCAAGATATAATAAATAGAAATAACGTTTATTATTCAGATATGAAGAGCCAAGATAATATATTATTTTTAACCATTATGAATAAAAACAAAGATACAATGTATAAAGAATTTCCAGATAATAATGTATGTATTTTTAGAGATTTATTTAATTGGTTTAATAATACTTTAACTATCATTTTTCCACAAGTAGGTTTAGATAATACACCGTATTTTTCTACAGAAGAAAATATTGAAAAAATAAATGATATAATTTCTACATTTGGAACGGGAATCAGCAAATGTAAAGTTGTAAAATCAAGTTTGCAAGAATTAAAAGACAACATACCACCAGATATTCTAAAGAATATGATTGATACTATAGAAAAAGCTTTTATGGATAATTTGAAGAAATACAACAAAATAATTGTTCAACAAGCAAATATTAGAATAAATAAGGAAATGTATATCTTGAGAAAAGCAGAATTAGCTGGTATTCAAGTTCAAAAGATAGTATTAAAGCATAAAAATAATGAAAGTGAATATTTATTTTCTGAGGAATCCGATGGTACACAAAGATTATTCGATCTAATTGAAATTTTGATGAATAAAAATAAAGAGAAAGTTTATTTAATAGATGAAGTAGATAGATGTTTGCATCCACAATTAACGTTTGAATTTGTAAAAAGATTTTTAGCTAACTCTGAAGATAAGAATACACAATTAATAGTTACTACACATGAATCTAGGCTTTTAGATTTTGACTTATTAAGGAGAGATGAGGTTTGGTTTGCAAATAGACAAAAATATGGTCAAACAGAGTTATATTCTTTAGAAGATTATAATGAGAGATTTGATAAAAAGATTGATAAAGCATATTTAGAAGGCCGTTATGGTGGAGTACCAATTTTTGAAACTGTATTTCCGGTAGGTGATTTATCAGATGAGAATAATTAGTGAAAATGGATTAAACCTAGAAAGAAGAAAAGGAAGTAAAGAACCTAAGTCTAAATATTTTATTGTTTCTGAAGGAGATAAAACAGAATTACAATACTTTCAAGGTGTAAAAGAAAATTCGGAAGAAATAGGAATAAAAGATTTGATAGAGATTGTTCCGGTAGAAAATGAAGAAAGCGAATATGGACAAAGCCATCCGCTTAAAAAATTAGAAAACTTTAATAAATCTTTAGATGAAGATAAATTTGTGTACAGTAAAGAAATAGACAAGGTATGTTTTATAGTCGATAGGGATCCACAAAATTTTAAAGACAATCAATATGATGAGTTTTTAGAGGGTGTTAGTAGATGTGGATATTTCCCTTTTGTAACAAATCCTACTTTTGAATTTTTTCTTGTATTGCATAGTAAAGAAGTTTTTAACATAAGCAAAGAGGATATGTTAAATAATGAAAAAATAAGCAATAACAGAAGGTTTTTAGAGGTTAAGTTAAATCAAATATTTGGTTGTAATAAAAGAAATATTGATTTCAAAAAATTTAAAGCTAATATTAGAACAGCAATAGAAAATGAAAAGTCTTTTTGTGAAGATGTTAAATATTTAAAGACTGAATTGGGCTCTAATGTGGGATTGTTATTAGAAGAAATGATGGATAAATAAAATAAAACTACAGTTACTCTTAAACAAGAGATACTGTAGTTTTGCTTATATGTAGCATTCTACTTAAAATGACCAACTTGGTTATCGTATTACAAATGTAATACAAAATTGAAATTGTAATACAAGTTTAGTGGCTGTGCCTCTAAGATGTGAGCCGATGTGTCTTGCATCTATTCCTGTATTAGGTATAAATAAATTAAGAAATAACGGGTTTAAAAATTAATCTAATGAAAAAACAAATAAGTTGCATTAAAATATAGCATTTATTATTGACCTTATATATAGTACTGATAGTTAGTGATACTATACTAATATATACAGTTGCTCGACTGTGATTTGGAAATATTAACATAATAAGTAGAAAATGTCTCGGCGTATTCTTATTTGACTTTACATAAAATATATGTTATAATATAGGTGTCAGTTTAATTGAATTTCATTTTACTATAATGAAATAATAAAAGCATTTAGGTTTTGTACGACTTTAAGGAGGCACTGTATTGTATAGCAGTAGTACCTTGTCGAATAAACATCAACAAATTATAAGGAGGATTAAAAATATGACTTGTTGCAGAAATTTATGGCAAATAAAATGCAATAAAGATTATGTTACAAAGACGGGTGTTCAGATTACATCTGGAACAATTCTCGGCGTCAAGGATAAGTTCCCTGGGAAATCAGGTTCTTGCGAAGATGGGGTCTGGGAAGTTAAAGATGGACACGGGGGACTTTTTAATATAACTGCGGAAGAACGAAAAGAATTTTTTGAATTGTAGAAGAAGACTCATATTGGAGGTGCACTAATGAAAAATTGGTCAACGTGGTTTGATTCTCCTAAAGAGCGTAGGGCTTATATCAAAGCTCAACGTAATGATGCAAAGACGCAAGGAAAGAAGTTTCGTGTATTGAGCACTTCCAAGTGCAGACAGCGTTGCACGGGCAAGGATATGTATTTTGCTAGTTTTGCACTTGAATAGGTCTCAAAACAAAGAGGGCACCCTAAAATAATTTTAGGGCGCCCAAATTTTTAAACAATATTGCTTGATTTCTCATTTTCAGTTATACTATAGATAGTGTGGTTATCATACTATTAAACATATCTCGGTGTCAAATGCATACAAATAATGTACCATTATGTATCTGGTTTTAAGTTATCTTAGTAAGATTTTTAATTTCTTTATTCAATTTTGCTTGCGCAAAAGAATACTTTACCTCTTGGTGTCGTTTGCTTCTTATATGATAGTTTTGTTTTGATAATAGATTTTTTGCTTTATCTTTAAACTTTTAGAACTTTTTAAAAATTAACTCTTTTGTTAGCTGTAACTTTAGGAAATTGATCTTTGAGTTTACAATTTAAGTAATATTCAAATTTATACATTTTTATTTCTTATGGATAACTATTGTCAGCTTCATGGTTCGTAGAGAATAAACACTTTGGTTTTTGCCATTAGGAAAGGTCAAGTTATCTAGTATTGCATCATAAACTAAATTAATTATATTATATGTTCCCTTTTTAAAGCTTTTCTTTATTTTAAGTGAAAGTTGATATACTTAATAAAGTACTTCTTCTTATTTAATGAACAAAAGTTAATGTATAAAACAGATATCAAAAGTTATTTGTTTTGTTTGAGTGGTTTTAATACTGCTTTTTTATTACATTGATATTTCCAATTATAAGGGTATTTTTGTGTGAAATTGTGTGAAAAAGCACGGTTTTTATAAATTTTGTCAGATTTTTGGTGTTTCAACTGTTTATATAAGTGAAGGGGTAAATAATCTAATTTATAAAAAATTAAATAAATTTTTAATATTTTGTCCGACTTTCACTGTTTCAATCGATAGGGAAGTGAAAGGGGATAAAACTAATTATAACAAATAAAGAAAATTGTGTTATTTTTGTAAATCTTCTAATTATTTATATGTTTGGAGGACTGTTAAGTAATGAGAGAATATAAAAATTAATACTAAAAACAAAGAAGATTATGTGAAATTTTGTAAAAAGTCGCTATTTTTATAAATCTTGTCCGATTTTTAGTGTTTGAAGGATATATAGTAAGTGAAGGGGCAAGTAATAAGCAAAGTAAAAAATATATAATTTTAAATTTTACATTTGTTATTTTTAGTTATATTAAGTGGACAGATTATTTATATAACAAATCCTTTCAATTTAAGAAGAAGGAGGTATAGTATGCAAGACGAAAAGGTATGTATTAGCATTGAGGAAGCAAGAAAGATGTTGGGCATTGGAAGAAACTTAATGCTAGAACTAATTAAAGTTGATGGATTCCCTTGTATAAGATTTAAGCGAAAAGTAATTATTAATAAGCAAGATCTTGAAAAGTGGATTCACGAAAATTACGGCAAATATTATTATTAAAAGATTAGACTTTACATATAAAGAGATGTTATAATAACTATGATTTACCTTTCTAAACGCTAATTTAAACATTTTCTTTATATTAGGAGGGAATTGTATGAAGAAAATAAAAGAAAGGGCTAAAAAGGGCACTATAAGCGTTAGAAAAAGAAATAATGGTTATGAAGCAAGAATAACTTTAGATATTGATGGTATAAAAAACTATAGATTATCTAGGTTTAGTTCTGTTTCAGAAAAGGAGGCAAAAAGAAAACTTGGTGAAGCAATAGCTGAGGCATACATTAGGGCATCACAAGGCAAAGGGTTAAATGAAGAAGAAACAAATAGGACATGTTCTAAAAGTTTGAGAAAACTAAAAGAATATAACAATGAGGATGTTACACAAGAAATTATTTCTAAAGCAAAAGAGTGTAATAAGTTTAATAAGGTTGCTTTTAATTGGCTGGAAAAAAGAAGACAAGAAACAATGCCTAACAGAGCAAAAAGATTAAGCAGTAAAACTTTTGAACAATATGTATACAATGTTAAGTCTAATTTAATACCTGCATTTGGAGAATACTTAATAAATGAAATTACAAAAGAGATGTTTCAAAATTACATAGATAATAGAAATGCACCTAAAATGGCAAGAGATAATTACATTACAATGAAACAAATAATGGACTTTGCAAGACAGCAAAATTTAATTAGTATTAACCCTATTGTAGATATTGTGTTACCACCCAAGAGAAGAAAAGAGATTAGTTATTTAACATCTGAAGAACAAGTAAAGTGGTTAGATTGTGCCGAACAAGATGGTAGAGATTGGGCGCTGCTCTTTGCTACCATAATTCAAACTGGTATGAGACCAGAAGAACGGTTGTGGCTTAAAATGGAAATGTGTAAATTTTAAAGATGAGACTATATGTGTAGAAAATGCATATAAAGAAATTCAAATATTTGATGAGAACTTTAATGCTATTGGCTATAAGAAAGCAGATAGCAGTCTTAAAACTAAAGAAAGTTATAGAATTATACCAATGTCGCCAAGGTTATTTAAAATGTTAATTAAGTTAAAAGAAAGCAAAAAAGAAAAGGCAAAAAGGAATAATATAAAATGGTCGGATGAAGAATATGTTTTTCTAAATGAAAACGGAGGACCTTATGTATCTGAAAGATTAACAAATAAAATACCAACATTTATTAAAAAGTACAAATTGGGGAAAGTAACCTTGTATGGTTTAAGGCATAGTTTTGCAACATTATGCAGTGAAAGAGGTGTGCCTGATGTTGTGTTAAAAGAACTAATGGGGCACTCTGACTCATCTACAACAAAGAAGTATTATATACACGTTACATTAACAAGAAAAAGAGAAGAAATTAATAAAATTTGGGGATAAAAATACAGCCTTCTGTAAACTAAAAGCTGTAAAAGTGGTGCGGCAGAAGGGATTTGAACCCCCAACCGACGGATTCGTAGTCCGTTACTCTATCCAATTGAGCTACTGCCGCATATGTTAAATTGTATTTTAGTTTTTTGGGGTAAAACTGGGGAATGAAAAATTCCCAAACCCTGAAAAACAGCATTATCAATAGGTATAAGGTTTTGAGCGTTCTGTTCGTAGTCTGACGCTCTATCCAGTTGAGCTATTGGTGCTTGTGGGAATTATTATACACTACTAAAACAAAAAAATCAATGAAATATTGAAAAACAATTAAATCTTGTGTATAATTGAGAGGCAATGTCCCCTTAGTTAAATGGATATAATAAGCCCCTCCTAAGGGCTAGTTGTGGGTTCGATTCTCGCAGGGGGCACCATCAATAATATGTTTGGAGGTGTTTATATGAAAACTTTTAATAAACTGGTTAGAGATACAATTCCTGATATTATTCGCGGAAATGGTGAAACGCCTACGGTTAGAATTTTGGGTGATAAAGAATACGAAAGAGAGCTTAATAAAAAACTGCAAGAAGAAGTTAATGAATATTTAGCGGATGGAAACATAGAGGAACTTGCAGATATTGAAGAAGTGTTAAGAGCTCTTATTACACTAAAAGGTGTATCTTATGAAGATTTTGATAAGATGCGTGAGAAAAAATGCGAACAAAGAGGAGCGTTTAAAGATAGAGTGTTCCTTGAGGCTACAAATTAAATATAAAGAAGCGTATGTCTGCCATACGCTTCTTTTAAAGCATATAGCCGTTTTAAAAATCATAGCTACTGGTGTATAGTTATAATATATAAATATACGCACTAGGCGTTAATTTGGGAGGTAATATGTTATATATAGATTTGGGCAAAAAGATAAAGGAAGAAAGAATAGAAAAAGGCTATACACAAGAGGAGTTGGGAGAAAAAATAGATAGTACAGGTGCATATATAGGGCAAATCGAAAGAGGGGAACGCAGCGCAAGCATGTCCAAACTCGTATTAATTGCACAAGCATTAAATGTGAGCTTAGATTATTTGATTGGCAATTTTAGATTTGAACAAGCTGACGGTATAGATGATAAGATCGTAGAAGAGTTAAAAGATGCAACAAACAAGCAAAAAGAAATGATGATAGATATTATTAAAATAATAAAAAAATATAAATAGTGTAATAAAAGTAAATGTAGACATAGTACAATGTATAGAGGTGTGCTATGTCTATAATTTGGTCTTGTATGATAATACTAGCAATAGTATTTACATTTATTACAGGAAGTGCGGATGGTTTAATTGAACATATAACCAAAGCATCTACTAATTCTATTGAAAATATAATGACTCTGGCAGGAATGCTGTGCTTTTGGACGGGAATTTTTAATATATTAAAACACACTCCTCTTATAGAAAGGCTGGCTAATTTAGTAAAGCCACTAACAAGCAAGCTGTTTAAAAAGGATGAAATAGATGATGAAATAATGCAAGATGTCGCATTAAATGTAACATCTAATGCAATAGGGGTAGGAAATGCTGCAACGGTATTTGGTATAAGTGCGACAAAAAAGATGCAGAAAAAGAATATGAGCAAGGAAAAGGCAAATGATAGCATGACGGCTTTTATCCTTCTAAACACAGCATCTATACAGTTGATTCCAACTACAATAATATCTTTAAGAGCTATATATGGTAGCGATAATCCGGGCGGTATAATTATAGCGGTGTGGATTGTAAGTATAGCAGCTCTTATATTAGGAATTCTCTCAATAAAAATACTAAATAAGGTGATAAAGTAATGGTATATATTTTTTCTGCTATAGTTCCAGCTTTTATATTAATAACAATAGTAGTTGGGATAAAGTATAAATTGGATGTTTTAAAGCTGTTTACGGAAGGTGTTTTGGAGGGACTAAAAACGGCTCTCAGTATATTTCCATATATTCTAGCTATAACAATTGCTATAACACTTTTACAAGATACGGGCGTTTTGGCTTGGCTAATTAAACCGATACAAGGTATACTTGCAAAGTTAGGAATACCAGAAAGTATTATCCCTTTAGCATTGTTTAGACCTCTTTCGGGTGGAGCCTCTACATCTGTTGTAATGGACATATTTAAAAGATACGGCCCTGATTCTATAGAGGGAAAAATAGCATCAATAATTATGGGTGGCACTGAAACGACGTTTTACGTTACTACAGTTTTATTTGGAGCGGCAAAAGTTAAGAATGTAAGGGGAACGATAATAGCAGCAATTATAGCAGATGGCGTAGCCATAATAACAGCAATAGCTCTTGTTAATATGGGAATTACATAATGGATTATTAAAAACATAGTAAAAAAATATATATTAAGGTTTCAAAACTTAAAATTTTGTTATAGAGCAAATTAAAAGGCGCTTGCTACTTGTAATAATACTCATGTGTAAAAAACAGTTTCTTGTATACAATATATAAAAAATGGAAAATATTGTAACTAAAAGGTTTCCTTTTAGTATTATATGTGGTATTCTAAATAAAGACATAGGTTTATAAATGAGAGGTATATTGATTTGAAAAATATAATAAAATTATTACAGAATGCAGAAGATAAGGTAGAGGCCCTTTTAGATGAGAAAACAATGGAGGCTTTTAAAGGAGCTGAGGAGCTTTTTGTGTTATTGTGCAATGTTTATTTAAATGATGAGGATAAAAGTAAAATGTTGGCAACTAGAAATGGGGAGCTGCTATCTAGCAATGTAAAGGTACAAATATTAATGAGTGTTGCTGACGAGAAAATAAGATTGGAGTTGCTTGAAAATCATAATATTATATCAGAGTTGGATGGTAATCAAATAAGCAATGTACTTGCAACAATGAGTATTAAAATTAGGAAAGAGGCGATAATTTCTAACAAATACAATTTAGATGCTCATCATTTAAATAGTTTGGCATCAACTTTGGGTGTTGATGAATTATGCGACTTTTTAAGAGAAGATAAGGAAATATTGTTAAAAAATGGAATAAGGCCGTATAAAGTAGTAATAATTTTGGAAGATCAAAATAGGGGGCTTGAATTTATTTCTAAAATGGAAGAAGCAGGATTGACGCTTGGAGAGAAGAGATTGGCGTTGCTTGTTTTGAATGAAAGTAGTAAAAAAGCTATAGATACTTCTAATCTTTCAATGGAATATGCAACGGTTTTGCAAATGGAATATAATTCAGAGGGTGAATGGCACGAGAAAATAAAGGTAGATTTCGCTAACGACTTGGAAATTTATCGTGGATTAGATGAGCTTGTTTATGTTGATCCTACTCAGTTGCCAGTAGAATATAAGGAAAAGCTATTAGAATTGGGTGAAATTTGTCCAAGTATGAACATAAGCGATTACATGGGAAAAATATCCACGATAGAAGATTATAAAGAGGCAGAAGTATGGGTAGAAAGTTTGTTGCAAAATATAAATCCTGAATGGACAGATATTCAGAAGGTAGCATTTATAGATAATGCTATTGGTAAAAAGATAAGCTATAGCCTGGATGTTGATACAGAGTTGTTTGATGAAAATGGTACACGTGCATTATGGAAGACAATACGTTCTAGCTGTGGTATATGTGCTGGGGTAGCCCAAGTAGAACAGTATATTTTGAGTAAAGTTGGGATTAAGTCAAAATTGGTTTCGAATGATAAACACGCGTTTTTAAAATTAGAAGAAATATCTTTGCCGACATTGAATGGTGAGCTTGTTGTTGGAGATACAATTTTGGACCCTACTTGGAATTTGGCTTCGCATAGGTATGGAATGATGCCTAAAAACTTTTGCAAAAGCTACCAAGAAATAAGAAAAGAAGATATCAATAAAGATGGTAAGGATACAGAGTCTCATAAAAAGGATGAGGAATTAAGTGGAGTGCAGTTAAGCTTAGATGAAGAAAGTTTGAAAAGGATATTTTCTAGTATAGGGATTGCTGATAGACAAGGGAATTTTCCAGGTAAATATTTGGATGAGAGGCTTGCAAACGTCCTCAAATTGGGATTAACAGATGATGAAATAATAAAGAGACAGCTGGCTATATTTGAAGAATATTGTCCTGAATTTGCTTTGTGCCAAGAAGAAACAATTACTATTTTAAGAGAGGTGGTATTAGCCCAAAGAGAAGAAATGGACTTTAATGAGTGCGTTATAGATAGAGTGTATATGCGTGATGACAAAGAAAAGAAACCAATTATGTACATGTATATGAATTTTTCGGATATAGGAGAGAAATTTTATTTTGTGGATGGACAACAAGGATGCTTTGGAGAGTTAGCTCGAGAAGAGTTTGAATCAAAATTTGAATGCTATGATATGGACTTAGAAAAATTGGGTGGGTATAGGCCGTGGGAAAGAGACGGCGATATTGAAGATATAAATCTAAAAACACGCAGGGTAATAATAAAAGGTGAAGAGGTAAGGTAGTATGGCTTTTATAAAAAATATTATTTTGTTTTTGAAAAAGGTATTAAAAAAAGAACGTACAAAGATGATTGATGAGCCGAAAAAAATATCATATGGTAAAGAAAACAATTTTATAAATGAATTAATGGAAAATGTTGTAACAAGGCAAAATAAGAACGTTAAAGTGCCAATGAGATATGGAGATGGTTCGGGAATACAAGACAAAATAAAATACTAATGATGCCATTCCGGCTAAATCATAAAGCTAACAAAAGTGGCTAAATTTATCGTTGTTTTTCTTGCCTTTTTACATAAAATTTGGTATAATTAAAATGTAGTTTGAAAAAGTTGACAAAATCGGGTAAAAACTTAGGACAAAAAGTTGACAAGCTGACTTTCGTATGATAAAATATACGAAATGTTTATCGTAACATTCGAAAAACTATGTAAACTAAAGTGTTTAAGGATGGTACAATTGTTGAAAAAAGAAGTTCGTAAAGCATAAAATTAAATATGTAAAATCAAGTTGATTTTGGATAATAAAATCAATTTGGTTTTTTGTTGTCTTATCGAACTTTTTATGTAAATATAATATGTTTAGGGGGAATTTACGTGGTACATGAAGTAAAAAATGGAAAAACAACAAGAAAAAGTTTTTCAAGAATTGCAGAAGTTATTGACATGCCAGATTTAATTGAGGTACAAAAATCATCATATAAATGGTTTTTAGATTCTGGTTTAAAAGATGTTTTTCACGACATCTCTCCAATAGTTGACTACTCTGGAAACCTAATGCTAGAGTTTGTTGATTATAGATTAGAAGATGAAACGAAATACACAATAGAACAAGCAAAGGAAAGAAATACTACTTATGCGTCTCGTTTGCAAGTTAAAGTTCGTTTGATGAATAAAGAAACAAGCGAAATTAAAGAGCAAGAGATATTTATGGGTGATTTCCCTCTTATGACAGATAACGGAACATTCATAATAAATGGAGCAGAAAGAGTTGTAGTAAGCCAGTTAGTAAGAAGTCCTGGTGTATATTTTGATACGCAAAAGGACAAAACTGGTAAACTTATCTTTACTGGAACTGTTATGCCTAACAGAGGTACTTGGCTTGAGTACGAAACAGACCTTCAAGATATGTTATGGGTAAGAGTAGATAGAACTCGTAAAATACCGATGACTACTTTTGTACGTGCTTTAGGTATAGAAAAAGATGCTGAAATCTTAGATTTATTCGAAGATGATAAGATAGCAGCAACTCTTGAAAAAGATCCATCTAAAACAACAGATGAAGCACTTCTTGAAATATACAAAAAATTAAGACCAGGTGAACCTCTACATGTAGATGCAGCAGAATCATTACTTTATGGCTTGATGTACGATGCAAGAAGATACGACCTTTCTAGAGTTGGTAGATATAAATACAATAAAAAACTAAGCATAGCTTCAAGAATAACAAACGAGATTGCGGCTGAAGATATAATAAATGCAGAAACGGGAGAAATCTTTGTTAAAAAAGGCGAAAAAATTTCTCGTGAAGTTGCAAATGAAATAAAACAAGCTGGAATAAATGTTGTATATGTAGATAAAAATGGTAAGAAAGTTAAAGTTATAGGTAACAACACAGTAGATATTTCAACATATCTAGGAATTGAAATAGACAAGAATGTTATAAAAGAAGAAGTTTACTTACCAGTGCTTAAAGAAATAATAGCTAAAACTGAAGGTAAAGATGAGAAAGCAATACGCAACGAAATTAAGAAAAGAAGAGAAGAGCTTGTAGTTAAACACATTACAATAGACGATATAATCGCATCTATAAACTACTTTGTAAACTTCTATCATGGAATGGGTAAAATAGAAGATATTGACCATTTAGGAAACAGAAGAGTAAGATGCGTTGGTGAACTTCTACAAAACCAATTCAGAATTGGGCTTACAAGACTTGAAAGAGTTGTTCGTGAAAGAATGGCAACTCAAGATATTGATGTGGCAACACCTCAAATGTTAATAAATATAAAACCAGTAGTTGGTGCAATAAAAGAATTCTTTGGAAGCAGCCAATTATCTCAATTCATGGATCAAATAAATCCACTTGCAGAATTAACACATAAGAGAAGAATATCTGCATTAGGACCTGGAGGACTTTCTCGTGAAAGAGCTGGTTTCGAAGTGCGTGACGTTCACTATACTCACTACGGAAGACTATGTCCAATCGAATCTCCAGAAGGACCTAACATAGGACTTATTTCATCACTTCCAACTTATGCAAGAATCAACAGATATGGATTTGTTGAATCTCCATATAGAAAAGTAGATAAAGCAACTGGAGTTGTAACTGACGAAATTGAATATATGACAGCTGATACTGAAGATGATTTCATAATTGCACAAGCTAACGAAAAACTAGACAAAGATAACAAATTTGCAAACAAGAAAATTAAAGTAAGATATAGAAATGAAGTGTTAGAAGTTGCACCAGAAAAAGTTGATTACATGGACGTATCTCCAAAACAATTAGTATCTGTTGCTACAGCTATGATACCATTCCTTGAAAGCGACGACGCTAAACGTTCTCTAATGGGATCTAACATGCAACGTCAAGCAGTTCCGCTAGTAAAAGCAGAAGCTCCAATTATTGGAACAGGAATTGAGTATAAAGCAGCACAAGACTCGGGTACATGTATAGTTGCAGGCCAAGACGGTATTGTAACATATGTAAGCGGAGACAAAGTTGTAGTTGAAGGTAAACAAGGAAAAGAAGAACACGTATTAACTAAGTTTAAACGTTCTAACCAAGGTACTTGCCTAAACCAAAGACCAATAGTAACAAAAGGAACTAAGGTTAAAAAAGGCGATGTTCTTGTAGATGGTTCTTCTACAGACCAAGGTGAAATGTCACTAGGAAAGAACATTCTAGTTGGTTTCATGACTTGGGAAGGTTACAACTACGAAGATGCTATACTAATCTCTGAAGATTTAGTAAAAGATGATGTATTAACATCAATACATATAGAAGATTATGACTGTGAAGCTAGAGACACTAAACTAGGACCTGAAGAAATTACTCGTGAAATACCAAACGTTGGTGATGACGCGTTAACAGACCTTGATGAAGATGGTATTATACGTATTGGTGCTGAAGTAAGACCAGGAGACATCCTTGTTGGTAAAGTTACTCCTAAGGGAGAAACAGAGCTTACAGCTGAAGAAAAACTTCTAAGAGCTATATTTGGTGAGAAATCTAGAGAAGTAAGAGATACTTCACTTAGAGTTCCACACGGAGAAGCTGGTACAGTTATAGACGTAAAAATCTATACTAGAGAAACTTCTGATGAATTAGCTCCTGGGGTAAATAAAGTAGTAAGAATATACATTGCTCAAAAGAAGAAAATATCTGTTGGTGACAAGATTTGTGGACGTCACGGAAACAAAGGTATTATTTCTAGAGTATTACCAAGAGAAGATATGCCATATCTTCCAGATGGTACACCACTACAAATCGTTCTTAACCCACTAGGTATACCTTCTCGTATGAACGTTGGTCAAGTACTTGAAGTACACTTAGGATACATTGCAAAACAACTTGGTTGGAAAGTTGCAACACCTGTATTCGATGGAGCTAAGGAAGAAGATATAGAAGAACTATTCAAGAAAGCAGGACTTAGCGAAACTTGTAAGTTCCCTGTAAGAGATGGTAGAACAGGTGAATTATTCGATAACGAAGTTACAGTTGGATACATGTATATGTTAAAACTATATCACTTAGTTGATGATAAAATCCACGCGCGTTCTATTGGACCATACGGAATGGTTACACAACAACCTCTTGGTGGTAAAGCGCAATTTGGTGGACAAAGATTTGGTGAGATGGAAGTTTGGGCTCTAGAAGCTTACGGTGCAGCATATGCATTACAAGAAATCCTAACAGTAAAATCTGACGATATTACAGGAAGACTTAAAACATATGAAGCTATCGTTAAAGGTGAAAGTGTTCCAGAACCAGGAATACCAGAATCATTTAGAGTTCTTATTAAAGAACTACAAAGTTTAGGCTTAGACATGAAGTTATATAACCACAACGAAGAAGTAGAAGTAAAAGAAACAGTAGATTTAACAGAAAAAGATATAGTACCTCTATCTAAAATGCAAGACTTCGAACCATTAGACGACGATGAATTATACGTTTTAGATGATGAAGATTCAATGTCTATCGAAGGTGAAGATGATGAAGAAGATATGGATGATTTAGATGGTGACATTTATCTTGATGATGAAGAAGTTTAAGGTGAAGGGAGGAAAATGTTAAAATGGCAGATATGAATAATGTAAATCCAGAAGTTTTTGATAGATTAAGCATAGGAATAGCATCTCCAGAAAAGATTAGAGAATGGTCTAAAGGAGAAGTTAAAAAACCTGAAACAATTAACTACAGATCCCTAAAACCTGAGCGTGATGGTCTGTTCTGTGAAAAGATATTCGGACCAACAAAAGACTGGGAATGTTACTGTGGTAAATACAAAAAAATAAGATATAAAGGAATAATATGTGATAGATGTGGTGTTGAAGTTACTAAAAAGAGCGTAAGACGTGAAAGATTAGGACACATTGAACTTGCAACACCAGTGTCTCACATCTGGTTCTTCAAGGGAATACCAAGTAGAATGAGCTTAATAATAGACGTTTCTCCTAAAGCCCTTGAAAGAGTTGTATATTTCGCAGCATACATAGTTATGGATCCAAAAGATACAGGACTTATGTACAAACAAATTCTTTCTGAAAAAGAATATAGAGAAGCTGTAGAAAAATACGGTGAAGATTCATTCGTAGTTGGAATGGGTGCTGAAGCAATAAAAGAACTTTTATCTAAAGTAGATCTTGAAAAAGAAGAAAAAGAAATTAGAAAGGCTCTTGAGACAGCAACTTCACAAAAACGTTTGAAACTTATAAAAAGACTTGAAACTATAGAAGCATTTAGAAAATCTGGAAACAAACCAGAATGGATGGTACTAGAAGTAATACCAGTAATCCCACCAGATTTAAGACCAATGGTACAATTAGATGGAGGTAGATTTGCTACTTCTGACCTAAATGATTTATATAGAAGAGTTATAAACAGAAATAACAGAATAAAAAGACTTATTGAGCTTGAAGCTCCAGACATTATTATACGTAATGAAAAGAGAATGCTTCAAGAATCAGTAGATGCATTAATAGACAATGGAAGACGTGGTAGACCTGTAACAGGTGCTGGCAACAGAGCATTAAAATCTCTATCAGACATGTTAAAAGGTAAACAAGGTAGATTTAGACAAAACCTACTAGGTAAGAGAGTTGACTATTCTGGTCGTTCAGTTATCGTTGTAGGACCAAGCCTAAAAATACACCAATGTGGACTTCCAAGAGAAATGGCTCTAGAACTATTCAAACCTTTCGTTATGAAAGAACTTGTTAAAAGAGAAATGGCATTTAACATTAAAAATGCAAAGAGAATGGTTGAAAGAGCGGTTGTAGAAGTATGGGATGTACTAGAAGATGTAATCAAAGATAGACCAGTTCTACTTAACCGTGCACCTACACTACACAGACTTGGTATTCAAGCGTTTGAACCAGTTCTAGTAGAAGGAAGAGCAATTAAGCTACATCCATTAGTTTGTGCAGCGTTTAACGCAGACTTCGATGGTGACCAAATGGCGGTACACGTACCATTATCACCAGAAGCACAATCTGAAGCAAAATTCTTGATGCTTGCATCAAATAACTTGCTTAAACCACAAGATGGTAAAGCAGTTACAGTACCTTCTCAAGATATGATACTTGGAAGCTATTACCTAACAGTTCAATATGATGACGAACCAGGTGCTGGTAAAGTATTTAAAGATGAAGACGAAGCTTTAATGGCTTATGACCAAAAAGTTGTAGGCTTACACGCTCCAATTAAACTTAGAGTAACTAAGGAAATTGATGGCGAAATGAAATCTAAAATAATAGATACTACAGTTGGTAGAATCATATTTAATGGAATTGTCCCACAAACATTAGGATATGTAGATAGAACAAATCCAGAAAACGCTTTCAGACAAGAAATAGAATTCCCTGTTAGAAAGAAAGAAATTGGACAAATGATAGATATGTGTATCGAAAAATTTGGTATCCCTGAAACTGCAATATTCTTAGATAATATCAAAGAATTAGGATACAAATATTCTACAATAAGTGCTATCACAGTTTCTGTTGCAGACATGGAAGTTCCAGCTGAAAGAGAAAAAATACTTAAAGAAGCTGATGAAGCAGTTGACGCAATATACAAAAACTACAAACGTGGTTTAATATCTGATGAACAAAGATACAACGAAGTTGTTAAGATTTGGGGTAAAGCTACAGATGACATCCAAGATGCTATAATGAGCAACCCTAACATCAAAAACCCAGTTCGTATCATGGCTCACACAGGCGCCAGAGGTAACCCTAAACAGATGAGACAATTATCTGGTATTCGTGGACTTATGGCAGATACTTCAGGTAAAGCGGTAGAAATACCAATTAGATCAAGCTTTAGAGATGGTCTAGACGTTCTTGAGTACTTCATTTCTTCACATGGTGCTAGAAAAGGTCTTGCAGATACAGCTTTAAGAACAGCTGACTCTGGTTACCTAACAAGAAGACTTGTTGACGTTAACCAAGAAGTTACAATCACTTCTGAAGATTGTGGAACTAAAGATGGTCTTTGGGTTGAAGCAATCATGGAAAGTGGAGAACCAATTGAAAAATTATCTGAAAGAATTGAAGGTAGATACCTATCTGACGATATTACTGATGAAGCTGGAGAAGTTATTTATGCTAGAGATACATACGTAACATCAGCTATAGCTAAAGATATTGTAGGAAGAGGATTTACTAAAGTTAAAATACGTTCAGCCCTTACTTGTGATATGGGTAGAGGAGTATGTTGTAAATGTTATGGTAAAAACCTTGCAACTGGTGAACCAATTACAGTTGGAGAAGCAGTTGGTGTTATAGCAGCACAATCAATAGGTGAGCCAGGAACACAGCTTACAATGAGAACAATACACACAGGTGGTGTCGCTGGAGGCGCAGATATTACTCAAGGTCTTCCTCGTGTTGAAGAATTATTCGAAGCGAGAAAACCAAAGGGTGTTGCTATAGTTACTGAAATAGCAGGTACTGTTAAAGTTACTGCTCTAGATGATATAAACAAAAATGTAACTGTAACAAGTGAAGATGGAACAAGTGCGACTTATGAACTATACAGTGCTAGACCAGTCGTTAAAGACGGAGACGTTATAGCAGCAGGTGATAGACTAACAGAAGGTTCACTTGACCCACACGATATAATTCGTATAAATGGTGAAGTTGCCGTACAAAACTATATTATACAAGAAATACAAAAAGCATATAGAACTCAAGGTGTTCACATTAACGATAAACACATTGAAATTGTTGCAAAACAAATGCTTAGAAAAATAAAAGTAAATGATGCAGGAGAAACTAAACTTGTTGCTGGTTCTGTTATAGACATTAACCAATTTAAAGCGGCTAACAAAGAAGCTCAAGAACAAGGCAAAAAACTTGCTACTGGTAAGAGAGAATTACTTGGTATTACTAAAGTTGCTCTTCTTACAGACTCATTCTTATCTGCAGCATCATTCCAAGAAACAGCAAGAGTATTAACAGATGCAGCAATTAAAGGTAAGACAGATAAACTTCTAGGATTAAAAGAAAACGTAATCATAGGTAGACTAATACCAGCAGGTACAGGTCTTGTAGATTACAAAGATATAAGCTTCTCTTCTGATGAAGAAGAAACTACAAATAATAATTCCGACGAAGATGTATTAAGTTCTAATATAATAGAAGAAATATACGAATAATACAAGAATAACAAAATAAACCAACCTAGTTAAACGAAAGTTTGACTAGGTTGGTTTTGTGTTAAATATATAATTTTATACTCAAAATATTTTAAGAAATATTTTGATCTTCACTCTTTAATGCTTCATAGATAGCAATATTTACTAAAGCTGCAATTGACATCCCAGTTTGTTGTTTCAGCTTATTTAATTTTTCCAAAGAACTTTCACGAATCAGATATGAGCGTTGAATATAATCTATGTCTTTATTGGAAATATATAGTTTTATTTCTTTCAAATCAAAAAGATTATCTATAGAAGCATTAACTAATTGGTTTATAGAAGCTTCATATTTTTTGTGTGCTATATCCTGAAGTTTGTTATATAGTAAGCTGTCTACACGTAAAGATTTTTCCACATATTTTTCTACATGTTTAAAGTTTGAACTAAATACTGACATCATAATCACTTCCTATAGTAAATTATATATATAAAAAATACAAATAAATAGAACTACAAACCGTGTAAAAATACACCGTGTACAGTTGCAAAAGTAGGTGCTATGTGATATTATATACTAGAAAGGAGATTTAATATGGTAAAAAGTGGAGTATATATTGAAAAAAGCAGTACAGAGATATATAGATCTTGGCGTAAGGAAAAACAACAAAAGGAAGATCTAAATCTTGCTGCAGAAACAATAAAAGGTGTGGATATATTAAAAGGTGAACATAAGTATGGCAAGAATGATGAAAAGTATTTTGTCATACATGGCCTATCAACACAATATCAAGCAGAATATGAGTTGGGCAAGAGAGCGCCAAAAGTAAGTTTATATATACAAATTAAACGGAAATGAATTTAGAACAAAATTGTTTTTGGGTTCAATGAAAAGACCTAGTATATATGGAGAACAAATATCTATTGGGGGTTGTGAAGAATTGTTTTCTAGAGAGGAATTTGGTGAGGAAATAAGAGATGAGAATCTAAACAATGCTATTATAGAAAAAATTGCTATAGGAAGATATGAAACAAGGGGAGTTAGAAGGTGGTATGATAGAGACGGAGAAAATATTGACGAGGAAACATTAAGTGGGAATCCAATATCTGACATACATTATAAAGATGCTCCAGAGAAAAGAAAAGAGAATTTAAGTGATTGGCTTCAAGTAAGTGTAAAAGATGAAAGAGAAGTAACAGAGTATGATTCTGTTAAATCAGAAGAACAAATAATATTAGAAGGTTTAGAAATAGGGTCTTGTTTACATGAAGATTGGAGACAAACAAGGAAAAATGAAGATGGAACATTTGAGCCAAGATGGAAAAAAGTAAAAGATCCTAATTTTAAATATGTAGAATCAGATACCTGTAGAAAAAATCAAGAAGGTATTGTAGAAATAGATATAGCAAATAGAACTTTTGGAGAGTTATCTGAAGATTGGCAGTTTGAAAACCTGGAAGCAGGAAAGGTAGTTGCTAGATTAGTGGGTTCTAAAACACAATTGACATCTTTTAAAGAAGTGCACCAAATGGCAAGTGAAATACATGATGAATGGTTGAAAAGAAATGATTGGGTGTTTGATCCGAGTTATGGAAACCCTGATCAAGCAGTTCCTTATGAGGAACTTAGCGACGAAGAAAAAAAGAAGGATATAGCACAATTAAAATTTGGTATAGCTTTAAACAGAAAAATTCAAGCAGGTGAAATATCATATGCGGATCTGAAAAAGAAGTATATGTCAAAAGACGCTCAAGTAAAAGAGTAACAACGTATAATAAAACAACAAAAAATTGGGCCTAAAATCGAAAAAATAATGATAGTATTATAGAAACATCAAAGACTTTCTTGTTAATGGCAAAAGCAGTTGAAACTAAAAGTAATAAAATCAGATCATATTGGCGGTATAGCCAATATGATCTGAATCGCTGTTGGCCTTGTGTTAAGACAGAACGGCTAATGTAATTACAACAAAAGGTGATGTTAGTAAAATGTATTGTAATGTCGGAGCCGACAATGCAATGTGAACTACTATTACAGTTTTGTATCGTTAACATTAAGATAATTTGAAAAAGAGTTGTATAAAATGTAAAGAAAAAACAAAACCATTTTTCCGACATCGGGAAAATGGTTTTGTCTAGTAATATCAACGTTTATCGCATTATTGTTTCTTTGCCATAATTTTATTTATAATATCTAGATTTGTTCTAACAAATTCAATAAATATTTCAGCAAGCTCTTTATCTAGTTGAGCATCCTTAACTCTATCTATTTCAAGTAGTGCATCTTCTATAGCCATTTGTTCTCTATATACTCTTCTTGATGTTATAGCATCAAAAGTATCACATATTGAAAGAATACGAGCAAGTCTTGGAATTTGCTCTCCTTTAAGACCGTCTGGATAACCTCTACCATCTATTCTTTCGTGATGGTGTCTTACTGCTAGTATAGCATCTTTAAATGTTTCTGAACCGGCCAGAATGTTTACGGAGATTATTGGATGTAATTTGATTTTAGTATATTCTTCATCTGTAAGTTTTCCTTCTTTTAGAAGAACAGCATCAGATATACCAATTTTCCCAATATCGTGGAAATCTGCAGCAAGGACTAAAGTTTTTAGTTCATCTTCGTCAAGTTCTAGATGAGCTCCAAATAGTTTGGCATATTCTGCAACTCTATCACTATGTTCTTTAGTATAGTGGTCTCTTGCACCAACTGTACTTTTAAGAGTATTAGCCAGTTCTAAACCAAAGTTTTGTATAGTGTGATTCATTTGTTTTATTTCATTTATTTGTTCTATATATTTGTATCCGCTCTCTATAAGGAGTATAAGGTCATCAAAACGTGCTCCTTTTTCAAAGAATGCTTGTATATCCAAAGAACGCATTATATCTATAGATGGAGCGAGATCTTTATGTGCAGACATAAGGATAATATATATTTCTTTATCAAAATCACGAACAAGCTTAACTATTTCATCGCCTCTAGTAGAAGTCATTAGATAGTTAACTATTAAAATATCATGTTTGTTTGTTCTTAATTCTTGTATTGCAGCAAGTGGTTCGGTAAATGTAGATAATTTTATGTTATAGCTGTCTAACACTATAGATAAAGCTTGTGTTAAACCTATATCGTCGTCTATAATCATTACATTGTTTTTGTTACTATGCAATAGTCTCACCTCTTTAATATAACAAGTATATCAAAAACAGAAGATATTTACAATAGAAAAAATGAAACAACTATATGATTTTCATATAGTTGCATAATAAATACTATTTAAATATGTTTGCAATTTTTTGGAATATTTTTTTATACCACGGAGATGATTTGATTTCTACTGGAACATTTTCTGTAATTGGTTCAATAGTTTTAGTTTCATTTTTCTGAAACAAATCTTCAACACCATATTTTTTCAACATTTCTTCGCCCTTTTGTACTAATTCTTCATCTGTCAACAATGTGGATTTTTCTTGTTCAGTAGCTAAGAATTCTTTGTATATATGCGCTAGAATTGCTTGAGCCTCTTCTTTTAAAGAGGTTTCCCAATTGTCTAATGAAAAGTCTATATCTGGAACATATTTTCTATCTAAGTTTTGCAATAAAAATGTTACAAAATCTTGTGGTAGCTTTTCTACTAGTTCCTTTTCTGTGTGGTTTAATACCTCTAACACTTCGGTTAAAGCTTGTCTGTAGTTATCATCCATAATTACACCTCTTTCGTTTCTATATTGCCAAATCATCATCTTGCTTAACCTTAGGTTCTTTGTTTTTGTGAAGTCCTAATTTTTCAGCAACACTATGAATTTTATCTTTTGCCATTTCAAAAATCTTAGCAAATTTGGATTTATTTACAGATGGGTATGGAATATTTGACTGAACAGTAACACTATCTTTATCTAAATCTGCTTTATATCCTAAAGCGGTTAATGTAGCTTGTAGGTTTTCATGTGTCCCTTCTTTAAAGCGTGAAGAACAGCCTGGAAAAAATGTCAATGTGTTGTCTTTTGTATTTAAACCATCTAAAACTCCGGCTCCAGAATTAGAATAAACATGGCTCGCTATTTGACCTGCTAAATTTAAAGACAAATGTGGTTCTTTTGAATCGACGAGTAATGCGTGTTGACTATTTAATTCATACATAAATCTTTGATCTTCGTTCATTCTTGCTATTTCTTCATCTGCAAGCTCGGCAGGATATATGGCCTTAAACCCTTGACTTTCCAGTTCGTGGAGTAACGGAGAGTCTTTAGACAATTTAACGTTTAAAGCACATTGTCGTTTAGAGCTAGGGTCTATATTATAACTCACTAGTTCGCTTTTTGTATCTTCATGATTATTCAACATATCATATACTATACTCAATCTATCTTCTTTCATATATATTTACCTCCTTATTAATAGTGTCAATAACTATCTACACAAATTGTACTATTTATTCCTTTTGTTGTCAATAATTAGCAATATAATTTATCAATAAGTAGTACAAAATAATTTTGTAGGAGGTAGCATATGCAAAAGTTAGATGGTTCGAACAATAAACCGGTTCCAATGAAGAATTTAGCTAAAATAAGGAAACAAAGTGGAAGAACACAAAGAAATTTATCCATAATGCTGGGCTTTAGTCAGGAATTAATAAGCAAATACGAAAGAGGAATATCTAATCCATCAATTCCATCATTAAAAAGAATAGCAGAATTTTTTAATTGTTCAGTAGATTATTTGATAGATTTTACAGACAATCCTTTGCCCCATATAACATTAACAGAAGAGCAAAGTGATATAGTAACCAAATACAATATGTTATCTGACAAAGAAAAGGGTAAGGTGGATGGCTATATAGATAGTTTGTTAGCCTCTAAAAAACAATAATATATATAATTTAAACTGGGATAAAATAAAGCAAAATATTCGCTTTTATCTCAGTTTTTTAATTACAGAATTCTAAATGTTCCTAGAGTTACTGTAAAGTCATTTGGAAATACTGTTATTGATTCTATTTTAAGCCTACCAGTAAGAATTAACAAAATCACCAACAGCTTGTTTATATCTAAATTATCACAATTTATTCCTAAATTGTTCATAAAAGATGAGTCGAAATTGCCTAAAAAATTATCCATTAAACCACCTATTAAAATATACTCAATCACTTGAGTTTTTATGTATTACGTTGTATAATATGGATGACATTAGAAGGAATCAGTTATTCGAAAAAATTGAATAACTGAAATAATAAAGAAAGAGTATAGGGTAAAGATAAAATTCAACTATTCGAAATTTTTGAATTGTTTAACCAAATTCGGAGGGTACAATGGATAAGAAAAAAATATTTTGGATATTAATAACATTAGTAATTTCAATATTATTGCTAATTGTAGTAATAAATTTAGTGTTCAAAAAAGATACAGTAAACGAAGGAAAGTTTAGAGTAAGTGATGTAATATTAACAAGTTCAGCAGAGCTTACAAACAAAACAGAAAAAAATGGAGTATGGAGTATAGATTTATCTCAAAGAAATAAGTTAAGTATGCTTGTTACAGCTGCTACAGGTGTAGGGATAAATAGAATATATTTAAGTGATGTAACTTCAAACAATGGAAAAGTCATATTTTCACAGCTAGATAACGAAAGCAAACTCGCTTTAGATAATAAAGGACAAGAACTTGCAGTAGAATATACATTAGATGAAAATAATCAAATGCTATTAGAATTTGTAGCTCTTAATGAAAATGTTCTTAAAGATTGGATAGTTCCAGAGTCTACAAAACAAATTGTGTATGATGGTAGAATGTTAAGTACTGCGGGTATAAAATTACAAAACATACAGTTTAAACTTAAATTTAAACTAAACATTGTTGAAAGTACAGGAAAAACAAATACAATGAAAGTAGAGTTATTGCTACCTAATGAAGAGCTTGTAACAAATGGAGCAGATGTAAGAAGACTATCTCTTTCAGACTTTAAATTTAAAGTAAATTAAAGATTAGAATAAAATAGAAAAGTACACTTGAAAAATACAAGACTATATTGTATAATTACTAAAGTCGCTTTGGCAATAGTGAGTTTGTGAACCTTGTCAGGTCCGGAAGGAAGCAGCAATAAGCAAATGATACTATGTGCCGTGGGCGACATTTTTGTATATATAGCATTTGTAGTAATATTATAAAATATAAGGGGTTAAAATATGTCATACGTAGCGTTATATAGAAAATATAGACCACAAAATTTTAGTGATATGATAGGTCAAGAACATATAACTAAAATTTTGAAAAATCAAATAGTGTCTTCTAAAATATCTCATGCATATATTTTTAGTGGAACTAGAGGTACTGGTAAAACTACAGCAGCTAAAGTTTTTGCAAGAGCAGTTAACTGTCTAAATAACCAAGAGGGTGAGCCTTGCAATGAATGTGAAGCATGCCGTAGCATATTAGAAGGAAATACAACAGATGTGGTTGAAATGGATGCTGCATCTAACAATTCAGTAGAAAATATACGTAGCATACGCCAAGAAGTTGCATATTCTACAACGGGTCTAAAGTATAAAGTGTATATTATAGACGAAGCACATATGCTTTCAACTAGTGCATTTAATGCGTTACTTAAGACGCTAGAAGAACCACCAGAGAATGTTATATTTATTTTAGCAACAACAGAAGAACACAAGATTTTACCTACAATTTTATCTCGTTGTATAAGATTTGAATTTAAAAAGATAGGTAAAGCTGGTATAGTTCAAAGACTAGAACACGTGCTTAAAGATTATAATGTCCATTATGATATAGAAGCTTTAGAACACATAGCTGAACTTGCAGATGGTGGAATGAGGGATGCTTTAAGTATTCTAGAAAGATGTATAACTTCTGGAGAAGGTGAAATTACAGAACAAAAAATAGAAGAAATAATTGGTACAGTTCCAAAGAAACTTATACAAGATATAGTGGCTGGTGTTCTTGAATACAATATTACTAAGGTAGATGAACTAGTAAATACAATACTTTCATCAGGTAAAGATTTAAGAAACATATCTGCAAGTATAACACAAGAATTCTTAAAAGTATTAATAGCAGTATCTTGTGGGGATAATGTGGATATATCCGAAGAATTAAAAGACGTTTGTGGAAAAGTAAGTGTTACAAGAATACAGGAAATTATTAAGCATATGTCAAAACTCGATGACGATTTAAGACAGTCTAATAATGTTGCAATGCTATTTAAAGCAAAACTATTAGAGCTTTCAACAAAAGTTGTATCATTAGATGAAAGTGAACTTTTAGCAAAAATAAAAGAACTAGAAATGAAAATAGAGAAGCTTGAAATGACAGGTATTAAAGTTCAAGCTGAACCTAAAGCAAAAGTGCAAAAACAAGAAAAACAAGTTGAAACTGCACCAAAAGAAGAGGCGACAGAACAAGTTCAGACAGTGGAGAAACCTAAAGAGGCAAAAGTGGCTGAAGTAAAGCTTGGTAGAAAAAAAGTTAAAGAGTTAGACAAAATAATGAAAAAAGCAGTAGATTCAGACAACTTAAAACTTTATTCTGCACTTGCAGGGGCACAAGCTTTTGAGGAAGATGAAACAATTGTATTTGCTACATGTAACGCATTTGCGTATGGGGTATTAAATAAAGATAATACACGTGAGGATTTGAGAAAAATAGTAAATGAAGAAATGAATAATGATTTTAATGTAAGAATTGAATATATTAAAGAGACTAAAAAGGATGAAGCTAATGGATTCGAAAATATGATGAAGGATTCAGGCGTACCTTTTGAAGTAGTAGATTAATTTAGTTAAAGAGTATAATATAGGAGGAGATTAAAATGGCTAAATTTGGAGGATTCCCAGGCGGAATGGGAAATATGCAAAACTTAATGAGACAGGCACAAAAAATGCAAGCAGAAATGCAAAAGAAACAAGAGGAAGCAGCAAACACGGAGTTTGAAACTTCCGTTGGTGGGGGAGCTGTTATAGTAAAAGCAACAGGTGCGAAAGAAATAAAAGAAATAATAATTAAAAAAGAAGTAGTAGACCCAGATGATGTAGAAATGCTACAAGACCTCGTTCTTACTGCAGTAAATGAAGCATTAAGAAAAGCAGATGATATGATGCAAGAAGGACTTGGAGGATTAAACATTCCAGGGTTGATGTAGGTAGGTTATGTATTCAGAATCAGTTAAAAAATTAATAGGAGAATTTGAAAAGTTGCCAGGAATTGGTCACAAGACAGCAGTTCGTTTAGCATTCTATATATTAGAATCAGATACAGAAGTAGCTAAAACAATGTCTGAAGCTTTGCTTGAAGCTAAACAGAAAGTGAGATTTTGTTCGACTTGCTACAACTTATCTGAAGCAGACAAATGTGAGATTTGTGGTAATTCTAAAAGAGACACAAGTGTTATATGCGTAGTAGAGAATGTAAAAGATGTAGTTGCTATGGAAAAAACACACGAGTACAAAGGATTATACCACGTACTTCATGGAGCTATTTCTCCTATGAACAATATATCTGCGCAAGATATAAAAATAAAAGAATTAGTATCTAGGCTTTCAGATGAAAATGTGAAAGAAGTAATTCTTGCGACTAATCCAACAATAGAAGGGGAAGCTACTGCAATGTATATTTCTAGAATTATTAAAACAATACCAGGTATAAAAGTGTCTAGAATTGCACACGGAATACCAGTAGGCGGAGATTTAGAATATACAGATGAAATTACACTAATAAAGGCAATGGAAAATAGAAGGGAAATGTAATATGGATAAATTTAATGAGTTAAGAGAAAAATATCCAATATTTGAATACAATTCTTATGATATTACAGAAACTGAAAACAGTTTTGAAGTATCATTTAACTTTGTTGTGCCAGGTTTAACAGAGTTTAAACCAACATGGAGTTTTCCAAAGCCACAAGGAAGAGTGTTAGATGCAAGTTCAAGAAAGATATTAGAAAACACAATATTTAATCTTGGTATGGTTGAAGTTGTGTCATACCTTAAGTCTACTTGTTCACCTACTCTTGTTGTAAAATGTGGAAATTTGAATGAGGAACAGATAGCATGGTATAAAAAGTTATACATTAATGGACTTGGTGAATTTTTCTACAGAAATAATATTGTAGAAGCAATGAACATAGATACATTTCTAGAAATTAAAGTAGAAAACACCGCAAGTAAAAAAACAGAATTAACAGAGGACCTTACAGGAAATCTTGTGCCTGTGGGTGGTGGCAAAGACTCTTCGTTATCTTTAGAAGTATTAAAAAATATGGATAATATGTGTTATATTGTAAATCCAAGAGGAGCATCAAGAGATTCTGCCATTGTTGGCGGATATGATGGTAAGATTTATGCGCCAAAGAGAACTTTGGATTCAAGATTATTAGAATTAAATAAACAAGGCTTTTTGAATGGGCATACACCGTTTTCGGCAATACTTGCATTTTCTTCTTACGCTTCAGCTGTAATACTTGGTAGAAAAAACATAGTATTATCTAATGAGGCTAGTGCAAACGAAGCAAATGTTAGTGGTACAAATATAAACCACCAATATTCTAAGAGTATAGAATTTGAAAATGACTTTAGAGAATATGTGGAAAAACATATTTGTGAAAATGGACCAAGCTATTTTAGTTTACTTAGAGCGTTAAGTGAATGGCAAATAGTTAGGGCGTTTGTTAAAACAGATAAATATTTTGAAGTATTCAAAAGTTGTAACGTAGGTTCTAAACAAGACATATGGTGTGAAAATTGTCCTAAGTGTTTATACGTATATATTATGGTTAAAGCATTCTTAACAGATGAGGATATGGCTAGAATTTTTAAAACAGATATGCTAAATAATGAATCTTTAAGAGATATATTTAATGGTCTTGTTTATCCAGATTACGACAAACCATTTGAATGTGTTGGAACTAAAGATGAAATAAACTTAAGTCTTAATATGATAGTTGAAAGATTAAATAAAGAGGGTAAAGAATTACCAGTGCTATTAAAAGACTTTAAACCAAATATAGCGAATTTAGAACAAGCAATAGAAGAGGCAAAAAAAGATTGGAATGAGGATAACAATCTGACAGAAGAATTTAAAAAAGCTTTAAGAGAATATATTGAGTAGGAGGAACTTTTGTGAAAGAAAAAATAATACAAGAGTTGACAGGTAAAAGTGTGCTTATCCTAGGCTTTGGCCGTGAAGGAAGAAGTACATATAGATTTATAAAAAATAATAATATCGACTGTAAAGTAGGTATTGCAGATATTAAAGAGATAACAGACGAAGAAATTTTAAATTCAGATGTAACTCTTCATACTGGGGCTAATTATTTAGAAGCAATGAAAGACTATGATGTTATAATGAAAACACCAGGACAGTCTTTTAAAGATGTAGATTTAACAGGTTTAAGAGATAAAGTGACATCTCAAACGGAACTTTTTTTAAAGTATGGCAAAGATAAAATAATTGGAATTACTGGAACAAAAGGTAAGAGTACAACATCTTCATTAATATATTCAATGCTTAAAGAAAAATACAACACGCTTCTTGTTGGGAACATTGGCCTTCCGGCTTTTGAAGAAATGGAAACATATAACACAACAGATTATTATGTGTATGAGCTTTCGTCACATCAATTGGAGTTTGTAGACTGTAGCCCTCATATTGCAGTACTTCTTAATATGTATGAAGACCACTTAGACCATTACAAGGGTTATGAAGAGTATAAAGAGGCAAAAAGAAATATATACAAATACCAAGACGAAAATGATTATTACATATTTAATGAGGCTGAAAAAGAAGTGTTAAATGGCGATAGACTATTAAAGCAACATCATATTGGTGTTGGCAAAGAAGAAACAGAAGAACAAGAGTCTTGCTGTTATTCGGAAGAGCAAGTTCGTATTAACATTCACGGAGATATTATAACCGTGAGAGAGCCTAAAAACGAAAATATACGCGGTGCACATAACTGTTATAACATTGCGGTTGCAACAACGGTTGCCAAACTTTTAGACGTAGAAGATGAAAAAATATCAAAAGCAATTATGGAATTTAAACCGCTTGCACATAGATTAGAAAATATTGGTGTGTATGATGGAGTAACATATATAGACGATTCTATTGCTACTATTCCAGAAGCAGTTATTTCTGCTGTAGAAAGTATTCCAAATATAAATACAGTAATAGTTGGAGGAATGGATAGAGGAATACATTATTCATCTTTGATAGAATTCCTATCACAAGGTAAAGTAGAAAATGTTATCTTAATGTATGATAGCGGTAAGAAAATCTATGAGGAATTAAAGAAAACAGGAACAAATTCTAATTATGTTCTAGCTGAAGATTTAGAAAAAGCAGTAGAGCTTGCAACTCAAATCACTAAAAAAGGAACAATATGTTTAATGTCTCCTGCAGCAGCAAGCTATGGAGTGTTTAAAAACTTTGAAGAACGTGGAGATAAATTTAAAGAATATGTAATCAAGTATACAAATAACTGATCTGGATAACAAGGGGGAATTACTTTGCAAAGTAAGTACAATACAGGAAAACCTATAGACATAAAAACATTAACAGCGAAGGAACGTAAAAAAGCATTTCATGAATGGGCAGAAGGTTCGAAACAACTAGAGAGATTATTAAACCAAGGATATAATAAAGGGTTTCTCTCACATGCTTGTTGTGCTGGAGACACTGGTACGCCATATATTTCATATAATTTAAATGATGAATATTCTAGGAAAATGGCTATGGCTATAGCGAAAAAATTAATAGATAGTAAATATAATTGTGAAATAACAATGTATGATAACTTTGACTTAAATGATGCTTACCCGGAAGTGTATTCTGATAGAGGAATAACATGCTTAATTGTTGACACACTGTTAGAAAATAGAGAAGCGGTTTTTGAGTTAATGTGCGACACTATAAAACATGCAAAGTTAAAAAGTATACAGTTACCATTATGCGCAGAACAGAAGCTTGAAAAAAAGTTTGATATAAAAAAAGAGAAGCAAGCAACTTTAGCAAGTGATTTGTCGACGAAAGTATATGATGATCAAGAAAGTATGAATAATCAGATTGTTGAAAACAAAGAACAGCCAAAAAAAGATTCTGTTAAAGATGTACAAGGATGGCCAGAATGGTCGGAATGGTAGTAAAGCTAAATAATAATGAGTTAAGTAGAGTGTTCGCTGCAAAACTATTAAAATAATTAGCGGGAGAAATTAATCTCCCGCTAATAATTTGTGCGTCAGAGCGCTGAACATGTTTGCAATACTTGGATTTTTACTCCCACTTAAGCAAAAACAAATAGCACAGGTTTTACTTCTTATAGAAATGTAATCATTGGGGTTTTGAAAGAATTCAACAACAAATTTGTTTTTTTGCTTGGTAATTGTCATATGGTTAGATTCTTCAGGTAGTCTTGCTTCGCTAAGCCAATTAAAGACGTTAGCCTTAAATTCGGGTGCTTGGCGCATTTTCATGAATCTAAATATGGTTTGTAAGCCCTCGTATAAGGTACCGTATTTTTTGGTAATTATAAATTTATTGCCCTCGTGATAATTTTTCATTACCCAATATAGGTCGGCGCCAAAGTAACCAATTGCAAATTCATCTTCGCCTTGTTTTACAATAAACTTTTTATCGTTCATAAAAACCTCTCCCTAATAGTAATCTAATTAGAACTATCTATACGTGTTTTTGCTAGAAATATTATAGCATATTAAGCCTTAAATTACAATTCACACAATGTCATAACATAATTGTAATATGATTGAAAATAAATGACAGTAAAATGTCACAAATTTAACAAAAAGACTTGTCAAAAGATATTTTTGTGATAAAATAATCTCGTAAAGAGGTGTCGATATGGAAAAGAAGATATTGATAGTTGATGATGAAAAGCCAATAGTAGATGTGTTAAAGTTTAACCTTGAAAAAGATGGCTATAAAACAATCGAAGCATATGATGGAGAACAAGCAGTAGAAATGGCACTAACTGCAAAACCAGATTTAATAATCTTAGATGTAATGCTTCCTAAAATGGACGGATTTACTGTATGTAAAAAGATAAGACAAAAACTTACTTGCCCAATAATAATGCTTACAGCTAAAGAGGAAGTTGTAGATAAAATAATTGGTCTTGAACTTGGCGCTGATGACTATATGACAAAACCATTCAGCGTAAGAGAACTTACAGCACGTGTAAAAGCAAACTTAAGAAAACACGTGTTACCTGAAGAGACTCAAAAAGAGAGCGAAGCAGATGAATTAAAGATAAAAGACTTAGTTTTAGATGTAGAAAAATATGTAGTTGTTAAAAAAGGAAAAATAATAGATTTAACAATGAAAGAATTCGAAGTTATAAAACTACTTGCAACTCATTCTGGACAAGTATTTACTCGTGAACAAATACTTAAAAACGTATGGGGTTATGATTATTATGGTGATGTTAGAAGCGTTGACGTTACTATAAGAAGAATAAGAGAAAAAATAGAAGATAATACTTCTGAACCAAAATATATAATAACAAAAAGAGGAATAGGATATTATGTTTAAATCTATAAAAACTAGTACAAAGGTATTAGTGTTAGGGTTTGTAATAGTTACATTTGTAGTAATGAATATTGTTATAAATTATTCTATTACAAAGGAATTTGGATTTGTATTTGACGCACCGATTGTAATATCAATTGGTGTGCTACTTTTATGTGCATTAATATTTGCTGCCATATACAATAATAAGATATTATTACCGCTTAGACGTATAGAAAAATCTATGAAAAACATAAAAGATGGAAAAACTGTAGATTCTCGTATGCTAAACGGTTGTACAGAGCTTAAAGAACTAAATAGCGTAATTGATATATATAGCGAAATAATGCAAAGTATTTCTAAAAACAACTTTGAAGTTACAAGCCAAGACAGCAAAACAGGAAAGATAATAGAAAGAATGCCAGATGGAGTTATAGCTTTCTCAATGCAAAGACAAATAATACAAATAAACTCTGCAGCTAAGACTTTTGCAAACCTTAGCTCAGAAGATAACACATATGAAAAAGTTATGAAAAAACTTAAGCTAAAAGTGGATTTTGATAAAGTTCTTTATATGACAAACTACAAAAATGTAGAAGAAAAAACAACTGTAAATGATAACGTTCTTGATGTTGTGCTAGTCCCTTTCCAAAACGAAAGATTAATGCCAATGGGTGTTATTGTGTTTATAAAAAACATAACAGAAAGTGAAAAACTAGATAATATGAGAAAAGAATTTGTTGCTAACGTTTCTCACGAATTAAAAACACCGCTTTGCTCAATTAAAGGATATTCTGAAACAATATTAGATAGGGAACTAGAAAAAGAAGAAATAGCTAAATTTGCTCAAGTAATAAACGATGAAGCAAATAGAATGGATAGAATAGTAGCAGACCTTTTACAACTTTCTCGTTTTGATTATAAGAAAAATGTATGGAATAAGATTAAACTTAACATTGATGATTTGGCAAAACAAGTTGTAGAAAATATGCAGTATGTAGCACAGGAGAAAAAGCACAATTTAAAATGTGTTGTTAATATGATACCGGGGCCTGTATTTGTGGATAAAGACGGCATACAACAGGTTATGATAAACATTCTTAGCAATAGCATAAAGTATACACCTGAAGGCGGAGAAATAACTGTATATATTGGAGCAGCTGGTGGTAAAGCTTACCTTAAGTTTGTAGATAATGGTATGGGAATACCTGAAAAAGACTTAAAACGTATATTTGAAAGGTTCTATAGAGTAGATAAAGCTCGTTCAAGACAAATGGGTGGAACAGGTCTAGGACTTTCTATAGTTAAAGAAATAGTAGAAGCTCACGATGGAACTATTGAAATGAAGAGTGAAGTTGGAATTGGAACAGAGGTAATAGTTACAATTCCAATAATGAAATAGGAGTAGACAAAAATTAATATGAAAATAATTGATGTACACGCGCATTATGAAGATGAAAGATATAACGAGGATAGAGAACAAACGTTAGATAGACAATTCGCAAATGGTGTAGATTATATAATAAATGCTGGTGCTGGAATAGAATCTTCTACGGGAGCATTGGCTATTGCAAATAATCATACAAATGTATATTGCACAATAGGGATTCACCCAGAACATGTGGAATATGGGGAAAACGCAGACGATTTAAGAAGGCTATATGGGGAAAACTCTAAGGACAAAATTGTTGCAATTGGAGAAATTGGACTGGACTATCACTATACAAAAGAGTTTAAAGAGGAGCAGAAAAAACTTTTTAAAGACCAATTGGAATTTGCTTATGATGTAGGCCTTCCTGTTCAAATACATTCAAGAGATGCAAGTATAGATACAGTAGAAGTTCTAGAAAGCACTGACAAAAAGCCGGAAAAGATAATGTTTCATTGTTTTGACTTAAATGAGCAAACAGCAAGATATATAATAGAAAAGGGATACAGAATATCTGTTGGAGGAAATATAACATATAAAAGGACAGCTACAGCAATAAGAGTTATAAAAGAAATGCCAATAGAAAATATTATGACAGAAACAGATGCGCCTTATCTTGCTCCTGTACCACATAGAGGAGAAAGAAATGAGTCGTTAAATATAGCATATGTTATAGAAAAAATTGCTGAAATAAAAGAGATGGATAAGAATGAAGTGGCGAATATTTTATATAAAAATGCAATAGAATTTTATGGGTTAGACTAGCTTGTCTAATCCATATTTTTGTGATATAATGCGACTGTAAAATAAAATAATAGGAGGAATCATAATGAGTATTTATGATGTAAAGTTTTACGGCGTGTACTTTCGGTACAAGTTTGATTTTTCGGGTGTTAGTATATTTGCAAGAAGGGAGGACAGACACTGTATTCCTGGTTTTAACAACTCGTTCTTTGAGATAACTCTTCTTAAGGAATACCGAGGCAAACAGGACGTATTAAAACTCGTTTTTGAGAATGGCGAAGAAGCATATGAGACCTTAAAATATCCGTATTTGTTCTGGGATATGGGAGACAATATGTGGAGGGAATCGAAGAATAAATCTACACCGGAAGCATTTATGAAGGCGTATTTTGAAAGCGTTTCAAAGAAATAAAAAGGAAGAGGAGATTCAAATGAATCTCCTCTTTTGTAGGATTACTCAATGTTTACAATACTGAAGTAGTTTTCTACATTCGTGGAAGAATAGGTAATAGTAACTTTATCTCCTACAGAATATACAGGAAGTTTGACACTCTTGGTAATATCTGTCATATAAACATTACCGTTTGCGTCTTCAAAGTAGTATTGTGTGTTACCTTCGATTACACAAGTATAAATGTTTGCGATATCAAAGGTGATAGTTTTGGTCTCGCCGCCAGAAATTTGGATAGAGCTAGAAGATTTATTATACTGCTCTACCAGGTATTCAATACCTAAAGTAGAATCTGTTACGGCAAGCTTCTGAATATCCTCTACAGATACGAGAGCATACATTTTAACTAATCCCGCAGCATCTTTCAAAGACAGATAGTAAACAGCCTCTCCGTTAAGGTTGATAAGAATAGGGAAGGTAGAAGTGTAGTTCAGATGCTGTACCTGGCCTTTTGCAGAATCCATAGCAGAGTATTCTTCGGCAGAAGGCATTTCAAAGTATCTTGCTTCTGCAGTTCGCTGGTTTACCAAAATAAAGCCAATGTTGGATTCGTCCATAGCAACGGAGGTAATACCAGTGTACAGGTATACATCGTTGCCGATGGTTACAAAATTGTTACCTTCAGTAGCCTGTTTTACGTTTCTTTGGCTAACCCAACTGTTCCACCAACCATCTTGGTATTTGCCCCACCATTTGATAAGGTTTACGACAGTGTCATCATCTACAGCGTGGTCGATCCATTCGGGAATTTTATCCATAGCGTAGAAATCTGCCGAACCAGTAATGGGGTCGCAAACAATACAGCCGTTAGGAGTCTTGCCACCACCAATACCACAAGAATAAGTATAAGTGGGAACAACCCAGTAAGGTACTCCTTCGTCATCAATTTCGAATGAAAATTCATCGAAGAGCATACCTGGAAACTGGCTTCTCAGATGACGATTGAGGTCTTTGCTAAAGCAAGCAGAAGGCGAATACTGAATACCTTTTTCCAACCGAACAAACTCTGCAGTCTTTTCCACACAGTTTACGGTAATGTAACCGGGGATTCCTTGGTATTTATTGTTAAAGTATTTGAATACGCTCGCATAAACCAAGGGAGCAACACGGGTAGGTTTACCGTTTTGATTAATCAATGTGTAATTTTCCGCTACATTGTACTGGGAGACTTCCTCTACAAGAGTACCCATTTTTCTAGCACCCAAAATGGCGGAGCTTGCGTGGTCGATTTGCGGAACAGTATTCCAGTTAACGTTTTCAAACTCTGCTTCAAAGGAGGTGGTCTCCACATCCAGAAGATTGGACATTAATTTGGCATTGAAAAGCCCGCCGCTGAAGCACGCTCCGATAAGCCAAATAATAAAAGCAATGGCAACAATGGCACCGGCAATTCCTGCGGGTAATAAAACATCATCTTCCCAACCGGCTATAAACAAAGCGCAAGCGATAATCCCTACAGACACGATTACGAACCACCAGAAACTAGGCGACGAGAAGTTCATAGGCGGTTGCCAGAGATACCACATAAAGGCATCTAAAACAATAGCGACGATGAGCAAAATAGTAGTTTTTAAACCGTTCATATATATCCTCCTAAAAAATTATTTTTGGAACTTTGCTAAAACTACAATAACATTATACCATATTTATGTTAACAAATCAACGAATAAGTATTTTATAATATTGAAAAACTACAATACATGTGATATAATTAAAACCTAAAATAAAACTAGGGGGAATTATAATGACTATTTATGATTTGAAGTTGTATGGTGCCTATTTCCCGCGGTTAGCTGGTAATGCAAAAGTAACTTTGGCAGATCGGCCAGAAGGAGTGCTTGAAAAGGCTCCGAGAGAATACAGATTTGAGGTAGAACTTCTGAAACAATATGGCAGCAAACAAGACGTTTTAGAGTTGCAATACACAGATGGACATAGAGAATATGTGACGTTGTATGAACCCACCATGTATTTAGAAGATGATGAGTGGCATCCTTCGGAAAATAATGATGTGGCCGAAGCGTTTCTTAAAATGTACGAGCTGCTTCAAGAAAAAGAGACTGTTGATAGTGCGGAGAGCATTTTTGATTATACATTCTATGGAGTGTTAGAAGATATTGGTTTAAAAACGCTTAAGGCAAAGGTGTTTACTTTTAATGTGGCGAGGAACAGTGTGCTTACTAAAGGCAGCGTACCGTTTACTGCCGTTGTTTTGAAAGAATACAGAGGCAAGCAGTATGTTGTTAAATGTACCGCAGAAGAAGGCGTAGAAGCGTATATTCCTCTCTTTCAAGCAAATGTTTATTATGACGTTGCTAAAAAGAAATGGAATTTCTGTAATGAAAGTCCTATTCCCGGTGAAATTCTCAAATGCTACGTCAAGTATTTGAATGAGTAAGAAAAGTAAATAAATAATTAACAGGTGGTTCCAATGAACCACCTGTTATGTTTGTATTTGTATTTTGAAATTTGTTTTATCAACTACTTATTCTCTTCAATACTCAATTGGTCATCGCTTTCTTCGTGAACAAGTTTTGCAACATTTACAACTCTACCGCCTTCTGAAGTTCTCATTAAAGTTACCCCTTGAGTATTTCTGCCAAGTACAGATATATCGCTTACGTTAATTCTAATAATTATGCCTGTTGCAGTAACTATCATAACATCATCGTCATCTGTAACAACTTTAACGCCTATAATATGTCCGGTTTTCTCAGTAGTTTTGTATGTTAAAATTCCTTTACCTGCTCTAGACTGTGCACGGTATTCTTCAACTTCTGTTCTCTTGCCAAATCCGTTTTCTGTTATAGCTAAAATGTAGTTATCTTTTTCTGTTGTAATTGGTTCCATACCAACAACATAATCGCCTTTTCCAAGAGTTATACCTTTAACCCCCATTGAAGTTCTTCCTACAGGTCTTGCTTCTTCTTCCTTGAATCTAATAGATAGACCAGAATTTGTTACAAGGATTATATCACTGTTTCCGTCTGTAATTCTAACATCAATGATTTCATCATCATCTTTTAATGTTACTGCTAGGATACCAGTCTTTCTAATGTTTGAATATTCAGAAAGAGGAGTCTTTTTAACAAGACCATTCTTTGTAGCCATAAGAACATTTAGTTTATCTTCAAAGTTCTTAACAGGTATAACGGCAGCAATCTTTTCACCTTGTGCAAGTTGAAGTAGGTTTACTATTGCCATACCTTTAGCTACTCTTGATGCTTCTGGAAGATCATAAGCTTTTAACTTAAATACTCTACCAGTAGTTGTAAAGAATAGAATGTAATCGTGTGTAGAAGATACGAATAGATGCTCAACAAAGTCGTCTTCTCTTGTTGCCATACCAGTAACACCTTTACCACCACGTCTTTGAGATTTGTATGCATCTACAGAAATCCTCTTAACGTAACCAAAGTGAGTTATTGTAACAACGTTGTCTTCTTGTTTGATTAAGCTTTCTATTTCAATATCACTTTCACCGTGAACTACTTTTGTTCTTCTTTCATCACCATAAGTGTTTTTGATTTCTGTTAATTCTTCTTTTATTATATTTAGAACTAAAGCTTCGCTTTCTAATATTGCTTTTAAGTGTTTTATAGTTTCAAGTAAAGCATTGTATTCTGCTTCAATTTTATCGCGAGATAGACCTGTTAAAGTTCTAAGTCTCATATCTAGAATTGCTTGTGCTTGAATTTCAGAAAGACCAAATCTTTCCATTAATGTTAATTTTGCCGAGTTGTCATCTTTGGCAGATTTAATTATCTTAATAATTTCGTCAATATTATCTATTGCAATTCTTAACCCTTCTAAAATATGAAGTCTAGCTTCAGCTTTCTTTAAATCGTATTTAGTTCTTCTTACAATTATATCTTTTCTATGTTCAATATAATGGTAAAGAATTTCTTTTAGTGTAAGAATCTTAGGTTCGCCATTTACAAGTGCAAGTAGTATCATAGATTGGGTTGTTTGAAGTTCAGAATGTTTGTATAAAAGATTTAATACAACATTTGGATTAGCATCTTTTTTAAGGTCTATAACAATTCTTACACCTTCTCTATCTGAATGGTCATGTACATCTGAAATTCCCTCAATAATCTTTTCATTAACAAGTTTGGCAATGTTAGCACACATTGCAGCTTTATTTACTTTGTAGGGAACTTCTGTAACTATTATGTGGTATCTACCTCTTTGGTCCTCTTCAATTTCACATTTAGCACGTAAGCATACTTTGCCACGTCCTGTAGTGTATGCGTTTTTGAAGCCTTCGTGCCCAACTATAATACCTGCAGTTGGGAAGTCGGGTCCTTTAATATATTCCATTAACCCTTCATCAGTTATATCTGGATTATCTATCATAGCACAAGTTCCATTTATAACTTCAGTTAAGTTGTGTGGTGGAATATTTGATGCCATACCAACGGCAATACCATAAGAACCATTGATTAAAAGGTTTGGTATCTTTGCAGGAAGTACACTAGGCTCCATAAGTCTATCGTCATAGTTTGGAGTATAGTCTACAGTTTCTTTATCTATGTCATCTAACATTTCAACAGCCATTTTGTAAAGTTTGGCTTCTGTATATCTCATTGCGGCTGGTGGGTCGTTATCTATTGAACCAAAATTACCGTGTCCGTTAACTAACGGATAACGCAAAGAGAAATCTTGTGCAAGTCTTACTAATGCATCATAAACTGCTGCATCACCATGTGGGTGATAGTTACCTAAAACGTCACCAACAATACCGGCACATTTTCTATATGGTTTATCTGGCCATAAAGCCAATTCGCTCATAACATACAATATTCTTCTGTGAACGGGTTTTAATCCATCACGAACATCTGGAAGCGCACGAGAGACAATAACACTCATGGCATAATCTATATATGAACGTCTCATTTCGTCCTCGATTTTAACAGGGACTATTTTTCCTTCGTCTAGCAAATTATTTTCTTCCATAATACCCTCCTATTGCTAAGTGTATTATATACGAAAAATGTCATAATTGCAACTAAAAAGGGTTGAAAATACCACAAATTATGATATAATAATTTTGCGCTAAACGTAGCATTAAATATTGAAAAGAGGTCGCTATGAAACAAAAGGATTATTACTTATTACTTGGGGTAAATAAACGCTCAAGTAAGGAAGAAATAAAAGCTAATTACAGAAGATTAGCTAAAAAATATCATCCGGATGCAAATGTTGGAAGTCCTGAAGCGGAAGAGATTTTTAAGGATTTAACGGTTGCGTATGATATTTTAATGGACAAAGAAAAAAAGAAAAAATACGACAGGCAAGTTGCTCGTTATGGTTACGGCATACCACCAAAGACTAGTATGAAGAAAGATGTCAAATATGGAGTTAAAAGTACAGATGCAAAATCTGAACTTATCACTACACTTTTAGGTTTTGGTAAAGGTGCAAAAGAGATGTTTGAAACTGCTACATCAGATATAAAGGGCAGAATAAGTGCTAATAGGCAACCTAAAAAAGGTGGCAATATAGAAGCAGCGTTAGAAATAACTTTAGAAGAAGGTTTCTTTGGAGCAGAAAAGAAATTATCACTTAAAACTATTGGTGGTAAGGTAAATAATTATACTGTTCAAGTTCCAAGGGGAATAAAAGACGGTGAGAAAATACGTCTAGCTGCTCTTGGACAACCAGGTAAAAATGGTGGGAAAAATGGCGATTTAATTATTACAGTAAAAATGAAGGAGCATTCAAGCTTAAAACTAGAAGGTTTAGACATACATATGAATTTGGACGTAACGTACGCGCAAGCTGTAGTTGGAGATAAAATTAAACTTAAAATTTTAGGAGAACAAGTAGACATAGATATTCCGGTTGGCTCTAAACAACAGGACAAGATTAATATAACGAATAAGGGATATGTAAGTGCAGATAATACTAGAGGCAACTTGGTAATTCATTTGGGAATAAGACATCCAGAGGAAATAACAGAAAGAGAAAGAAAAATATATGAACAACTATTAAGAGTTGAAAAACAACAAATTAAAGAAAAGCAAAAGAGCTAACGTGAGTTGGCTCTTTTGTAGGTTTGTTAAAAAATAAACTTTAATGTATTAATTATATTTGAAACAATTTTTGAAAAAAAGTTTTATGCTATTAAAGATACTTTCGAAAGTAAAAATATTATCTTTCTTGTGAGGAACTGTAGGAAGTGATGTGTTTTGCTCAAATCCATATCTTTGCATAATGTTAGATATAGGATCAGGTAATATATCTAATTTAAAAGGGATGTTACCATTTAATTCGTAATTTTCATTATTATCTAAAAATCCAAAGTTTAGAGTGTGATACATATCTAAATCTATAGTTGCACAATAGCATTCACCAGGACATTTGCTGCACTTATGCAGTTTAACAGTTTTTTTGTCACATTCTAGATTATCAAAAAAGTAAAACATACTAAATTCTGTCGAATTATTATCTTCTATATCTGTAAGTTGGCCGTGATATCTAATAACTATAGATTTTTTTTGATTTAAATTTCCAAATATGCTGAAAATATTGTTCTCTATTGTCTTTTTTAGCGCTCCTTTGTCGTATCCTATGTTGCAGGCACATTCAAAATTAACAAATTCGTTCATAAAATCACCTCATAAAACATTGTTTGACATCATTTTACAGCACCAAAAATGATGGTGCAACAAATGTGTTAAAACTAGACAAAAGTGTATAAAAGTTGTGTAGTTTTGACAAAAAGACACAAAATATATAAAAATGCGATAAAAATTATGCAAATAGAGTATAAAAAATGTTGCGAATATATGACTTATGTGATAATATATTGAATGTGAACATATGATGTTTTGGAGGTAGAACATTGGAAAACGAACAACAGAAAAAAGAAAATATAGAGAATAAAAGACCTGGTAATATACAAGTGGAACCCAGGAAAAAACTAAATAAAGGGTTAATTATAACTGCTATTGTACTTAGCATAATTGCAATAGCTATGGTTGTTTTTGCTCTTGTGAACAAGCTTAATACAAATGTATATTCTAATGTATATATAAATGAAATAGATGTTGGCTCTATGAGTGAAACTCAAGTAGCTGAAGTAGTGAAAGAACTAAGCGATGAATTTAAGAAAAAAGTTGTAACAGTAAAACACGAAGATGGCATCGTTATGGAACTTACACCAGACAGTATAGATATGAGTGTAGACGAACAAGCTACAGTGAAAAAAATAATGGAATATGGAAGAACAGAAAACATAGTACTAAACAATATAAAAATATTAAAAACTATGTTTGGAAAAGCTAATATAGAACCCATATATGTGCATTCTGAAGCAAAGCTAACAAATATTTCTGCTGAAATAACTTCTGGTGTAGAAGGTAGAGTACAAGACGATTCATATAGATTAGATGAAGAAAATTATACCTTGGTAATAACAAAAGGAAAATCTGGCAAAGATATAGTTGTAGAAGAATTTAAGATAGATATTTTAAATGCTCTTAAAGAGAAAGAATTAACAGAGTATAAATTAGAACTTGAAGAAAGAAAACCAAATACATTAGATGTGGATGTTGTTTATGCAAAAATATGTAGAGAAGCAAAAGATGCATATATAGATGAAACAGTAAAACCTACAGCATATCATAAACACGAAGTTGGAATCACTTTCGATAAACAAGCTTTAAGAGACATATTAGATAAAGCAGAAAATCAACAAGAAGGTAAAAAGATAAACTTTAAATTAACAACTACTGAACCAAAAGTAAAAATTCAAGATATAACTAAGAATATATATAAAGATAAATTAGCAAGTTATACTTCATCTTATGCAAATTCAGATTCTAATAGAGCAAGTAATGTTGCGCTTGGTGCTAAGATGTTAAATGGAACAATAGTAATGCCTGGAGAAACATTCTCTTTTAATGCAGTAATGGGTGACTGTGGTCTTAGTTCAAGAGGATTTAAACCTGCGGCTGTATTTAAAGGAGGCAAAACTGTTCAAGAAGTAGGTGGAGGAATATGTCAAATATCTTCAACACTTTATGTAGCAGTGCTATATGCAAACTTAGGAATTGTGTCAAGAAGTTGTCATGCACTTCCAGTAGGATACGTGCCAGTAAGCTTAGATGCAACAATATATTATCCATTTTTGGATTTTAAATTTAAAAATACAAGAGATTATCCAATAAAGATAGTAGCATCAACAACAAGTTCAAGAAAGTTGACAATTGCTATATATGGAACAAAAGAAGATAAAGAATATGATGTAGAATTAACATCTTGGGTTACATCAACGATTGCTTCTAAAGTTCAAGAACAACAAGATAGTAGCTTAGCTAAAGGCAAAACAAAAATAATACAAGCTGGAAAAGCTGGATATAAATCAGTTGCATACAAAACAGTAAAATATAACGGTAAAGTTATATCTAAAGTAATGTTATCTCAAGATTCTTATGGATCTACACCTAAGATTATAGCTGTAGGAACAAAAGTTGTTAATACAGATAAGGACGATAAAAATGAAAATGTTACACCAGGTGGAAATACATCAAGTGAAGAAACCGGTGGAGATGTAAGTGGCGGAACAACTGGAGAAATACCAGGAGGTAACACAGGAGAAAATCCATCTGGCGGCACATCTGGTGGCAATACATCAGGTGAGGTAACAGGCGGAGAAACAAGTGGTGAAAATACATCAACAGGAGAAACTACTACACCATAATAATTGGTAGGAGAAAAACGTGAAAAAATTTCTTAAATTAGTTTTTACAATTACAGTAATATTTCTAATATGTTTAGTTATAAAACTAGACATATTAGATTTTTCTGTTTTTAAAGTAGATAAACAAAGATTTTCTAATTATTCGGGGTATTATTTTAATCAATTGGATGTAGATGAAAAAGAAATATATATAAAAATTGATGATGCAGTAAAAAGCATAAGGAAAACAGTGTTTTTGGGTATGTTGGATTCGGAAGGTTTATCTGACAAGGTGGGTAAAGTGATTACAGCATACTTTTATGATAATCCATCCATATATTATATATCTAATAGGTATGTGGTGGCGACTAGTGATGTTAAATTGTTTGAAATTTCTACTTTAGAATTAAATTATATAATTAACACTAAAGAGGAAATAGAGGCTAAAAATAAACAACTAGATAGTGCTATAAGCGAAATCATAAGTTCGAATATAACTGAAGATATGACTGACTATGAAAAAGAATTGGCAATACACGACGTGCTAGTAGACAAAGTAACTTATTATAATTATGAAAATATAGAAGATATACCTTGTATAAAACATACAGCGTACGGAGCTTTAGTACAAAATGAAGCAGTATGTGATGGATATTCAAAAGCATTTAAGTTGTTGTTAGAAAAAGCAGGAATAGACAACGTTATAGTTCATGGGACTACAGAAGATGTAGCTCATGCTTGGAACGTTGTAAATTTAGATGGCGAATATTATCACGTAGATACAACATCGGATAAGCTAGATATGACGAAGAAATATGTTATACATACATATTTTAATTTGACAGACAAACAAATATCTGAAACACACAGTATAAATCGTGATTTTAATGTGCCAGAGTGTAATTCAGAAAGATATAATTATTATAACAAACAAGGATATATTATTTCTAAACAAGATAATTTATATAATAAGTTAGATGAAATAATAACAAAACAAAAGAAATCTGAAAT
>JAZSRF010000041.1:0-9130 GCA_045538335.1 Clostridia bacterium | reverse complement strand
TAAATACTTGTCCCGAAATCGTTTCAATAACTATCTCAATATATACTTTTAATTTTGGTAAAATAGTATATTTTAATTTAGATTTTGAAATAATTTTTCCAAATAAATATACTCTATTCATAAACATTCTCCCGTTTTTATTATTATATTTTATCTTCATTATATTAAAGCATTTTTAACAATAATAATATAAATAATATATTGTTCTTTCATAACATAGTGCAATCTAATGTTTTGTTATGCTATTACTAAAACAATACACTTAAAATCTATTTACCCATAACAGGAAGGATAAACTCTCTTTAATACTAATACACACTGTACATATTCCTTAAAACATATAATCTCGTAAGTATTAGAGTGCTGAGCGAAAACCGTTGTTGTAGTTCGCGTTGTTAGGGTTGTTGTTGTTACGATTAGAAACTGGGTTGCTCGAGCCATTGTTGTTAAAGTTGCCTCCGCGAAGAACACGGTTGTTGGTCTTGTTACCCTTATAAGTTTACCCTAATAAACATAATAAACAAAGCAAAATAAAATTTCATTTTATTTAACTTAAATACTTCTTAACTATTCCATATACATCTGCATGTTTAATATAGCCCAAATGTCCTGCAAAGTATCTTTTTACATCTAAAACAGAAATATTACCACAAGAAAAGTTATAGTCTATCCATTTTAGCTTTCTTACTAGTTTTTTCTTTCCTTTATCTCTTATCCTCATTCTAAATACATTTATCTTATACCCACAAAAATTTACCCCTTGGCTTAACTTAAATATTTGTGTTTTGTTATTTAAAGATAAATTTAAGCCAATAGTTTCATCTTTTAAAAAGTCCTTTATTAAAGATAAACTTTCTCTAGCTTTGTCTTTATTTGTCAGTATTAATACCATATCATCCATATAACGATAATACCATTTTACTTTAAGTTTATCTTTAATAAACCTATCTAGTTCATTTAAATATATATTTGCAAACATTTGAGACGTATGGTTTCCTATAGGCAAACTAACACCAGAAATTTCATCATAAAGGCTAGAAGATTCTAGAATATCTAAAGTTAGTTTCAATACTTTCTCGTCTTTTATTTTTCTTTCAATTAAAGAATATACTTTACTCCTATTAATATTTTCAAAAAACTTTGTTATATCAATTTTAAGTACATAAGGCCAGACATACAATTTACTATACTTTCTTAATCCTCTTTGCACATCTTTTGCTGCCATATGCATTCCACATCCTTTAATACAAGCATAAGAAGTAGATATAAATGATGGAACAAAGTATGGTAGGATAAAACAGTTTACATACCATGTATGTACTATTCTGTCCCTAAATGTAGCCGCTAATATCTTTCTTTTCTTTGGTTCATAAACATAAAACAAATTATATGACGAAAAGGTATAATTACAATTTATTAAGTCATTTAGTATTTCTTTTAAATTCTTTTCTAAATCCATACTAAACATTATTACATCTAATCTATTAGTCTTTGACTTTTTACATCTTGTATATGCTTCATATAGCTTTTCATAAGTACAGTTTAAATGGTATATGTTATTTTTTCTTTTAGGCATTGTTTAAATACTTAATATATGCTCCTAACATATTTCCTAAAACAATTAATTCATCCATCATATACATATATTTTTTGTTATCTATATACCTAAACTTATACATTATTCTAATTAAAGCTTTTTCATAACATATATTTGCATCTATTATATTTGCTACAGAAAGTCTAGATGAAACAGAAATTTTACTAAGCAACAATATATTTTTTAATGTGTCATATACAACTAGTTTCATCTCTTGACCAATATTAAATTTCTCTGTTCTTGGTAATTTTAATACTACACCTAATACATATGCTATATGTTTTTCCATTTTAGGTAACATATATAATATGTCTTTTTGTTTAGAACTGGATTTAGATGCCATTTTGTTATTATTTGTGTAATTATTATTCATCTAAATTTCCCCATATCATAAGTTCTTCATATTCTTTTTCATTTGCCTTAAAGTCACATTTAACTTCACTATCTCCAATAATACTTAATACACTTATTTTATTAGCAAGTGTTGCTATACTTCTTCTACAATTATCTAGTTCTTTCATTATTTCTGTTTTCTTAAAACTACATTTGTTACAATCGCAAATATAATTAAATTTATTAAATACAAATCTTTCGTCTATATATTCACATTTTTTCTTAAAGCCTTTAACACCATAAATGTAATCTGCCGAGCTATCCATATTACAAGCAGAAAGTACAATAAAGCTTATACTTAAGTCTGTTAGCTTTTTAACATATTTTGAAATACTACTAACTGGGAATCCAACCTTACATATTCCTGGAGCAAAACATACCTTTTTAAGTCCTAACAACTCACTTAAATATATTGCTTGTTCATTTAAAATAATATAAAATGCTCCTATTTCAAATATACATCTTTTGTTTTCATTGTCTGAAAACACATCATTAAATAATTCATAATACATAAAAAAACCTCCTAGTAGAAGTATAGTAAACATAAAATAATTAAATTTTACATTTTCCTATACTCCGCCAGGAGTATACTCCGCTTATGAAATTGGTGTGTTATACACCATTTTACATTGCTTTTTCTTATTTATTTTTATCTAACTGGTGCATAACACACCAATTTCATAGCGATGCACACGCATCGTTCGCTCCGTAAACGGAACATTTTAGCCTAAACTTGCCTCGCAACTGCCTAGACATACATCCTTGTACTGGCACCGCTTGTGGCCAGTGCTACTTCTTTATATAAAGTGCTGAGCGAAAACCGACGTAGAAGTCCGCGTAGCCAGGGTTGCTGCTGACACGACTAGAAACTGGGACGCTCGAGCCATCGTAGTCAAAGATGCCTCCGCGAAGAACACGGTAGAAGGTCTCGTAACCCTCCATTGTCCATTCATACATGTTTCCTGCCATATCATATATATTATTTACTCTTGCTACTTTTAATGCTCCTGTAGATAACGCCCACTTAGTTCCACTTGCTTTTGGATATGTTAATGTTGTACTATCTTTTTCTACATATGACCCACTACTACTTGCTGTATAATCCCACACTAACACATCTTCATTTAATTCTTCTTTTGAGTTTATTACATGATTCATATAATTACCATAACTAGTACTGTTTGTAACACTTGTTACAACATTTTCATTTCCATCTTTTGCTCCTACTTCTAACCACCAAGCTAAAGTTCTATCCCACTGCACTCCATACGCTAGTGTAGATACTACACCTGTCGTATTGGTTGTGTCATTTGGATACATTCTTCTTGCTACTTCTACCGCTCCATTTGTATCTTCACTAATACTATTATTCCACGTCCATGGTATATATGTATATGGTATTTTTCCCATTACTGAATATACTTTTGTTCCTTCTTTTATTCCTGGTAAATCTATAACATTTCCTTTTGCTGTTCTTTGTGTATCTATTCCTGCCTCATATCTTGCTATATAAAATCCTTCATATTCTTTTACACTTTCATACATTGCTTGTACTTCTGCTAGTGTTGTACTTGTCATATAATTTTCATCTTGTGTATTAAGTGGCATATTATTTTCATCTACCATTACTTCCCAAAACAAGTCACTTGTTCCTAGTGCATTATAATTTCCGTTCTCATCTATAACTTTTGATGTTGTATTAATAAAATCTTTTCTCACAAATTTTGTTACGAAATCTTCTCTTGCTACTGGCACCCATACATATTGATTTCTTGTTGTCATTGCTCTATGATGCGTTTCACTACTTGGTATTTCTGTTTCATTTTCTGCTAATTCATATATTACAAGTCCACCATTTTTTGTATTTTCTCCATCATATGGGGATACAACAAATCCTTTTGGTATTGGCACATCATCTACTATATCTACTACATTTGTTTGCCATTCTTCTGGTATTTGTGTTTTTAATCTAACTGTTACCCCTTCTGTTGTAACAACTATTTTATATTTTGACACATCTATTTTATTTTTTTCTAATGTTATTTCCACAGCCTCTTGAAATTTTTCATCTGTCTTTGCTCCATTCATATATGCCTCTGCCCATGCTGTTTGTGCTAATTCTTTTACAGTGGCTAGATTTGTTTGTTCTACTGCCTCACTTGCTTTATTTATTATTCCACTATTATTTAATGTTATAACAATTGCTCCTGCTAGTATTACCATTACTATTATTGTTATTACTAATACTATTAAGCTTATTCCTTTTTTATTTTTGTCATTTTTTGTTTTCATATTTCCCTCAATTTTTCTCCTTTCTTTTGTTTTGTCTTCCTCTAGTTGTTTTAATCATTTTGCTTTTTCAGTAATATACACAAATATTCCTACATTGTTTTTCTTTTTAAATAACAATAATATTTTATTTTCAATGTACATCATATTTGCATATATTCTCTTACAAAGATTTTTTTCTTTACTTTTGTTGTTTTTTCTTTTTGCTTATTACCCTAATCTTTGTCACATTTAGTGTATAACAAAACGTTTTAAATTTCAACTATTAATATTCATTTTTCTTTTTTGTAATGTATTTATCACATTAATGTAATCTAACAATATATGTTACTTTTCACATATTTGTTGTTTTTACAATGACATTATGGTATAATACATCTACGTTTTTACATAAGGGGGATTTTTTATATGTTATGTTCAGATTGTAAAAAGAATATGGCAGTAATTTATATAAATAAATTTGATGAAAAGAATATGGATAAACCTAATGAAGTTATTGGTCTTTGTGTTCCTTGTGCTAAAAAAAGAGGGATTGACCCAATGGGTAGTATGTCAGCTTCTTTAAATAATATGTCTCAGGAAGATATGGATAAACTATCTAAGCAATTTGAAAGTATGTTTGCAAATTTAGATATGGATAAACTTTCTAATATGTTTGGTGGTATGGGGTTTCTAGGAGAAGATGGTATAGGAATGGCTGTTCCATTTTCCCAGGATGAATCTGAAGATGTAGAGGGTGAAAAATCTGAAGCTAAGACTAAAATTAAAGAAAAGAAAATTAATAAAAAACTTAAATATTTAGATACTTATGGTACCAACTTAACTAAACTTGCTAAAGAAGGCAAGTTAGATAAAGTTATTGGTAGAGAAAGAGAGCTTGAAAGATTAATACAAATACTAAATAGACGTAATAAAAATAATCCCGCATTAATTGGAGAACCTGGTGTTGGTAAAACCGCTGTAATTAATGCGTTAGCACTTAAAATTGCAAGTGGCGAAGTGCCACAAAAACTAGCTAATAAAGAAATTTATCTTCTAGATATGACAGCAATGGTTGCTGGTACTCAATTTAGGGGACAATTCGAAGCAAGGATGAAAGGTGTAATTGATGAATGTGCGTCTTACTCAAATATTATTCTTGCAATAGATGAACTTCATAACATTGTTGGCGGCATGGATAGAGATAATTCGATGAACGCTGGAGATATGTTAAAACCTGCTCTATCTAATGGCACAATACAAGTAATAGGCGCAACTACTTTAAAAGAGTATAGAAAATATATTGAAAAAGATACTGCTTTAGAAAGACGTTTCCAACCTATTATGGTTGAAGAACCTTCACAAGAAGATACTATTGAAATTATTAAAGGCGTAAAACACTATTATGAAAAACATCATAAAGTTGTAATATCTGATGAGATTGTTAAAGATACTGTTTATCTTGCAGAAAAATATATCCATGATAGATATTTTCCAGATAAAGCAATAGACCTTCTTGACGAGGCTTGTTCTAGAGTATATCTAGACAACAAAGTATTAGGCCAAATAGAAAACATAGAACAAAAGTTAAAAGAAGTGGCTGAAGAAATAGAAATTGCTGAAGCTGAAATTGCAGAAAACGGAAACGATGTTGCAGATTTTGAAAGAACTGCTAACCTTAAAGCTACAGAATGCTCTTTAAAGTCTAATCTAGAAGAATTAAATAAAAAGGTTAAGAAATGTCACTTGACTTTCGATAACCTAGCTAAGGTTGTTGAACTTTGGACTAAAATTCCTGTTTCTCGTTTAACAACAGCAGAAAGCGAAAAACTTCTTAATCTTGAAACAAACTTAAATAAAAAAATAATAGGGCAAGAAAACGCTGTTCATTCTTTATCTAATGCAATACTTAGAAAAAGAAGTAATTTGCAAGCCACTCAAAGACCACCGTCTTTCATATTTGTAGGACCTACTGGCGTTGGTAAAACTGCTTTAGTAAAAGCTTTGGCTTACGAACTTTTTGACAGAGAAGATGCAATAGTTAGATTAGATATGTCTGAGTATATGGAATCACATAGTGTATCTAAACTAATTGGTTCACCTCCAGGATATGTCGGTTTTGATGAAGCAGGTTATCTAACAGAAAAAGTTAGACGTAATCCATATAGTATTATACTATTTGATGAAATAGAAAAAGCTCATCAAAGTATATATAACATACTACTTCAAATTCTTGAAGACGGAAGGCTAACAGATTCTCAAGGGAAAACTGTATCATTCAAAAACACTATAATAATTCTTACATCAAACCTTGGAACAAACTTTAAAAATGATGGTTTTGGCTTTGCCAATGATAAAATTGAAAGCGATATGCTTGTAAACAAGGTTGAAAGTGCATTAAAAGATTACTTCTCACCTGAATTTTTAAATAGAATTGATGATACTATAGTATTTAACAAACTAACTAAACAAGATGCTGAAAAAATAACTAGATTACTTGTTGATGAATACATTAATGATATTAAAAAGAAACATTTAGATTTATCTTATACAGATGCTTTAATTAAATTTATAACTGAAAAAGGATTTAACGATAAGTTTGGTGCTAGACCTTTAAGACGTGCAATTACAAAACATATTGAAGATACAATTGCGTACAAATATATCAAAGGTGAAATTAAAGAAAAAACTAAATATATCTTAGATTTACAAAATAATGTTGTAGTAGTTAACGAATAATTATTTAGGTGTATTTATAAAATAAAAGATGTTATTTGAAAAAACTCAAATTACATCTTTTATTTTCTTTTTACTTTATTTTTGACTATACGTCTATTCTATTTAAAAATCTTAATACTCCTATTCCAGATATAATATCTAGTACAGAGTAGGTTATAATTCCAAATCCTAATGCCTGCACAATAATTGCAGCAGTCTTAAAAGGATTACATATAACAACAAGTCCTATAGCAAACATAAATACTGCTAGAAGTATATACCATCCACTTGTTTTTTTGCCCCAAGCGTTCAATTTAATTGCTACTTGTATTCTAGACAAGCTTCCAAACACCATCCAAATTCCTATGCATACAGGTAAAATACTTGCTATTATTCCAGGATTAACTATTAAAAATAACGCTAGTAAAATGCAAACAACACCTTGCACAAATCCAAGACTGAAAACATCGTGTTTACTTTCAACTCTTACATAATTTACTATAGTAATTACTCCCCAAACTACAAGTATAGTTTCAACTGTATATGTAACTATATTTAGTGTTATAACTGGATTTTTTACTAAAATTATACCGATTACTAACAACATCAATGTAGATATTAAATTAATTATTGTACCTCTTTTTAAAAACTCTTCCATTTCATTCACCTTAATATAGATTATATATCTAATATTTTCCCAAGTAAAGAAAAAAATCACAATATGTGAAAATTCACAAATGTGATTTTTATTTCTAGCTTTCTATATCTTCCATAAGTAAAAATAATTCTTCTATATCATCTACTTCTATACCTACTTGTAGCTGTTCTTTTATTCCATCTCTTAACATATTAGTTGTAATTTCTGTTGTTTGGTAAAGTTCAAATTCTCCTAGCTTTCCTATTCTATATATGTTTACTAAATCATTTTCTAAAATTACTTTATAATGATTCATACATTTACCACTATGTACTTTTTGATATAACAGCACACCTTCTTGTTCCCCTATAAGTCTGTAACCTAAATCTTTATTTTCTATTTCCTCTTTAACTTTAGTCTTTGTTGTACTTTCCTGATGTTCTTCACTTTCTATACTATGACCACAATCTGGATATACATCATTAAATTTTACATTTACGTTTATAACTTCTTCATCTTGTATAATTTCTGCTTGTTCTTCATATATCTGTACATTATCTGTATTCGAAACCAAAATTTCAGAATTATTGTTATTATTTGTTTTTTCATTATCTTTATCTGTTATTTCTACTCCTATATATATTCCAACTGTCATAAGCAGAACAAATATTGTTGCAACTAAAATTCTATACATATTTTCTGTTTTCATTACTCTTCACCTACACTTATATATTCTAAGCATAGTGTGGCTTAACTGTTACCATATTATACATATTAATGTAAACTAAATTTTATTGCACCTTGTTTTTCAGTTAAATATATCCAAACTTTATTTTTTTTTAATGTATCTATAGTATTTTGATGCGGATGTCCATAATATTTCTTTAATGCAGATATAATAGCGTTTTGAGGATTTACTTTTTCTATAAACGTATTACTTGTTGCTGTTTTAGAACCATGATGCCCAACTTTTAAAACATATATATTATCTATATTACAATTTTGTTTTAATAACTTCTCTTCTGTTTCAGTAGAACCATCTCCCATATATAACAATTCTTTATTATTTACTGTGACTTTGCAAACAAGTGAATTTGCATTTTCTTCATCTTCACTATTTATGTATTTATTATTTGGAAGTAGTATATCTATTTTAATTTTACCTACGGTTATTATATCTCCTGCTTTTACTTGTTTTTTTGTTACACCATATTTATCTAACAACTTTAAAAACTCAATATAATTTTTACTTGTCTCCTTAGGTTTAGCATAGATTACCTGTCCTACTTTATACTTCTTTAAAAAATTTTCTAATCCGTTTATATGATCTTTGTGCATATGTGATATTACAATCGCATCCACTTTAGTTATATTGTTTGCTCTAAAATAATTTGAAATAGTATTAAAAGCAAGGCCTTCTCTCATTGAACCTATATCCACAATTATACTCTCTTTTCCATATTTTACATATGACATATCCCCTTGCTCCACATTAAAAAAGTATACATATTTAGAAA
>JAZSRF010000070.1:0-2484 GCA_045538335.1 Clostridia bacterium | reverse complement strand
AACTAGATATATAAACGCTGGTATATATAATATATTTACAAGTATTACTAAAAGAAGTGTAACTACTATACCCCAAAGAGGTCCGAATATGTTAAATATAACTATTGTGTATAACGATAATGCAGCTCCCTTTAAAATAGTTAAACAATATATAATATATTTCCCAAATAACATTACCGAAAGTACAGCTAATAAACATATTGTAATTAAATTTGTCTTTATCCCATTTTTAATTATATTTGTTTTTACATATGTATCCTCTTTAGAAATATCTAAAACTTGTTTTACACTTTCTATCGCCATTTGTTTTATTTCACTAGATGAAAATACATATGCTCCTATTCCTATAACAATTCCTAAAAGAAGCAATCCTACTACTATCAAAATCTCTCTTTTATTTATAGCAATATACTCTTTAATCCACTTCTTTAGCATAAAAATCACCTAGAACATATTATGTACATTCTAAGTGATTTATGTTTTATCTATTTTTTATATTCCTCTTTAAGTATTGAATAATATTTTATATTTACATATTCTCCTTTTTCAAATCTTTCGTGTCTCAATGTTCCTTCGTATTTTAATCCATTCTTTTCCATTACTCGGCTAGAGCCAATATTTCTTTCATCACAACAAATTTGAATTCTGTTAAGTCCCATTTTTTCAAAACCAAATTCCAATATCGGTTTTAATGCTTCCGTCATAATTCCTTTATTCCAATATTTTTTGTTAAGCAAATATCCTATTTCTGCTTTGTTGTTTTTTTCATCCCACTTTACAAAATCTATGCCACCAATTAGTTTTTTATCCTCTTTATACTCAATAGCCCAAAGTATAGGTGCTTCTAACTTTTCATATCCTTGCATACAGTAATTTATTCTGTCTATAGCATCTTGTTTTTGTGTATATGTTGGAAAAGGTAAATATTTTGTTACTTCATCATCTGAGCAATATTCATATAAATTGTCTACATCATTTTCATTAAATAAACGTATTTTTAATCTCTCTGTTTCAAATGTAGGCAAGTTTCCAAATACTTTTTGCATATTAGTTAGTTGTTCATTGTTACTACCATCAGAATTTTCAGTTATCTCACCATTTTGCAATTTTTGTATAGCTGCCACTGCCAACTCATCACATCTGTTGTTATATTCATTATCCGCATGTCCTTTTACTTTTACAAAAGTAACTGTATGTACTTGCCTTAATGCTTCTATTTCTTGCCATAACTCTATATTCTTTACTGGTTCTTTACTAGAGGTTTTCCATCCATTTTTCTTCCAGCCATATATCCATCCATTGTTATATGCATTTACAAGATAAGCGCTATCTGAATAAAGCGTTACTTCACAAGGTCTTTTTAAAGCTTTTAATCCTTCTATTGCAGCCATTAATTCCATTCTGTTATTTGTAGTGTCCTTTTCAGCACCAAATATTTCTTTTTTATTTCCATCTGTCATTATTATAGCTGCATAACCTCCAGGTCCAGGATTACCACTGCAAGCTCCATCTGTATAAATTGTTACTTTTGTTTTCTCCATAATATACTCCTTTATTGCTAAATACTGTATTTTATGGTATTATATAATAAGTTAAAAAAATTGTAAAGGAGTAATTTATGAATGTTGTTGGTATAATTGCAGAATATAACCCAATGCATAATGGACATATCTACCATATACAAAAAGCACGCGAACTTACAAACGCAGATTATGTTATAGTAATAATGTCTGGTAGTTTTACAGAGCAAGGAAATATTTCTTGTATAAATAAATTTGATAGGGCATCTATTGCAATACAAAACGGTGCCGATATAGTTATAGAATTACCAACCGTATACGCAACCTCAAGCGCTGAGAACTTTGCATATGGTGCAGTCAACATTTTGAACAGTTTAGGTATAGTTACTCATCTTGCATTCGGCGCAGAAACATTAGATATAAATATACTTAAAAATGTTGCAAATGTTTATATAAATAACAAAGATGAAATAATACAAAATATTAAGAAATTCACAAAACAAGGTATTAATAGCGCTGAGGCATATACAAACTCTTTAAAGGAACTTTTGGGTGACATCCCTCAAATTTTAGCTCTTCCAAACAACATTTTAGCAATAGAGTATTTAAAAGCTTTACTAGCTCTTAACAGCCAAATTGAGCCAGTTTTAGTTCACAGGCAAGCCTCTTGTCATTCAGATACTGAAATCTCAAATTTCAGCGAATTTGCAAGTTCTACAAGTATTAGGAATGTACTTTCAAACACCAATTTATCTGAAGAAGAAAAATTAGAAAGATTACGTAATATTGTGCCACAAAACACATTTAATTATCTATCTGTTAACAAGTATAATACCTCTGAAAATTTGTGGAACATTTTAAAATATGAAATAATTAAACTTAATCCTTCTAGGCTTAAAAATATTTATGAAATTTCTGAAGGATTAGAAAATAAACTATATAAACAAGTATTAAAATGTAATAG
>JAZSRF010000066.1:0-5472 GCA_045538335.1 Clostridia bacterium | reverse complement strand
TATTTCATCTGTATAAGAAATTCTTAGTTCATACATTGTTCTTTGCATAATATCATATTGATATTTAACATAAACAATTTCTCTTAATATGTTTTCTTGATATGTTTTTTGGTCGTCTCTTTCTGTGTTTTTTATTACTGTAAGATGTTCGTCGATTGCCCTGTTCATCTTACTTATATTTACCATTATTACTACGTTTTGAATTATTTTATCCAGTATATTTACCTTTTTAGCTTCGCTTAAGACTATATCTGACAAAACAAATCCCTCCTTGCTACATTTGGCATCCTAAATTCTACCCATATTATACAGTATTTTTATTTTTTTTCAAGCCCTTTATAACAAAAACGTAACAATTCTGTAAAATATTTTTTAGCCTTAATATTTTTGTAATAAACATGCAAAAACCAGTCAAAATTGACTGGTTTTTGTTGGTGTTTGCAGATATCATTATTCCGCATCAGCAAATTGAACAAAGATAATTCCATCATTACTATATATGACTGTCCGTTTACCAATCTCATTATAGAAAACGATATGTTCTTTGTCTAATTTGACAACTTCCATAGCTTTCGAGGCGAACTCCATTACCTTATTACCGTTTTGGAACACACGAATGCACGTGGCATATTTAGGCCCCGGTAGCGGGGTGAAACCTCCCTGGTTTTTATCACTGCCAGGCGGAGGCGGTGGTGGTGTTTTAGGATCAGGATTGCTTCCAGGCTTAAAGTCTTTTTGATTTTCTTTCATATGTCTCCCTCCTAAATTATAAGTTTTTCTGTTCTTCTTTTACGATCACAACAGCATTGTACACAGTGTGCTGACGTCCGTTTGTTTCGTTAAAAATCCCGTATAAGTTTTATAGTCGTTTTATTATATAACTCTTTAACTTATACGGCATACTTTAATTTAAAATATTTTTTCTACAAACAGATACATAACTACAATATTCACATACATTTTGAATATCTTTGTTTGGTTTTATTTTTACATTTCCTTTTACAATTTCTTTTCCTATTTCTTTAAGTATGTTCCTTACATTTGTGCACTCTTCTATAAATACTTCTTGTGGTAAGTTTTTATTAGCATTATTTATCGTTCTTGGAGACACTTCAAGATAAGACTCATTTGGATTTTCTACGTTATTATCTAACCTCTTCAACACCTCTATATCTTTAATATATATTCCTCTTAATTTTAATTCTTTCTTTACCATCTCTGCAACTTTACTATTATCTTTTTCGTAATTTGGTATAGAAAGTATTTTATTGGAAATTGTAAAATATGATAATGCAGCCGGTATTACGTTTTGTGTATTTAACTTCTCTTTGTTTTCCATCATCGCACACATATATGTCATAAGTTGTAGTGAAATACCAGATTTTATATCATTTAATTTCAAATTCTTTTCTGAAGATTTATAGTCCACTATTCTTAGATATGTATTATCGCCTTCAGTTAAGCTATCTATTCTGTCTATTTTTCCACGTAACAGAAGCGTCTTTCCATCTTCTAATTCAACTTCAATAGGTGCAAATAATTCTCCTTTTTCAAATTCTATTTCGTATCCTAAAGGCCTAAACTCACTATGATTAAAGCTATCTGCAATAGCAAATATTGTTCTTCTCATCGCCTTTTTCATTTTAATTTTAAGAACTACATATCTACTACTCATTAAATATTTGCTATATTCTTCTTCAAACAATTTATCTACAATTTCATCTATTTTATTTGTAGCAAGTGTTTTTTTCTTTTCATCTAGAACCAAATCTTGCCAAGCAATATTTTTTGCAACAATAAACTTAGAAAACTTTTCAATTACTTCGTGCATAAATGAACCCGTATCCAAACTAGACATCACATATTCTTTACGTTCTTTTAAATTCAAAATGTATTTCGTATAATACGCAAAGGGACATCTTTTAAATTGTTCTAATCTTGATACACTTGAATTTATGCTTTTTGAATATATTGTATTTAATGTTTGTTCATTCAAATTACTATCCTGTCTTGCGTAATTTAATATATCTCTGTACTTTGCAATATCTTGAAATAGCATAAGTTTAGCATACATTTCTTCTATTATCTCTTTAGGTGTATTTACATCAATTTCGCGAAGCACAGATACAAAATCCATAAACGCTTCATCTATATTTAATACTTCTTCTTTTTCTACACTTTCTAGTTTAATATTAAGTAGTGTTTTTACTTCTTGAACTAAACTACTTGGTCTTAAAGACGAACCCGAGCTCAAACTTGATGGTACTGTTATAACAAGATTATCTCTTACCTTGTTTATAGCATGGTATATGTTAAATAGCTGCATATTATTTCTTTCATCAGATGTTTGTTTTAAATCTATTCCAACAAGCTTTAATTTTTCTAGATCTATATCCGTAAAAATATTATCTTCACTTTGAACAGTCGGAAGTCCACCGTCATAGCATCCAATTAAATATGCTATTTTCTTTTCTATTCCTCTTGACCTATTTATATCTACTACTTCTACTTGATTCGATTTTGCTGGTACTGTCTCTACTTTAACCTCTTTAATACCATATTCAAGTAATTCTATATATTCTTTTAAAGATATATTATCATAGGCGAGACAAATATTATCCATAACTTCATATATCTTCGCTAAAACTTGTTTAGATTTGTTGTATTCATTTACATCAATTACCTTAATTTTTTCTAAATCTCGTTCATATCTAGCGACAATATCTTCATCTACCAAATAATTATATATTGTCTCTGTTATTTCTTTTGATGTGGTTTGTTCTTTTAGTGCTTGTTTTAATTTACTTACTTCATTTAAAAGACATTCACGTATGTCATTTATTTCTTCTAAGTTATAGTTGTTATTTAATTCTAATTTATTTGGTAAGTTATATCCTCTAACACCAAATTCTAACAGATAATTTTCAAATGTATATACTCTATCTTCTGGTATATTTAACATTCCAGTCTTTAATAGATTTAAGATGTTATCTATAGTTTTAGTATAACCATTTATCACCAAATCTAGCAATGTTAGCACATATATAACTACCCTGTTATTTGTTATTTTTCCCTCTTCATTAATATATAATGGTATGTTATATAAATCAAAAATCTTGTTTATAAATATGTTATATGAATCTATATTATTTGTATATATTGCAATATCTTTATAATCATATCCTCGTTTTATTTTTCTTAATATGTCTGATGCAACATATTTTATTTCTTCATATGTATTTGGTAAAAGTAATAATTTTACATTTTCTACCGGCTTGTCATACCCATTTTTAGACAGATTAAATATGTTACTTCCTAGATGCGCAATATCTTGGCGTACATTTTCTTTTTTACCTTTCAAGCTTATCTCATTAAAATTCAGTCCATGTTTAGCGCACATTTCTTTAAGCTTAATCAATGTGTCATAAGGTGTACTATATATTGCAGTTATTCCTTCTAGATGTTTTTCTTTATCAATATCTAAAGTTATATACACATCATTACCATTTAAAAGCAAAGCTTGTATAAATTCATATTCTACGTTACTAAAATTGTTGTAATTGTCTATAAACACGTCAGCGTTTACCAAATTTGACTCACTTTCATTTAAGGTTTTAGTATATTCTTTCATCTCATCTGTAGCTTGTACAAATTTTTCTTGTAATTCTTCTTGTAACTTTAAATATATTCCTTTAAATTCATTTAACTTGGTTTTTAGAAAATCTTGTTCTTCATACTTATCTAATACTTCTAAGTTTTGTAGTGTATCAAATTTTTGTATGTAGTCTGCAATTTTATCTGTAAATCCAATCGTATCTTTAGATTTGGCAAATACATTAAACATTTCCGGATTCTCTGATATAGTTTTTTTGACCATCATTTTTTTGGCCAACTCTTTTAGATATGTTTTATTTTCATATAGCTTGGTTTTGTCTACTCTTCTATTTACAAATCTTTCTATGCTTGTAATTAATGTATCTATTACTACTTTTTTATTTGTATATTTTAAATATTCTTCTTCGGCGACAAGTCTTCCTGAAGGAGGCACAAAAAGTATGGCCTGTTTTTTACTCATCTCACACGCCATAATTTTGCTATACATATATTCACTTTTTCCACTGTTACTTGTGCCAAGTATTACATTAAGTGACATAGCCTCACTCCTTAAACTAACGCTTCCTCTTTTTGTTCCGCTTGTTCTAAAACTTCTTTCTTTTCTTCGGTTTCAATATTTTTAAACAAAGTAAGTTCTTCGTCTTCTGTTTTAATTGTATTGTAATCTGGCAGTTCCTCTACTTTGTTTATACCCATGCATTTTAAGAATTCATTTGTTACACTAAACATTGCCGGACGTCCTGGAGCATTCATTCTTCCTACTTCTTCAACTAATCCATATTCCAAAAGCTTACTTACTTGAGAGTCACTGTTAACTCCTCTAATACTTTCAATCTCACTTTTGGTTATTTTAGGATTATATGCAATAATACTTAATACTTCTAGGCAAGTATTAGATAAATTTTCCTTCTTAGAATGTTCCACAAATTTTGCTATGTATTCAAAATACGATTTATTTGAAACTAGTTGATATTCATCTTTTACTTTAACTAAAGATAAGCCTGAACTTTTTCCATACTTTGCTTCTAATTCCATCAATGCGTTTTCTATATCTACTGCATTTATTCCTAAAGTTTCCTTAAATTCATTTACGCTAACACTTCTTCCTACTGCAAAAAGTATTGCCTCTAATATATCTTTTAAATTTTCCATTATATATTCCTCTTTCTTTTTCACCATTATACCAAATAATTTTACAATTTGCTAGTAGTATTAAAAAGATTTCTCCACCTAAAAACTACAATCAATAATCGTTTCACATAAAACGAGACCACTTCATTTGAAGCGGTCTCAAGTTGATGTTAATAACTGAGTCTAATCGATGTCTGAAGATTTTCAATGCCCACAGCATAATGAGCAAATTCATCTGCAGAGTTCTTGACTGCAATATCATTAAGGCGGGAAGCGAGCTGCTGCTTGGTAATATATCCGATGTTGTAATCCTTAATTGCGGTTCTTACTTCATCGAAATGCGGCCAAACCCGGATTTCCGACGCATCCATTTCCATCATACCAGCAATGCCAGTAATACTTACAGGTACTCTATTTTTTGTTGCTTTAAAAGTCATAAGTTTATGCCTCCTTAAAATTTTAGGATGTCTTTTTATTTTACTACACTTTTTAAAGTTTGTCAATAGAAATGCTTAATTTATGTTAACTTTAGACAGATAGAACTTGTTATATAATTATCATATATTTCATACTCTTCTATGTATATTATAACTTTTCCATTAATCTGTTGAACATTTCCAATAACTGCTAAATATGTTCCTATTGGTATTTTTCTTAAATTATTACACATATTTTCACTTACTATGCAATTAAATACTTGTCCCGAAATCGTTTCAATAACTATCT
>JAZSRF010000011.1:0-4551 GCA_045538335.1 Clostridia bacterium | reverse complement strand
CTGAAATCTTTTATTGTCATTAGTGATTCTTTCAATGTCATTTTTTTCTCCCGAAAGAATTCTAATACTTTTTTAGATTTTTAAATACTATACTTTGTTAAGTATTTATTTTTAAAGTCTTTAAAATGCGTTTGCCCTAACAGATGGGGATGTCTAAAAAGTTTAAAATGTCATAGATTTAGATTTTCGGGTAGATCCTCTGGTCTAGCCAGAGGACGAAAATGACATAAAATTACTTATTAGACAGTCCCTTTAAAATTATTGTTTGTCACCATAGGGCTAATTTTATGGTAATGTCCGACAAAGACGAAAACCAATATCTGGCAAACTTTTAAAATTTTTGAACGCTGTTTGAGAATTATAGATTTTACACATAAAAAGATGTCCTTCAAAATCGTAATAACTACTATCTGTAAAACATCCACCTCTAAACACAGCATATCTTGGATCTGAAGAATCGCTATCATTACACCATTCATTTACATTGCCAGACATGTCATATAAATCAAGTCTATTCGGATCTTTCATTCCCACTGTTCTAGTGGCCTCGCTACTGGTATTATCATCACACCACGCAACATCATCTACGTTATCACTTCCTGCATAAGTATAGTTCCAATTAGTGTCGTCGTTTGGGGCACAACCTCTAGCAGCAAATTCCCATTCTGCTTCTGTTGGCAAACGGTATCCTTTTTTGGTAACATAAGCTGTAACATCAATTTCGTCTGCTTCTATTTTACCATCACCATTTATATCATGTTCATCTATGGTGTATACAAGGTTTTCTTCCCCCATAGTTTTTTTTGTTAACTCATTGCAGAATTTTAAAGCCTCATACCAACTTACAGTTTCTACAGGAAAATTACCACCCTCATCATTATCACTAGGGTTAACCTCCATTACAAATTCGTATAATTCTTGTGTTACTTCATATTTCCCTATTGCATACGGTTTTAAAGTTACAGATGAAACAAAAGCACCTTTATCTTCATTTTTATTAACTGTCGTTTCTCCTTCCAATACAGTAACAAGTGCACTACAATCTATTTTGGTTCCATCTATTGTTATACCATCACTGTCTGTGTATGCAGTTTGAGCATTCTTTGACGCAAGTTTACCTCCGTCATTAAGTACATATTCTGTATCATTTTTATCTTTTATGGTCACAAAACAATTACTATAATTTATATTAAAACTTTCACCCTCATTCAATTTTATTAATTGATCACCAATCTCAACGTCAGCACCACTAGAGGCAGTACAAATTACATTATTTATACGGGTGTTACCATCAAATGTGTCTCCAATTTTTATACATGCAGGATGACCTGATGGAAATTGAACTTTTATTGTGTCAATTTGACTGATTCCATTCAAAACAACAAAAACATTTTGTTTATACATAAACATAGACGAATTTGTATCCATACTTACTGTATCAAGATTTATAGTACCTGTGTGTAAATATATTCCGCCACCGTTGTCATTATCTGTAGTATTAGTTTCAAAGGAACTGTTCTTTATTGTACATTTTCTTACAGCCTCGTCTGTGGTTCCGTCCACAGTAGTACCATACATATACAATGCACCACCACCGTTTTTTGCTTGGTTTGCTACAAAAGTACAATTTTCTATTGTTGAACAAATTTCTTTCCCGTTCAAAGAAATCGCACCACCAGCGGCGTTGCTAGAATCATTATTACTGAATTTACAATTTGTTATGTTAACTATAATATTTTTATAATGATCTTCGACAGCACCACTGGATATTGAAACAGCACCTCCACCTAAATTCGAAGAACAACTTGAGAACTCGCAGTTTTCTAATGAAATATTATATTCTTCAGAATCGTCATTTTTATTAAAACTTACAGCACCACCTAACGTTGCCGAAGTATTTTTTATATTAGAAAACTTAACATTTTTACAAGAAATATCATATTTTTCTGAATAAATAACACCAGAATCAAATTCTTTATTGTCTCCATTAATAGTAATAAAGTTTTCATCATCACACTCTATTTTCAAATTGTTAGAACAATTAAATAAGGGATAAGACAAATTATTACATACATTTATAGTAACATCGCTATCTGCCTTAATAGTTCGTAAAGCTTTCACTTCAATAGTACCTGTTGCATTTAAAGTTCCACTTATGTATACAGGAGAACCTTGTTCAAAACTTTCCACACCCATTACCTTCCTCAAAGTGTCCCAATCTGTAACTGGGTACCCTTGCGAACCAAGAGGTGCCAACTGTTGCAAAATAGCATTTTTTGAAGAGTATAAAACTCCTCCTTCGTCTTCAAAAATATTTGGATACGGATAACTGCTAGAAACAAAACACCATTCATTAAAGGTATTAATTCCATTTACAATTTCGTCTGTGGTTTTTCCTGTTGAGATATCACTATCTGTTCCACTATTTACAAAAGAATCCCAATAACAGTCGCTATAAAATTCAGAACTAATCATATATTTGTCAGATGCACTGTTAACTTTTCCAACATTTATACATTTTGTTACTGATACATAATTTTCACATCCACTTGCCACATACACAATTCCACAACCATAAGGGGCATCGCTAGAAGTAAATGCAATTTCACCTTTATTCAAACAATTTTCAATAGTAATACATTGGTTGCTAGCACTAATGTCTAAATATCCTGCAATTCCACTTCTATAACTACTTGCTCCCGTAATCTTTCCTGTATTAATACATTTAGAAATATTAACAGTTTGCACTCCCTGGTCTGAGCCACTATTACAAAGACCAAGTATACCACCTGCCCTTTTGGCGCCATAAATTTCTGCTGTATTAACACAAGAGGTAATGCCACTTCCAATAATCGCATTGTTTACATAACCTACAATTCCGCCTGCAGCACTATTTTCTTTAGAATTTGTAACGCTAGCAGTATTTATACATTTTTCAACTGTTCCACCATTTAATACATTTACAATACCACCCAAATAGTCAGAGTCAGAAGAAGAAAGCTTTCCTTCAACTTTTAAATTTGAAACATTAAAATTTGTTCCTCCCGCATAACAAATTAAAGGTTTTGTTGCATCATTATAAGTTATTGTTTTTCCATTACCGTCAAAAGAACCTTCATATTGAACAGTTTCTGTACCAATACCTGTCCAATCATTTTTAAGTGTAATGTCATTTTCCAATTTGATTCCAAGATCATTATTACCAGAACTTACTTGTGAACATACTAAATCTGCACCTCCATTAGAAGATTCAATTTTAATAACGTCCTCATCAAAATCTTTGTTAATAATTTTTGCGACATAACTAAGTCCTGTTGCAGTTTTAACATTTAGTTTTCTACTAGAAGAATCAAATGTTAAATCGCTATTGTGAACATTAGTTATTGCTGTGCTAGCAGGAACTAAAACTTCTACACTTGCAATTACTTTTCCATCAACTGTTGCTTTAATAGTTGCTTTTTGATCACTTGCAGTCGCTGATGGTGCAGTTATAGTTTTTTCATTAATAGTAAAGTCTACATTAGTTACTGAATATGTCACACCTTCTGGTTCGGAATCAGAAGCGTCATTACTTAAAGAAATATTATATATCACATTTGCTTCAAGACTAATTTGCTCACCTCCAACTTCAGGGGTAAAAGATGACTCTTCTTTATTAGCTAAAATAATTTTCCAAGGGCAAACATTTACAAAATAACTTGCAGAAATAGCGTTTCCCACAACCAAGCAATCATCGTTATTTTTTGGAGACATTGTAACAGTATATTTACACAAACCAGCAACGTTGTTATCTATAATTACACTATTTTCTGGGTTAACAGGAACATTTCCTTTTTCCCAAGTAAACGAAACCTCTGAATCTAAAGAATATTCCTGTGATAAACCTTCTATTATCTTTTCTGAAGGCTTTGTGCCTGTATAGTTAGGTGTTAAGGTAGCTTGTTCCGTATATTGTGCAACGTTTTTTGGGGTTTGGGTAGTGCCAACTTCAGTTTCGTCTGGAGAACTGTATATTTTTAATTTACCACTCTCTAATTCAAATTTTACTGTAATATCTTTTATTTTTTGAGTTTGTGTGCTATTGTTACAAATTTTAAAAAGTACTTGCCCAACAGCATCCGTGTTATACTCAAAATCATAATTACTAGTAGGAACATTATTAACTGTAGTAGAAGGTGTACCATCGCTTGAGTTATAAGTTTCAGAAATCAAAAATATTTTACTACAGTCAATTTTACCAAATAGTTCATACTCACGGTCATTTTTACTAGGCACATATTGTACAGAAAAATCTGATAATGTTCCTTCAACATAAGCTACAGTAACTTCATTAGATATAGTCTTTGCAATATATGTTCTGTTATTCTTTGTTACAGTATTAGTAACAACACATCTGTAAACACCAGACATTCCTTTTTGCATTGTTACGGTATATTTTTGGCTTGTTGCTTCCCTCAAATTATCCCAATTATTATTTTCGTCTTTAGTTTCCCATTGGTAACTTAAAAAACCACCATCAGAAAGCGACCTAACAGAAACTTCAAGGTCATG
>JAZSRF010000015.1:0-2681 GCA_045538335.1 Clostridia bacterium | reverse complement strand
TAAAAGATAATTTTGAAGAATTAAAAAATATTCCTATAGATAACATATCTGTTTTCGAATATGAAAATTTAAAATACCTTGTTGCATACTATGCTTCTTCAGTTTATGTGATTCAATATGCATCTTCCGGTAGAAAAATAGGATTTAATATGTTAAATCTTTCTGAACAATACAAAGTTTTTGGAAAAGATAGCGCTCCTAAAGCAAATATTAAATCCAACTTACCTATGTTATATAAAAACAAATAAAATATTAAAAATTAGAATTTAGTTTAATTTAGTATATTTTAATTAAAAATAAACAATACGCGGAAAGATTACTTTCCGCGTATTTATTACATCAACATCTTGTCAATATAATTTTGTTATCTGTTATTTCAGAAATCATATATTTGCGGTTGTAATACACAACTTTATCTGACTCCGAAATTTGAATAGTTTCATTCTTGCCAATCCGTCTTTTCCCTCGAATATCATATATCTCCATTCCAGAAATTAAAGGAATATATAAATTTTTTCCTTGTTTTTTATACTCGAGTTTTAGCTCGCCACCAAGTTTGTTAGTGGCTTGTTCGCCCGCTGTTGCAACAACTTTAGGCGCTTGCTTTAATACAAAGTTTTTAGGCATCTCCCGATTACCTTCGAGTAATCTCACCTTGACTCCCTTTAACTCTGCTCTAAAAGCTTGACACTGGTCACAAGTAACAAGCATTACATCGTGGCCAAACCGCTGATACTTCTCTGCTACATAAACAACCTGTTCGTCAACAGTCCAATTTCGGACTTTGTCATCGGTTGGTAATCTCACAAGATTATCCTTGTTTGTATCTTTAACAAAGAAATATGCATTTCTTGCTTTTTCAAACTTGTGTCTTCCAACACTTAATTCGTGAATCACGCCTTCTGTTATGATAACTTTGATTTTGTCGTCGTCCACTGTTTTAACTAGCATATCTAGCCAGTGGCTTACCGCTGAAGTGTCCCAAATCTCTATACACTCACGTGTATTAGTGGCGTTTCTAAAAAACGTAACTAGCTTGCTCCAAAGCTCCATTAACTCAACTCCTTTTTAAATTTGTTGCAAATATTCGTAACAGTTTAATTATACATCTCATTTCTGTTTATGTCAACTCTCGTCAGCATATTTACCTCTTATCATTGACAAAATAGTGTAAATTACGTATAATTATTTATGGTGAATATAATGTTACAAAAAATAATAGGAAAAACAAAAAGAGCAATAGAAGATTTTAATATGATAGATGATGGTGATAAAATAGCAGTAGGCCTTTCAGGTGGAAAGGATAGTATTACTCTACTATATTCTTTATATTATCTTCAAAAATTTTATAGAAAACATTTTGAGTTAATGGCAATAACAATACATCCAGGTACAGAAGGTTTTGATACTACTGAGCTTCAAAAAATTTGTGATGAGCTAGGGATAGAATATTTAGTATACAACTCAAATATATCTGACGTTGTTTTTAAAATAAGGAAAGAAGAAAATCCTTGTTCCTTATGTGCAAATATGCGTCGCGGAATGTTAAATAGTTTAGCTGTAGAGCACGGTTGTAATAAAATAGCATTAGGGCATCATATGGACGATGTAATGGAAACATTTTTAATGTCAGTTCTACTTAATGGAAGAATACACACTTTTGCCCCAGTTACATATCTTAGTAGAAGTAATGTAAAAACAATACGTCCTATGATATATGTAGAAGAAAAATTAATAAGAAGTGTCGCAAAAGAAAAAAACTTCCCTGTAATGAATAAGTGTTGTCCTGCAGATGGTTTCACTAAAAGAGATTATATGTCAGATTTAATACATACATTAAAAAAAGACATTCCACGTGTTAAAGAACATATCTTTGGCGCCATAAAAAGGTCACATATAGATGGTTGGAAAATAGAAGATAATGAGAAATAACTCGTTATCTTCTATTCACGTTATCCAAACTACTTACTATTCCGGTAGTATTCATATAATAATCGTGTGCATTCATAATATCTTGTATATTACTCTTTATCTCACATATATCGTAACAGTCTATTATATATCCATTAAACGAATTAATATCCAAAAATTTGTTTACGTTTGTTATAAATCTCTCTTTTCCATGGACTACGAACACAAATTCCTCTGCTTCATAATCGTTTAACATAGATTCATTTAACCACTGACTATAATACATTCTATCTTGCATACTTTTATAAAATCTAGAAATAATACTTTTTATTTTTTTATTCTCTTCTTTTTCATTTATATATATAATTTTTACATTATCTAAGTTATTAACTATATAGTTATTTGCTATTATACACGCGTGTGTTGTGTTAACTGTGAAGCAACATAATTTACATTTACTCATACTCTCACCTCTTATTTATACAAATATGTTACCATTTATTTCCATAATCGTCAACAAAGATTTTTATACACTTTTGTATAATTTTGGAAATTATGCACAATATATTTTTAGGTGATATTTATGAGGTTCAAAAAAACAATTATTATATTTTTTATAACCTTAATTTTACTAAATGTATCTTTAATTTATGCAATTAATAAAAATAAAAGTAACGATGAAAACTTTAGAATTCTCGTTGTTGCAAATAGTGATATTATTGAAGATCAATTATTAAAATATAAATAATCTAAAAAAGTTAACGAATATA
>JAZSRF010000060.1:0-18252 GCA_045538335.1 Clostridia bacterium | reverse complement strand
TCATATATGTCAATAGTTTTGTTTGCAATTTTTGGAAGCGGTATTTTTTATTAAATTCTTATTTTATGCAACAAAAGATAGCCGACAAAATATGTCAGCTATCTCTGTTTATTATCTTACAAGATTTGTCTAAGTTCAGACAAATCTGTAATTACCCTGTCAGGACTTACTTGTGTTAAATCCTGATTACCAAGATTTACTCCAATTGTGTAAAGTCCTAATTTTTTGGCAGGTACAACATCTGTAGCAATAGTATCACCTACCATAACATTTCTGCCCGGTTCTGTTTTTGCCAGCGCTCTAAGATATGCTCTTTCATCAGGCTTTGCATAAAAGTCATCCCAAGCATAAATTTTTTCAAAATACTCATAGATACCTTTATGCATCATGTTAGCTACTTGACCTTTGTAAAAGCCGTTGGTGAATACACACAATTCATAACCCCTAGACACTAAATAATCTAACGTCTCTATTGCATTATTTGCAAGAATGGTAGAAACAATGGAATTTTCAGTAATTGCATCATCAATTGCTTTTACAGTAGTACCGATTTCCTCAGGTCTAAATACTTTTTGCAGATTTTCATAATGCGCACGTTTAGTTATCTTTACACCGTGCAATACAAAATGATTTTCCAAATAATCTTTGAGCCGTTTCTCAAACTCTACAGTTTGCCATTCATCAAAACCCAACAACTTTGATACTTGCCTACCCTCATTTTCCTTATCGTGAATGATAAGCGTTCCATCATAATCAAAAAGAATGCGACTGAATCTAGTATTCACTATAATCCCCCAAAAATTTATTTTGTAGTATTATAACATACTATGACGTCGCATTCAAGTTTATTCTTTTATTTATGTATTCTTATTATATTTTAAATATGCTCTTTATAACAAATCTCATAAATCCTTTAGGTTTATATACAACTATTTTCATTTAAATTCCCCCTCTAGCATATAAGCCAAACAAATCCTAGTACCATAAGTACCGCCGCCACTATTAAAACCCATAGCCAAAGTGGAAGAAATAACGTTATTACTGCGCCCACTCCAAAAGCTAATAAAAATAATCCAATTGTTTTTCTAAACGCTCCTATAAACATACTTCCTCCTCTATGGACTTTATATAGTATTTGATGTAAAATATATCGTGTAAAACTTAATATATAGTATGATATATTTATAGTTTTGTGAAAAGGACGTGAATAAAAATTGAAATATAAATTATTAAGCAAAAATGATATACCTGTAGTGCTTAGCATATTGCAAGAAAGCTATCCAAAACCTCAGTGTGGTCTAAATTATACCAATGCTTTTGAGCTTTTGTTGTCTTTAATCCTTGCTGCACAATGTACAGATATTAGAGTTAATATGATAAGACCAAATTTAACAGATAAATATCCTACTCCTGGGGATATTGCTAAACTTTCATATTCAGATGTATATAGCATAATAAAATCTTGTAGTTTTCCTAACAACAAAGCCAAACATATTGTAGAAGCTGCTAAAAAAATTGTAAATGATTTTGATGGAAAAGTACCAAGTACTATGAATGAACTTACATCTATACCCGGTATAGGAAGAAAAAGTGCAAATATTATACTTACAGAGGCTTTTGGAATTATTGAAGGAATAGCTGTAGATACACACGTTACTAGACTATCTAAAAAAATTGGATTTACAAATAGCGAAGATGTAATTGTTATAGAAAAAGATTTAATGAAAAAAATTCCAAAAGAAATTTGGGGCAGTATTAATCACACTTTGGTTGAACATGGAAAAACAATATGTATTGCTAGACGACCTAAATGTGCTGAATGTTGTATTAAAGATTATTGCAGAGAATATTCAAAAAAACAAAAGTAAAAGTACAGTTTTGATTACTGTACTTTTATTTTAAACATTATCTAAATTAAATTCCGGCACATATTCTTCTTCGTGTTCACCTAATTCTTGAATATAACCATTTATCATATTAAGTTCAAACAAATAATCTTCTACTTGTTGTAGTTCTTCTTTAACTATCTTTCTATTAATTTCACTATATTCATTTGCTTTATGTGTTGGGAAGTACTGCGCCATTATACTTATTATTGTATCTTCTCCCAAATTGTCTTTTATCCATTTAATAACATTTTTTGTATTATCAATATGATTTGGAAGTATCATATGCCTAACTATAAGGCCAGACTGCATTACCCCGTTTTCATCAAAAACATCTTTAGTTTGTCTTCTCATCTCTATTAGAGCTTCTTTTACATATTTTGAATATTCCTTAACCTTAGAATATTTTTCTCCAAGTTCATTGTTAAAATATTTAAAATCTGGCAAATATATATCTATATAGTCTTCCAATGCTTTTAATGTTTCTACACTTTCATAGCCACTTGTATTATATACTATTGGTATATTTAATCCTTGTTTTCTTGCAAGTTTTATTGCCTCTTTAATCTGATAAGCATATATTGTTGGCGTAACTAAATTTATATTATGTACTCCTCTTTTTTGCTGTTCTAACATAATATCTGCCAGTCTTTCTATCGTTACTTCTTTTCCATACATTTTCTGACTTATCTCATAGTTTTGACAGTATACACATCCCAAATTACAACCAGCAAAGAAAATGGTACCAGAACCAAATTCTGCACTTATTGGAGGTTCTTCAAAATTGTGAATACTCACAAGCGCTACTTTAACATTTGCACTGGCTTTACATCTACCAACTTTTTCGAACCTATTTACTTTACATTTATGAGGACACATTGTACACTCTTTAAGCATTCGTTCCATTGTTTATACCTCTATTAACTCTTTTAATGCAAATGAATAGATATATGTTTTATCTACTTTTAAATTATACGCTTTTTCTATCGCTTTTCTATATACCATTAATTGCAACGAGTATCTGTCTAACAGTTCTTCACTATTTTCTACTCTGTCTGTCTTAAAGTCTATTATTATATGCTTATTATCCCTAGTTACAATATACATATCTACTACACCTTGGATTAATGTGTCTTGATTAAATTTTACCCCTTGCATATCTTCAAGATTATCTTGCAATACAAATTCCAATTCGCATTTAACTTTTTGAGCACTTTCTAAATAACAACTAATTTTATTTATCATATCTAATATGTCTTTTAAAATATACTTTTCGTTTATTTTATCTTGTATTATCAAGGCGTTTGCTCGACTTTGTATAACTGCTTTAACATCCTCTTCTGTTAAATTTGTATAATCCAAGTGCTCTATTATAGTGTGTATAAACGTTCCATAACTTGCACCTGATACTTTTGTAGATAAAACTTGTGGTTTTAATTCATTAAGTAATGTATCTGTACCTTTTAACTCTGTTACTGTATATTTTTTATTTATTTCTGAGTTATTTTCACAACTAATATATTTAGATTTTAGTTTCTCTATATTCTTATCCTTTAATTCGTTCTTAACTTCATTTGCTTTTTTTTGTAAATCACTATATATTTTTTTACTTCTTTCTAAGCCTTGCATTTCTTTATTTCCAGTTTCTATATCCTGAACACTATGCTGTAAAATATTAAAATTATCTTGCTTTTTAATTGCAACTTGCAATATACACTTTAGGTGAGAATTATGTCCTGAGGCAATAATTTCTGATGTTTCCTTGTTTTTTATATCCATCATTTTTGACATATATTTGTCAAGTGATGGTACTGTACCATAAATTATTAATTTTTCTTTAGCACGTGTCATTGCAACATAAAGTAGTCTCAATGCCTCAGAACGCAAGCCTCTTTTTGTTTTTGCTTTTATTGCTTGCTTTATTACAGACGGATATGTCACACCAATTTCCTCATTATATATATCTACACCAATTCCTAGTTCATCATCAAATTGAAGCTTGTCCTTTGTATCTTGTTCATTGTATTTTGCAGCTGTATTCATTAGAATAACTACTGGAAATTCCAAACCTTTACTTTTATGTATTGTCATTATTCTAACAACATCTTCATTCTCCCCTAGTAATTTTGGACTATCCCCTGCCGATTCTTTTGCTTTTAAGACATTTAAATATTTTATTAAAGCATATAATGATGTGGCCTGCTCACTCTTTTCGAAATCTGCTACTATCTGCACAAAATTGTCCAAGTTAGCACATTTAATTTCACCAAGCTTTTCAATTCTTAGAGCTTCATATATTCCAGTTTCATTATATAACTTTAATATTGTTTTAGAAATGTTATATGTTTTTAAATAATCTTTATATTTTCTCAAAAGCTCTAAAAAGCTTTTAATTTTTGTTTTTAGTACAACTTCATCTAATTTATTTAGGCACTCATTTAAAGTCTCTATAACAGGTTTTGATGCATTCTTATGACGTAATATAGCTAATTCATCTAACGTGAATTTTCCTATTATGCTATACATTACACTCACAAGAGAAATATCGTCATAAGGATTATCTAATATTTTTAAGAAAGATGTAATAAGTGTTATTTCTTCAGATTTATAAAAACCCGTCTTACTATCTGCAAAGCAAGGCACGCCATATTTTGCTAATGTCTCGCTTACAACATTTGCCTTACCTTCAACGTTCCTCAAAAGCACAACTATATCTTTATACCTACATTCTCTATACTCTTTCTTTTTTAAATCATAAATCTGAAATTTGTTATCTACCAGGTTCCTAATTTTTTCTCCTACAAGATTTGCTTCCAGTTCTATGTCTGTTATATTTTCAAGAGCATCATTATTATCTGTTGCATCATTTTCCTCATTTTGTTCTGTCTCTTTCTCTAGTATATTTATCTCAGTTTTATAATCTTGTTCTAGCGTATAGTCATATCCTTCACCATAAACTAATGCCTCTTTATCCTCATATCTTGCACCACCAAAATCTTTTGTCATAAGTGTGACAAAAATATCATTTGTACTGTCTAAAACTTCTTTTCTACTTCTAAAGTTTTGTGCCAATATTATTTTTGCCTCATTTAAATCTTTTGCATCATCTACTTCCTTTAGTTTATCGTATTTGTTTGTAAATAAATCTGGTTTAGCATTTCTAAAAGCATATATACTTTGTTTAACATCTCCTACCATTATTACATTGTTATCTTTTGCTATTTTTTGTATTATTGCTTCTTGTGTATTTGATGTATCTTGGTATTCGTCTATATATATTGTTTCGTATTTATCCATATATTTACGTCTTACATTTTCATCTTCTAACGCTTTTAATGCTAAATGTTCATAATCTGCAAAATCTATTGCACATTTTTCTTTTTTTGCTAAAGTATATTTTTCATCTACTTGCTCAATTATATATTTATACCATTTAATATATTTCAAGGTACTATTAAGTTCTTCTATTATACCTTGAGAGTCTTTATACATAATTTTAGCTATATCTTTTAGTTCTTCACTTGCTTTGTTTTTTAATGCTTTTACCTCTTCTTTTAGCTCCTCATCTACAACTTTTGTTGATGGTAAGCGTGGCATATCCAATAACTTGGGTAACATATTATACAGATCGTCATAAGTGTTTGTTTCTAACGCTTCATATATATTATCTAATATAACTTTTAACATATCTTTTCTTGTTAGAAAGTCATCTAGACCATCCAAGCTATCTACCATATATTCTATTTCTAACTTTAATATTTCAAGCTTGTTTTTTATACTCGCAAGTACAATATTTCCAAACTTAGTTTCACTTAAATCAATGTCTCTGTTTAAACTATATGTCTGTATAGTATTATCTAACCACCCCTCACCATCTAACACATTTCTATAAGCTGTATATAACATATATATTGTATTTACCAAATTTTCTTCCGACCCCAATATATCTAGTACATCTAAAAACTCTTTACTTTTATTTTCATACTCGTTTTCTATAACTTCCGTTATAACCTCATTTAACATTATAGTAGCTTTAGTAGCATCAAGCGTTGTTACATTTGGGTCTATTCCAAGGCTATAAAAATTATTACGTATTACATTTAAGCAAAACGAATGTATAGTAGATATGTCTGACATTGGTACTCTTGTTATTTGTTTTGCTATTCTTGTAGCTTCTTTTTTATCTCCTTTTTCTAATAATTCATCTTTTAATGAATACAGGCTTGTTACAAGTCGTTCTTTTAGTTCTGAAGCAGCAGCGTTTGTAAATGTTAAAACTAACAACCTTGAGACATCTGCTCCATTTTTTATACTCTCAATTATCCTTTCAATGACAACAAAAGTCTTACCACTTCCAGCCGAAGCTGAAACTAGTAGACTTTTATTTTTCGTATTTATAACTTGTTGTTGTGCATATGAAAGTTCCATTTTTACCCCTATTCTAAACTTATTTTTCCTATTTTACCACTTCTATAGTCTTCTAAAAGTATTTTTGCAGCTTTATTTGTATCTACAATATCTCCTTTTAAAAGGGCACCTCTTTTTCTTCCTATTTCATTCAAAATTTCAAATTCCACCATAGAATCTATATCTGAATCTAGTTTATATCTTTCCTTAAACATTGCCTCATACCAGTCATTAGACATTAATATGTTTATTAAGTGGTACGCAAGAGCCTCAATATCCAATATTTCTTCTTTTATGGTAGCAGCTATAGCAAGTTTTTCGCCAGTTCCTTCTTCTTTTAAATTTTTACTTAACAACCCAGGAGTATCCATTATTTCTATATCTTGTCCAACTTTTAGCCATTGTTTTTTCTTAGTAACACCTGGTTTGTTTCCTACTTCTGCACTCTTTTTACCAGACATTTTATTAATCAAACTAGATTTCCCAACATTAGGTACACCAACAACTAATGCTCTATATACAGGTTTTAAAGCATTATATGATTTGCTTGTTTTGTTTTCATACTTAATCTTTTTACCAATTTCACGTATTAGAGATATAAGTTTGTCTATACCATCATCAGTTAATGAATTAGTTCTTACAGTGTAACATCCTTCTTTTTTATATTTTGCTTCCGCATTGTTTAGCGCTGTAATATTAGCAAGGTCTGCTTTGTTGAATACCATTATTACTGTCTTTGATTTTATTATCTCATATACGTCTTTATTCAGTGATGAGAAAGGTATTCTTGCATCTAATATTACAAGTACTATATCTATTAACTTCATATCTTGTTTTATTTCCCTTAATGTCTTTGCCATATGACCAGGGTACCAGTTTATATTTGTTCTATTCTCATTCATATTTTTTCACCTATTTTCTTTTGCTCTTTAATTTCTAATTATTTTTTTCACTTTCAAGTTATTTTAGCATTAGGCTTCCATAACATATATTACTACTACATTATATAATATTTTCAAATATTTGTACAGTAAATATTAAAGGAAAACGAGATAATATACATAATTGTACATATCTCGTCTTTTCTTTTTAATATTATATAATAAGTGGTTGGATTTGTTTGTTTTTAAATGCCAATTCCATTGTATCTACCATTTTGGTATAGTCATACACTAAAGATTTTGGCTTGTTTTCCGGGTCATCTTGTTTAAATGGTATAAAATAAAAATTATTAGTATTTAATAATTTTAATATATTTTCGCCATTAGTACCTAAAGCATCATTTGTAGATATACCTAACACCACAGGTTTATTGTTCCTAATATGTCCTTTTATAGCCATCAGTACAGGTGTATCCGTTATGCCATTTGCAAGCTTCGCTAATGTGTTGCCCGTACAAGGTGCTACAACTATAATGTCTACTAAATTTTTAGGTCCTATCGGCTCAGCTTTGGTGATTGTATCTACTATTTCTTCCCCTGTTTCATGCTTTAATAATGTTAACGTTTCTTCTGGTGTTCCAAACCTAGTAGTTTCATTTAATATACTATACGAAACTATAGGTATTATTTTTTCAACACTTTTTTCTTTTAACATATCTATTTCAGGTTTTACCTTAGATAAATTGCAAAATGACCCTGTTATACATAGTCCTATTTTTTTATTTTCAAGCATAATTTACCTCCGGCATATTGTATTTTATGCCGGAGTATTGGACATGTGCATTAAAATCTTCTAATTAAGCCTACAACTTTACCTATTATTTGTACATCTTTTACTATTATAGGTTCCATCGCGTCATTTTCAGGTTGTAGTCTTATATGGTCTTTTTCCTTATAGAAAGTTTTAACTGTAGCTTCATCATCAATTAATGCTACTATAATTTGACCATTTTCTGCAGTACTACATTTAGATACTATTATATAGTCACCAGAATATATACCTACGTTTATCATACTATCGCCTTTAACTTTAAGCATATATGTACCTTCAGACTTTGTGTTTTGTTTCACCATACTTGTAGGAAGTTTTACATACTCTTCTATATTTTCTTCTGCCAGAATAGGAAGCCCCGCTGCAACTTGACCTACTAATGGTATCTCTAACAAATCTGTGTCTTTAGCTTCACCTACAGTTTCGCCATTTATTTTTAAAGCTCTAGTTTTAAGATTACCTTTTTTAATATATCCCTTTTCTGCCAAGCGAGATAGGTATAAGTGAACTGAAGATGTAGACTTTAATCCTACAGCTTTACAAAGTTCTCTTACCGATGGTGGATAACCAACCTCAGCAACTTGTTTTCTTATATAGTTTAAAATATTTAGTTCATTTTGACTTAATTCGTTTTCATTTTTACCCATAACACAACCTCCAAAACTTATGTTTGTTATATTATATATGATAAAAAAAGAAAAGTCAAACAAAAGTTTGCTTTTTCTTAAAATTTTCTTAGCCTTTATTCTAATTTAATTTTTAGCCATTTCATAAGCACGTCTTACAGCTCTAGCTAATTGGTCTGCACATGATGTTTGTCTCATACCACATCTTATTCCACCTATTCTTTTTTCTATTTCTTCTACTGTCATTCCTTCTACAAGTCTTGGTAATGCTTGTAAATTCCCAGGACAACCTCCGCCTAAAAACTTAACGTCTGTTACAACATTCCCATCTAATTTAAATTTTATTACTTTTGAACAAGTATTTTCTGTTTCAAATGTATATTCCATATTAATCCTCCTTTACCTGTATATTCATTAATTTATAAATAACTCAAATATTTTCCTGTGTATATTTCATTCTCCCAATATATGTTTTCGAAGTCTTTTGGTACTACAAAACTTGCATCTTTTTCAAATTCACAAACTTTTGCTTGTTCTAAAACATTTGCTATAAAATAACTACAAACATATCTATTTTCAAACTTAACAGGCATACCAAGCCATCTTAAGCCACAACCTAAGAAATCATATTTATAGCTTGTACTATTTTCCTCCATATCTTCTAGTCTGTTTTTTATTTCTTCGTACTGCTCGTCTGTTACTTGTATTTCGTATATTTTACAATTGGTATTATTAAATTTTGTAAAAAATTCTCCATCCTTCTTTTGAATAGAAAAACCTCCATTTAATATGTTATATAAACTTCTTCTGCCAAAACTATATGTCTTGTAACAGTCTTTTGTTAACGAAAGAGCTACATGACTATATTTATATTTTGTAAACAACTTTACAAAGTTTGAAGGCATAGTATTTGTATGCATTAATATAATATATATGTTTTGCATATTAAAATCCCCTTTAAAACAATTATTTCCTTTTTTCTAATTTCCTATTATACCAAGCCGCAAATATTAATAATCCAATTGTTTCAATTAATAACAATAAAACTATTGCTATTAAGTAGCGAGAATCAAACAAGCTAGTAATTAAAGCAAGTATTCCGTCAATTATAAATATTTTACCAAATACTTTTTTAGTTTTTTCATATACTTTTCTATCATTTATTCTTGGAAAATTTATATGTGAGTCATCCGTAGTATTAGGTAAATCTATTCCTATTACTATAAATACTACTCCAAGTATAAGCATAGCCACCCTCGATATATCTATACCCAATGTCATAGCATATAATATAATCATTATATATATCAAAGCACCTATAAATGGTATTAATAATTTATACATTAGCACGCTTTTACTATTCTTATTCTCATTTTTTGCTTTTAAATCTAGCATAATACAAACAAAAACCTGAATAACAGCCATTATAACTGGCATTCCAAATACAAATAAATCTCTAGACATAAAATTATCCGGATTATTGTTAATATCAAAATGTATTACTACCATTTCTGGCAAGTCGTGATAACAATAAAGTCCAAATAACATTGGAACTAAGCACATAACACTTGTTAATAATAATACGTCAAAATTAATCTTTTTCATATATATTTTCCCTTTCATTTTTTACAAAAGGAAGTTAACAAGCCTGTCAACTTCCCTCTCAGTTTATCTTCCAAAAAATACACCTGTTGCTTTAGCGGTTTTTACTAATGGATTTGTTTCAATATCTAAAAGTCTTGGTATTCTTTCTTTTGGGAATTCCATCTGTTTCATTTCTTCTCCATCCATACCAACTATGTAACCAGATTCACCGTTTACAAGCATATTAAATGCATAGTTACCTTGTTGAGATGCTGTTATTATGTCTGCATGAGTTGGTCTTCCACCTCTTTGAGTATGTCCTAAAACAACATGTCTACTCTCTATTCCTGTTTTTTCTTCTATTTGATTTGCAAGTTTTTCAGCTATTCCACCATATCTTTTTTGTTCAAAGCTGTCATTTAGAAGTTTAGCTATAACTTCACTCTTGCCCATTTCCTTAGCTGCCTCTGCAACCGCAACAATTGCTGATCTTCTATATTTGGTGATTTCTTTTATCTTTTCACAAACTTTTTCTAGGTCATAGTCTTGTTCTGGTAAAAGGATTATATCTGCACCTGATGCAAATCCACCATATAACGTAAGATATCCTGATGTCCTTCCCATTATTTCTACAACTATAACTCTTCTATGTGAGTCTGCTGTACTTCTTATTCTAGATATTCCTTCTACAACATTACTTACTGCTGTATCGAAACCTATTGTAGGGTTACTTGCAGCCATATCATTATCTATTGTTTTAGGTATTCCTATTGTAGGTAGGCCTCTTTCATTTATTACTCTAGCAGAATCTAATGTTCCATCTCCACCAATAACAATTAAACCCTCTACTCCTAGTTTTCTTAAGTTTGCTATTGATTCTTCTGTTTTGTCTTCATATTTCATAGTAGCTTTATCTACTAAATAATAGAATGGGCATTCTTTATTAGATGAACCAAGTACAGTTCCTCCTAAGTGTTCAATGTTTTCTACACTTTCAGGTGTTAAGTCTTTATAATAACCTTCCGCAAATCCTTTGTAGCCGTCTATTATTCCTACAACTTCAATTCCTAGTTGATTCGCACTCATTACCACAGCTTTAATTGCTGCATTAAGCCCCGGACAATCTCCACCTGCTGTCATTATAGCTATTTTCTTTAGCATATTATTTCCTCCTTAAATCCTCTGTTTATTATTACTTCTTTTTATATTCTTTATTAAAAAGATATTGTTTTTTGTTCTTTAACTTCGTCGTTAATATATACTGTTATTTTTGCAGATGTAAATCCATTTACATCAACTGTAAAATCACTAAATGTTTCTTCTTGTTTTGTATGTGTACTATTGTGTATTGTATTAGTTACACCTTCTACTTGAGCTGTAACTTTAACAGAAATCGATTCATCTTCAATACCTTCTGTAAGTTTGCTTAAATTTATATTCACTGTTTTAGTTTTTTCAAGTCTGTTTACTGTAAGTTCTATTAATGTTCCTTCTTCAACTTCAGCATTTTCTTTTAAACTTTGAGTAAGTACTACCCCATCTGCCTTTGACATATCATTTGCATATGAAACTCTTACTTTTAATTTTATATCCTCTAAAGAAGCTTTTGCTTTTGACTCTGTATTTCCTATAACACTAGGTATTATAACTAAAACCTTACCATTACCTTTACTAACTTCAATTTTAATTTTACTACCTACTGGCACTTCTTCATCTTTAACTATATCTTGAGATATAATTAAATTTTTAGCAACCTCTTCATTTACAACAAATTCAAATTCCGGTACAAAGCCAAGTGCTTCTAATTCATATTTTGCAACAGTGTAATCTTTTCCTACTACATCTATCATCTTAACTTTTTTTACACCCTTGCTTACAACTACTTCCATTTTATTAGTGGTCAATTTATCTCCTTCTTTTACAGATTGAGATATAACATAACCCTCTAAAACTTCTGCACTTTCCTGATATTTACTTACCGTTATCGTTAAGCCTAATACTTCATATTTAGATTTAACATCTTCATACTTTTCGCCTACAAGTTTAGGTGCTACTTCAACTTTTATTTCATTCTCTATTCTATTTGAATTTATTGTAGATATTAAAGAGCCTACAAGTATTCCAAGACCAATAACTACTAGTGCTATTATACAAATTATTACTATTTTCTTTTTAGATTTTCTTGGTTTAGTTTCCTTACCTTGTTTATTTTCTTGTTCTATATCTGCTAATGTTTTTCCGCTTCTTGTAGCTTTCCTAGAACTTATAACCTCTGATGAAGTTTCATCTGCGATAGATGGTTTTACATCATCTCTAAGACCAATTATTGGAACAACTTGTGTTCCTCCTAGAACGTCTGCCTTAGTTCTACTAAACTCTATATCTTCTCTACTATTTATAGCAGCAAATATATCGTCTAAAAGTTCTGTAGCCGTTTGATATCTATCTATTGTATTCTTTTCTAAACATTTCATTACTATATTGTTTAGCATATTAGATACAGACGGTACAACTTCTTTTGGAGATTCTGGTACTTGTTGTATTTGTTTTAATGCAACAGTAACAGGGCTATCTGCATTAAATGGAAGTACTCCAGTTACCATTTCATACATTACAACACCTAATGAGTATATATCTGACTTTTCGTCTGTATAACATCCTTTTGCATGCTCAGGGGAAAAATAATGTACTGACCCTATAGTTGACGCTGAACTTGTTATTGTGTCTTTAGAACTCATTTTAGCAATTCCAAAGTCTGTAACCTTAGCAATAGTATTATTATTTACCAAAACTATGTTTTGTGGCTTTATATCTCTATGTATTATTTTTGCACTGTGTGCAGCTTCTAATGCTGAAGCAATTTGACTTGCAAACTTTAACGTTTGTTCATTTGAAAGTTTACCTTTTTTATCTATGAAATCTTTTAAAGTATCTCCTTCTAAATATTCCATTACAATATAGTTTATTCCGTTTTCTTCTCCTACATCATATACAGATACAATATTTGGATGTGTTAGTGATGCTGCAGACTGAGCTTCAGCTCTAAACCTTTTAACAAATTCTGCATCTTTAGAAAATTCGTTCTTTAATACTTTAACTGCTACAAATCTATTTAAAAGATTACATTTAGCTTTATATACTGTAGCCATTCCACCCAAGCCAACTTCTTCTAGTATTTCGTATCTATTACCTAAAGTTTTACCTACTAGATTCAACTCTTTTCCCCCTTACACTTCAATATACATAACAGTAGTGTTATCATGGCCGCCTTTATCATTGGCAAGATTTATTAAGTTCGTACATATTTTTTCTTTCTCACTACCATTAATACATTCAAAAATTTCTTCATCTGTATTTGCACCAGTTAACCCGTCAGTACATATTAAAAATTTTCTTCCGTACATATTTTCTAATTTATTTACTTCAAAGTTAATTGATTTTGTTACACCTAGCGCTCTAAGTAAAACATGACGTTCTGGATGTGTTTTTGCTTCCTCTTTAGAAATTATATTATCTTTTACTAAAGCGTTTACATATGTGTCGTCTTCTGTAATTTGCTCTATTTTACCATCAAACACTTCATATATTCTCGTATCCCCAATACTTATGTGATATCCATCATTTCCATCTACATAAAGAAGAGAAATTGTTGTCCCCATGTCTTTGTAAGTTTTGTTTTGCTTGTTCATTTCATATACGCACCTATTTGCATATTTTACCGCCATTTTAAGAACTTCCGGTATGTCTTTCATATCCTCCATATGGTCTTTGTAATATTCTACAACTTTTTCTGCTGCAATTCTTGATGCTACTTCACCACTGTTCGCACCACCAATTCCGTCTAGTACCATATACATATCCACGCCAAGATGCGGGCTATATGTTAACATATAGTCCTCATTGTTTTCTCTTTTTCTACCTACATTAGTCTCAGAGTAAAAAATACTAAACACCTCTTTTTCTACGTTTTTTCTTTGTTATATTTATACTTAATTCTCTTTTTCTAATTTACTTTCTAAATGTTTTTGTCTTAATTGTCCGCATGCAGCGTCTATGTCCGAACCGAGTTCACGTCTTACTGTTGCTACAATTCCCGAACTGTTTAATATATTCATAAATCTATCTACGTCTTCTGGTTTGCTCTTCTTAAATTTTCCATTTACTATTTCATTTACTGGTATTAAATTTACGTGTGCTATCATACCACGAAGTAATTTTGCTAAATCTTTTGCAGTCTGTTCATCATCATTTACACCCGCAATTAAAGCAAACTCAAAGCTTATTCTTCTGCCTGTGACCATTATATAATATTTACAAGCATCTAGCAACTCTTTTATACTATATTTATTTGCAACAGGCATAATTTCTTTACGTTTTTCATCTGTTACGGCATGAAGTGAAATGGATAAGGTTGCTTGTAATTTTTCATCTGCAAGTCTTTTAATATTATCTACCAAACCTGATGTGGATATACTAATATGTCTAGCCCCAATTCCTAAGCCCTCAGCACAGTTTATTAGCTTTACAGATTTAACCATATTATCGTAATTGTCAAGTGGTTCTCCTATACCCATATATACTACATTAGATATTTTTTCATTCATATACTTTTCTACTGCAATAATTTGTCCTTCTATTTCAGAAGCAAGCAAATGTCTTGTCCAACCATTTTTAGTAGATGCACAAAATTTACACCCCATTTTACAACCAACTTGAGTAGAAACGCATAATGTATTTCCATGATTATATCTCATAAATACAGACTCTATTGCATTATCATCCGAAAGTTTAATTAAAAACTTATGAGTATCATCCTTTTTAGATACTTGAACTTGTAATACTTCAAGATTTAATATATATGCATTTTCTTTAAGCTTTTCTCTTAATGATTTAGATATATCTGTCATATCGTCAAATGAGTCCACATGAATTCTATGTATCCATTTAAATATTTGTTTTGCGTGAAACTTTTTCTCACCAATTGACTCTATATATTCACCTAATTCTTCTAATGTTAATTCATTTATGTTTATCATAATAATTCCTTTCAAATTTATGTATATATTATATAATTTTATAGTGGATTTATCAAGGGGCTAAATTATACTTGTATTTATTACTAATCATTCTGCACTCTTCCCAAAATTATGTTTACTATTATTTACTTTAAGCTTATCTTATGATATACTTGAATGGCAAGTTTAACTTTAGTCCAAAAAATATTTTTTAAGGAGTGTACAAAAATGATTAATGTATCCGATAATCTTTTACACGAAATGGTTAAAGATGATTTTCCTGCTTGGCAAGCAATTTTGAAAAACAAGAAACTTTCTGCTAATTTACTTACCTATTTCGACAAGCATAAGTTTTCATTTGTAAGACTTAGAATTGTCCGTGAAGTATTTAAGGGAAACTTTCTCCTTGATACAGAATTCAAACGCCTTTTTCATCCAGATTTTACGCAGGAGCAGTTAATTTTTTTAACTGACTGTCTTTCTACTATGATGCATGAGTCTGTGCTAGCTATTGCAAATCCCAAATACAATTTGAAGCAAATGAAACAAGTAGCAAATATGTACAAAAATGCATTCCCGCAAGAGTTGCTCGATATTACAGCTACACCTGAAATGTCTAGCAAACAAATGTCATATATTATTCACCTGTTTAGATATGAAATTAATCTTCAAGAGCTTCTTCTCTTTGCACATCTTACAGAAGAAGTTATGGAAAAGATTGATAGTTGCTGTTTTGACCCATATTATTTCACGGTTTACAATATAGAAAATTTAATAAATCTAAACCTTGATAATCTCGGAAAAATTGAAATAGCAATATCTGCTATATGTGATGGAATTGATGACTTGGATGTACTTCACGTTATTGTGATTCAGATTTTTCTCCACTTCAAGTAGAACAACTCAAGAAATCTTTTTTAAGCGGTCTTAATATTAGTCAACTTAAATTGATTGCGAATCCCCAATTTGACATAGAACAAATCAGTGCATTGACTAACATATTGCTTCAAGGACTATCTATCCAAGATACTCAGATAATTGCTTGTCCTTCCCTTTTCCCAGACCAAATGTATAAGCTTGCATATGCTTTTTCTTGTGGCCTTACTAGAGAACAAGTAAAAAGTATGGCTTGTAGCACTTATTCTGTAGAACGTATGCAAGAGGAAATCCAAAAATTTCAAGAAGTTGCAAACGTTGCAAAACTCCGTGAAATAATTGACAAAAACTATTCATAAGACTGTAAATGGGCTCTGTAATAACAGGGCTCATTTTCCTTGAAAAGCTTCTTTACCTCTGATATAATATACTAAACTAAAATTTGGAGGTATAATTATGATTAACGTTGTAGGAACTATGTTTTTCAAAGATAAAAGACTTCTTTTAGATAAACCGAGGAAACGCCCAACTTTTCAAATGATAGGCGGACGTGTTGAACAAGGTGAAACCCCTCTTGAAGCTGCTATTAGAGAAGCTCATGAAGAGCTTGGTAAAGATGCAATTTTTAATCCTGAACAATTTAAATTCGTGATGGATTTTGATGAGATAGCCACAAGTGATCCAAACCTTAAAATTCACTTTTACGTATTTGAATACACAGGTGATTTAGAAGGGGAACTTACTACTTCTGACGAAATAGAGTCATTTCTTTGGTATGACACTTCACACGGTCAAGATATTTTATCTCACACATTAAAAAACGAAGTTGTACCTTATTGTCTTGACAAAGGATTAATTGAATAAACATTAAAGCTACTTAACGTTATATTTACGCTAAGCAGCTTTTCCACATTTTATGCTTACTATTACATTTGTTCACCTGCGCATTTATGGTTCGCAAGCAGGGTTGCGAATAACATTTCTATCACCTGCGTATTTATTCCCCGCAAGCAGGGTTGCGAGTAACATTTGTTTATTGATAATAATCCATCATCAATAACACCATATGTAGTATAACTCACACTGACTGTTTTGTCAATGTTTTTATTAAATTTTGTTTTATATTTTAATTAAATCTCTCTCCCACTTTGACTTTACCACCACGGATATATTCTGCTGCTGTCATAAGTCTTGTTCCTGGAGCTTTAAGTTTTAGGAAGTTTACATATCCGTCTTTACATCTAACTATAAACTGTCCTTTTTTATCATTTAGACATACTATTTCACCTAGTTTTGCTTCATAATCTACTGTATAATCTATTCTTTCAGCTTCATACACTTTATACGTTCTAGTCTCATCTAGTTTACACCAAGCGCCTGGAAAAGGATTTGTTCCACGTATTAAACTGCAGATAGAACCTGCTGTATCGTTAAAGTCTATTCTTGAATTATCTTTAGAAAGCATTGGAGCTATTGTAAAATCTTCTGGTTGTTTTGTTCTATCTAGTACTCCATCATTCTCTACAAGTCTTTCTAAATCTAATAAAAGAGTTTTTGCACCAATTATAGCAAGTTTGTCATGAACAGTTTCATATGTATCATTTTTTTCAATAGGAACTGTAGATATAGTTATCATATCGCCAGTATCCATACCTTCATCCATATACATAGTTGTAACACCAGTTTCATTGTCTCCATTTATTACAGACCATTGTATTGGTGCAGCCCCTCTGTATTTAGGAAGTATTGAACCGTGAACATTTATTGCCCCATACTTTGGAAATTCTAAAATTTCTTTTGGCAAAATTCTACCATATGCTACAACAATTATTAAGTTAGGATTCCATTCTTTTAGCTTTTCCATAACTTCAGAATTTTCTTTTATTTTATTTGGTTGAAACACTGATATATTTTTTTCTACGGCGTATTCCTTTACTGGTGGCGGAGTCATTTTCATTCCTCTACCTTTTGGCTTATCTTCTCTACAAAATACACCTACAACGTTATAATTATTTTCTACTAACGCTTCTAAGTGCATTTTAGCAAAGTCTGGAGTTCTCATAAATACAATTCTTAAATCTTGTTTTTTCATATTTATTAATACCTCTTACTATTATTTTCTCTTTATTTTTTATTTTTATTCTT
>JAZSRF010000025.1:0-9877 GCA_045538335.1 Clostridia bacterium | reverse complement strand
GAGCAAAAACTCAACAAGAATTTCAAAATGCGGTAGATAAAGCGCTACAAGACAACAAGATAGATAAAGATAGATACGGAATAATAGTAACAACAAGTGGAGTGAGAGTAGCAAATGGTTGGATACAAGATGGATTAACAGTAAAAAGAGGAGACACCGTATTAAAAATAGGAGATGACTTTGAATACGATGAAACAAATGCTGTAGAAACAGATGTTGACTGGAAAGTATTAGGCGCAAGTGATGATGGTGAACTTCTAATAGTGTCAACAAGTAATGTAAATTCAGCTTATACTTTGAATGGCATAGAAGACTGGTTAAATGGAGTAGCAAAGCTAAATAGTGTATGTGAACCATATGGAAAAGGAGAAAGTGCAACAGGGGCAAGAAGTATAACAATAGAGGATGTAGACAAAGTAACAGGATATGACCCTGAAACAGTGGAATATGGAGGACAACCAAGTGACTATGGAAGCATAGTAACATATTCATATATTGGAGAACAAGGAAAAATAAAGAGCTATTTAGAAAACACCAAAGAAGAAAAAATAGTAAGCAATAGTATAAATTATTATTTAGATGAAACTAATAAGTTGGTACAGACAGACACAACGATTGAAAGTGGGATAATAATAAAGTTAAAGAACGATATGCATAGCTATAATCCAGCCGACTTAGAAACAATAGATAGTGGAGACGATGCATATACAATGCTATTTGATATAGATGCAGAATCGGGTTATTGGTTGGCATCTACATATATTTGGTTACGTGATAGTGCTTTTAATTATGGTATGCATAAAGTGTCTTGTATCACTACATTAAATATTTTGAATGTAGGTGGATGGGATTTGTATTTTACAGAAGGAATTACAATGAGTGAATCGTTTGGTGTGCGTGCAGTAGTTTCGTTATCACCTACTATCCAAGTAACAGGTTCGTCAGCAGCAGGATGGTCATATTAAATAGAATATTATTAAAAAATGTATATAGTAATATATACATTTTTTATGCTTTAAAACAGTTTTGTTACAACAAATGGTTATACTGTATAACTTCCATTGAAAAATGTTGAACTTTGTGGTAAAATCTCTGTATAATTTTAGGAGGCATATTATGGCACTTTCACCAATGATACAACAATATATGGATATACGTGAAAAATACCCGGATACAATTGTGCTATTTAGGCTAGGGGATTTCTATGAGATGTTTTTTGACCAAGCTGAACTTTGTAGTAGAGAACTAGAACTTACTCTTACAGGTAAAGACTGCGGCTTGGAAGAAAGAGCACCTATGTGTGGAATACCACATCATGCAGTAGATGGATATATCGCTCGTCTTGTGGAAAAAGGATATAAAGTGGGGTTGTGCGAACAAGTAGAAGACCCTAAGGAAGCAAAAGGACTAGTTAAAAGAGATATTGTTAAAATAATAACCCCAGGAACAATAACAGAAAATACAATGCTTGATGAAACTAAAAATAACTACATAGCAAATATTTATTCGTTAGGTAAAGAATTTGCATTCTCTTATGCAGATATATCTACTGGCGAATGTTTTGTAACTAAATCTGACACTATTGATGCTGTGTATAAAGTGGTGGACGAAGTAATAAAGATTAGACCAAAAGAATTAGTTTTGGAAGATACAATTTTAAATGATAGTGAAATTATAGATAGAGTTATTAAAAAACATGAAATATATGTTTCTAGATATTTAAATTTAGATGAAAGCTTGGTAAATACAATGAGTATAATGAACGATGTGTTTACTTTGTCAGAAAGAAAAAGTTTAACACTTCTTCTAAATTATATCGCAGATACACAAAAAACAGTAATATCTCAATTAAACAAAATAACAGCATACAATATAGAAGATAGTATGCGTTTAGATTCAAATACTAGAAGAAATTTAGAAATAACAGAGTCAAATAGAGAAAGAACAAAAAAGGGAAGCCTTTTATGGGTGTTAGACAAAACAACAACGGCAATAGGAGCAAGACAATTAAGGCGTTGGATAGAAAGCCCAATGCTATCTAAAAAGCCCATAGACGAAAGATTAGACGCAGTAGAAGTTATTAAAAATGATGTTTTTATAAGGGAAGATATAATAGAACATTTAAAACATGTCCATGATATAGAGCGTCTTGTATCTAAAATGGCAAGTGCTAACACTAATGCGAGAGATATGGTGGCATTAAAAAATTCTTTTAGAGTTTTACCAGATTTAAAAAGATGTGTGTTAAATTTAATTAAAGACAATAACCCACAATATATTGTTAAGATATATAACAGTATTGATGAATTACAAGATGTGTACTCATTAATTGAACAAGCTATAATAGATGATCCGCCTATTACAATAAAAGATGGTGGAGTAATAAAAGCGGGATACAATAGTGAAGTTGATGAATTAAAATCTGCTAGTCGTGATGGCAAAACTTGGCTTATGGAGTTAGAGGCAAGAGAAAGAGAAATTACGGGAATAAAAGGACTTAAAGTTGGCTTTAATAGAGTGTTTGGTTATTATATAGAAGTTACAAAATCTAATCTTGCTGATGTACCAGAAGATAGATATATTAGGAAACAAACACTAGTAGATAAAGAAAGATATATTACACCAGAGCTTAAAGAACTAGAAAACAAAATTCTTGGTAGTGAAGAAAAACTTGTAGATTTAGAATATAAATTGTTTACGGAAGTTAGAGAGAAAGTAAGTAGCCAAATTGTAAGAATACAAAAAACTGCTGCTGCAATTGGAGTAATAGATAGTCTTTGTAGCTTTGCAAAAGTAGCAGAAGACATGAATTATGTAAGACCTACTATTACAACAGATGGCATAATAGATATAAAAGATGGAAGACATCCTGTTGTAGAAAAAACATTAAGAGGAGCTTCTTTCATACCAAATGATACATATATAGATAATGAAAACAGATTTCATATAATAACTGGACCTAATATGGCTGGTAAATCTACATATATGAGACAGGTTGCAGTAATTACATATATGGCACAATTAGGAAGTTTTGTTCCAGCGAGTGAAGCAAGTATAGGAATTGTAGATAGAATATTTACAAGAGTTGGAGCAAGTGATGATTTAGCTGGTGGCGAATCTACATTTATGGTAGAAATGACAGAACTTTCTAACATATTAGAAAATGCAACTGTAAATTCATTAGTTATACTAGATGAAATAGGAAGAGGAACATCTACTTACGATGGTATGGCAATTGCTTGGGCTACTGTAGAACATATTGCAAACAAAGAAAAAATAGGAGCAAAAACATTATTTGCAACCCATTATCACGAACTAAATGAACTTGAAGGTGAACTTGATGGAGTAAAAAATTACTCTGTAGCAGTAAAAGAAAAAGGTGATGACGTAATCTTTTTAAGAAAGATTATAGAAGGACCTGCAGATGAGTCTTATGGTATATATGTTGCAAAACTTGCAGGTGTACCAAATACAGTTGTAAATAGAGCTAAGAAAATACTTAATAAACTAGAGCAAGAAACTCAAAGTAAAAAAATAAAAGATAATACTACTAAAGTTATAGACGATAACTTACAAGTAAACCTATTCAACTACAAACTAGCTGAAGTAGGAAGAATGCTAGATAAAATGTGCCTAGATGAACTTTCGGCTAAAGAAGCATTAGATGCATTATATAAGTTAAAAGAGAAAATGGAATAAAAGAAAAAAGAAAATTAACAAAATATGTTGATTTTCTTTTCCTTTTATTATAAACTGCTTACATAAAGAGGGAGTACAAAACAAATGAAAAACGCTGTAAGCCTTGGGGCTGTAACACACACACACACACACAACTTTTATGTAAATTAACACTACAAAGTAGTGGCGTTTTTTGTGCCCTAAATAATAGTAAAATAAGCAAAGTTAACGTAGAGTAAAAGCTATGTTAGCTTTGCTTTTTACGTTCAAAAGAAAGAGGTGAAGTAATAAAAATAATAAGTAATTGTAAAAAGACTAATAATATATTTACAATTAAAACATTATGTGATAAATTATAATCGTAAAACAAACAGTTGTACAAAAGAAAGGAAAGAGGTAAAAATATGAAAGAAAAACAAGGTATATCGCTAATAGTGCTAGTAATAACAATAATAGTAATGGTGATACTTGCAGGAGCTATTGTTCTAACGCTAAATAATAGTGGCATAATACAAAAAGCAAGTGATGCGGTAGAAAAAACAAATTTAGCAACAGTAAAAGAATTAACACAAATGGCTTGGGCAAGTGCATATGCAAGTGGGGATACAGAGTTAGATGAATTGCAAGCAACAGTGGATAAAGCGCTAACAGATAACAAAGTAGATACAACAAAATATGCAGTAGAAGTAACAACAAAAGGAGTAAATGTAGTACTAAAAGGGCCATGGGTACAAACGGGAGAAACAGTAACAGATGGAGAGACAACAATAAAGGTAGGAGAAAAAATAAACTATACAGCAACAGGAACAGATTACACAGGGGACTGGAAAGTATTAGGAGCAAGCAAATATGGTGAACTTCTAATAATGTCAGATAGTGATGTAACAACACATAGACTAGGATATAAATCAACAACAACAGATAGTGCGGAAAGATTAAAAGAAAGCCAAGACGCATGGTTGAATGGTGCAGATGAACTAGATGAAATATGTGAAGCATATGGAAAAGGAGAAGGAGCAACAGGAGCAAGAAGTGTAACAGTAGAAGACATAGATAGAGTAACAGGATTTGACAAGACAACATATGGAGTAGGAAATCTTTGGGCATATGGAAATGAAGTAACATATTCATATAATGGGTCGGCAAAACCAGCATATTCTGGAAGCAACGGAAAGACAGGAACATTATTTACACATAGTAATGGGTTCCATTTTTACAATGGTATAGAATTCGTACATGTAAATGACTTAACTACAGGAACAAGCGGAAAAACATTTGCAACATTAAAGAGTGATTACTATTATTATTGGGCAGGAGATTTAGAGCTTTCAGATGAGGCTTCTCTATTAATATTCGGTGAATATGATGAAGATGTGGATGAGTATTCAAATTACTATTGGTTTGCCTCTCCGTATGCCTATACGCATACTTACTACGCTAGTTTCGGCATGCGCCGTGTGGAGAACGGTGGCGTGCGCGGTTACAACTTGTGGAACTCGGATGGTAGCGCGGGCTTCTGCGAGTATGGTGTGCGTGCGGTAGTTTCTCTGGCCACTGATGTCAATATCGCTGAGAATCCAGCAGGTGGTTGGAAAATCAATAAGTAAAGTTTAAAGAAATTTGTATAAAAATATAAACTAATGGCAATAGCTACAAGCTGTTGCTATTAGTTTTTCTTTACTGTATATTATTGAAAAAACATATCTTAATATATATAATATACATATAGATGGGGGATGTATATGAAAAATATTGTTAAGATATTATCATTTGTGTTTGCGTTTTGCATAATGGCAAATGTTTACGCAGGAACAGCTTATGTAGACAATATAGATATAGATGCTAAAATTAATACAGATGGTTCTATGACTGTTGCAGAAACTATTTTATGGGATATAGAAGAAGATTTAAACGGTGTATATAGAGATATAATAGTAGAAAATTCATCAAATAAAATGAACAGTTCGTCTGGAGTTGCTATAGATAAAGTCTTAGTAAATGGAGAAGAGTTTAACTATTCATACTCTACATTATATAATGGTGTTAGTGGAATGTATAATATAAACAACATAGAAGGTGGTAAACAAATAAAAATATTTACACCATCATCTGATGAGTACAAAACTACAACAATAACATATACGTTATATGATGTAGTTGTAAAGTATGATGATATAGCGGAACTTTATTGGAACTTTATAGGAAGTGGATGGGACCACGGAATAGATAATGTGCGTATAAAAATAACATTACCTGGAAATTCAGAAACATTAAAAATATTTGCACACGGACCATTACACGGATATTCTGCAATACCTAGTAAAGATTCTGTAGTGCTAGAAGTGCAGCGCTTAAGAAGTGGAGAAATGGTTGATGCAAGACTCATTTTTGATAATTCCCTAGTAGATACAACGAAAATAGTATATAGCGATGCTTTAGAAAGTATTTTAGCTAAAGAGGAAAAGTTAGCTATTGAGGCAAATATAAAAAGAGAAAATGCTAAAAAAGCGTTATATGTATCTATAGCTATAGTAACAATTGCTTTAATAACTCCAATATATGTATATTTCTCTGTTAGAAAGAAAGCCGCTAAAGCAACGTTTAAAGGAAAATACTATAGGGAGCTACCAGAAGATTATGGCCCTGCTGTAATGAGTAAAGTCGTAAACGGAAAATTAGGTGTTACTTCTTCTTGTGATATGTTAGCAACACTTTTAGATTTGGTAAGAAGAAAATATGTAGAAATAGAGCCTATATATAAACAAGGTAAAAATAAACCTTATGATTATAATTTGAAATTAATAAAAACAGATTTAGAAGAACTTAACACACAAGAAAAACACTTTGTACAAGAATTAATATTTGTTGAAACAACAGAAATTGCATTAAAAGAATTAAGTAAGAAAAATACAAAAAGTTTAAAAGCACAAAATAGAGCAGTAAAAGCCTATGATAAATGGAAAGAAAGAATAGAAGATGTAGCAAAAGAAAAAGATTTGCTTAAAAAAGAAAAGGGAAAAATTTCTAAAGACATATTAAAATGTGTATTTGCACTACTATTATCTCTTAGCGTAGCAGCATTTGGAATAGTGATGAATTATGAAGACATACTGGCTTTGGGGGCAATAAGCTTGTTTTTAGGAATATATGAATTAGTATTTGTAATTTTACAAATAAACGATTTAATTATACGAACAAAGAAAGGTGTAGAGCATAAAGCTATGTGGAAAGCGTTTAAAAAGTTTTTGCAAGACTTTAGTAAACTAGATGAACGTGATTATAAATCGATAGCAATATGGGAACACTATTTAGTTTATGCTACAGCTTTAGGTATATCTAAAAAAGTAATAAAACAACTTAAAATTGTATTTCCAACAGAATTTGAAGAAAATAATATGTTTGGAACTTATGCCACAATAAACTTATTATCAGACACTAACACTTTTTCAAGTTTTAGTTCATCATTCTCGTCAGCGACTACAACTGCATTTAGCGCACCATCCTCATCGAGTGGAAGCGGTGGCGGATTTTCAGGTGGAGCCGGCGGCCGGAGGCGGCGGTGGTGGCGGTGGCGGATTTTAGCCACAAATAATATATAAAAACTCAGCGAGGTTAAATCTTGCTGAGTTTTTGTATATATCTGTTGAAAAATAGTATAAAAGTAGGTATAATATAGCTGTATAAAAGGGGTTAAAAGTTATGAGTTCATACATAATGCACATATGCGTATCAGATATAGTAAAAAGGAATTTAAATTTAACAGATAAATTTGTATATGGTAGCATTTTGCCAGATAATATTAAAAGTATAACTGGAGATAGAGATGGTACCCATTATATAGAACGTGTAATAGTTGATGGAGATAGAAGAAGTTTACCCAACATACAACAAGCAATAGAAGAATTAGATATTGAAGATAAAGAAATACGTTTAGGGTATATAGCACACTTGGTAGAAGATTTAATATGGTTTAATAATTTTATACCAACGTATGCAATAGATTTGGGAGATAATAAAATACAGTACATAAAGGATGATAGTATTCACGGTAGAGATGAATATAGAGATGCGATGTGTACAGATTATAGCAACAGCAGTAGTTATGTAGTAAATAAATGTAGAGTAGATATACAAAAGTTGCTTTCAAGTATTACAAATATAGCAGAAGATAAACGACATAAAGAATTAATATTAAAAAATACAGGTTGTCCAAAAGACGCAAATATAACAAATAATACGTTTATGACAAAAGAAAGTATAGATAAATATATTGAAGTATGTACTAAGGAAGTAGAGAAGGTAATATCAAGTTTAATGGGAGAATAGTATGGGAAGTATTGCAATATTAGATGAAAACACTATAAATAAAATCGCAGCAGGTGAGGTTGTAGATAGACCAGCGTCTATAGTAAAAGAGCTTATAGAAAACTCTATAGATGCTGGAGCAACACATATATCTTTAGAAATAAAGAATGGTGGAATAACATATTTAAAACTTAGCGACAATGGTAAAGGAATAGCATCAGATGATGTAGAACTTGCTTTTGAAAGACATGCTACAAGTAAAATAAGACGTGAGTCAGATATTTTAAATATAACTTCTATGGGGTTTAGAGGAGAGGCTTTAGCATCCATAGCAAGTATTGCTAAAGTTACTTTAGAAACTAAAACTTATGATGAGCCTACTGGTACAAAGATAGTTATAGAAGGGGGAAAGACATTAAGCGTAGAAGAAATTGCTTTTAACAAAGGAACAACAATAACAGTTGAAAATGTATTTTATAACGTTCCTGCAAGATATAAATTCTTAAAGAAAGACTATACAGAAGCAGGATACATAGAAGACATAGTAACTCGTCTTGCAATAATACATCCAGAAATATCTTTTAAATATGTAAATAACAACAAGTGTATAATACAAACAACAGGTAATGCAGATATGAAAACAGCAATATACAATGTGTTCGGAAAAGATGTAGCGCGTGAATTAATACCAGTTGAATATTCTATAGTGAACCTAAAAATAACAGGTGTTGTTGGCACTCCTAAAGCTTCACGTTCAACTAGGTCTCATGAATTTACATATATAAATAACAGATATGTAAAAGATAAAACAATGACTACGGCAATAGAAAAAGCATTTGATCAAAATTTAAATATTGGCAAATTTCCATTTGCAGTTTTAAATTTAGAAATTTCACCAAGTGAAGTAGACGTTAATGTTCATCCAGCAAAACTTGAAGTTAAATTTGCAAACGAATCTAAAGTATTTGAAGTGATTTATCACGGGGTAGTAAACGCTCTTTTAGAGTATCACAAAAGAACAAGTCCATTTGCTGTTATAGAAAAAGAAGTAAATGAACAGATAGAACAAACATATGTTACACCAGCAAATGTTATTCAAACATCTAACACTGTGGAACAAGTGGAAAAAGAAAATAAAAAAACGTTTGAAAGTGAATTTATAAAAATCACATCCACTCCTGTTAGTGCTGTAGTAGATTATCAAAATGAAATAATAACACCTAAAGTGGAAGTTAAAAAACAAGAGTTTAAGCCTGTATACTATACAGAGCAAGAATCTACACTTGAGATACAAGATGTTGTTAGTGAACAAACTAAAAATGAATATGAAACGAAAATAAAATACAAATATGTTGGGGCTATTTTTGATACATACATACTTATAGAAATACAAGACAAAATGTATATTATAGACCAACATGCAGCGCATGAAAGACTATTATATGAACAAATAAAAGATATGTATTATTCAAAAACTAAAGAAACTCAAATGCTTCTTATACCTACATTAATAGAACTTAAGAATAATGAAAAAGAAAGAGTTTTAAGAAATATAGAACTATTTGAACAAACAGGATTTGTTTTAGAAGAGTTTGGAGATAATATGATAAAAATATCTGGTGTACCAAACATTGGTTATGATATAGACTATGCAGAAATGTTTAAGGATACGCTAGACAGTTTAACAAGTGAAACAAAAACAACTAAAGAGGAGAAAGAAACTCGCTTTGTATATAAGTCGGAGGCCAAGCGGTCTTAGGAAGACAAGGTAGAGAGTCAACTCCTTGGCTCACAGAACGACATGGCTACGATCCGACTTTATAGACTATGCAGAAATGTTTAAGGATACGCTAGACAGTTTAACAAGTGAAACAAAAACAACTAAAGAGGAGAA
>JAZSRF010000061.1:0-19805 GCA_045538335.1 Clostridia bacterium | reverse complement strand
TGTTCATTTATATTATCTATTTCTTGCTCTATATTTATGTTTGTTTTCTCGTGTTTTATTTTTTCTATACTTTTAATATTTCTGTCGGATATAAAAACAAACGCTACTATTACTAATATTATTACGCTGAAATAATCCATAAAAACAACCTCTAAAAATATGTTTTACATATTTTTAAAGGTTATTCATTGTTTTTATTTTTATTTTTGTTTTATTACCATAAATTTAACGTAAAGTTAGATAAATATGGTGTTATAAATGTAAGTTGGTAAACACTTATTACTAGTAAAATTCCAATAAGAGCACTAAATACAACTTGCATCATAGTGGTTTTATCATTTTCCCTTTTTATAGAGCTAACCATTATACTTAATACAAGAGCTACACCACCAACAATTAAATTTTTTGTTATAACAAATAAATAAGTTGAAAGTGCAAAACTTACTGTTACTCTGGCGCTAGGGAAAGCCTTTACGTAATTGTTGTCTTTACCTTTACTAAATATTCCTTTTAATATTACTATAAGTATTATAACGACAAAAAGTATTGTAACTAACATATGCGCTTTTGAACTAAGTACCGCTGTAAGAAGTGCTGTTGATGCCTGTCCTATCTTATCTACAAATAAAAGATAAGCTACTATTACAGATATAAGACTTGCTATAAGCACTCCACCTGCTGCAATATCTTTTGCAGCCTTTGCGTTTAAGTCATACTCAGTTTTTACCAAATTAACAATGTATTCCACAGTAGAATTTATCATTTCAGCAAATATTACGAATCCTATAGTTAATACAAGACATACTAACTCTGTTCTCGTAAAATCAAAGAAAAGACTTACAAACAATACTAAGGCACCAATGATATAATCATTCCTTAAATTTTTTTCAGTTTTAAAAGCGTGTATTATTCCATTCAACGCATTTTTAGTTGCCGAGAAAAAAGTCTTGTTCTTGTGCTCATTATCTAAATTTTGATCTAGTTTTTCTTTTTCCTTTTTGTCTTCCAACTACTTTTCACATCCTTCTAATATTTTTTCTTCTAGTTCACGCATTTGTTTTTTCTCCTCAGGTATTTCGTGGTCATATCCTAACAGATGACATATTCCGTGAACTATCATATATAACATTTCTCTATTAAAGCCTGTCCCATATTCTTTAGCATGTTTTTCAATAACGTCCATACAAAGAACTATATCTCCAATAGAAGTTTCTGTATCATACTTGTCCGCCTTCATTTTAGCTAGTTCTTCTCTAGAAAATATAGGGAAAGATAGGACGTCAGTTGGAGCGTCCACCTTTCTATATTCATTATTAATTTGTTTTATTTCTTCCTCTGTAACTACCCCAATTCCTATGTATACGTTAGGAATTAAAAAGCCTTCTAGTTTAAATGCTTTTGCTACAAGCCCATCAATTGTATCCTTGTAGTCTTCGATAAATTTGTTGTACTTTTCGATCATTTCTTGAATTTCATAATTAGTGTAATAATCTATACTTATTCCCATATCTCAATTTTCCCCTGTCTTTATGAATTTCCCTATGTTTTCCTCTACACTTAACATTACCTTATATATTATTCCCGTTTCTGTTTCGATTTGTTCTACTTTTTTATCTACAACTTTGCTATCCCCTGTTAATATTTTTTCAAAATATAGGGAGCTATCACTCTCTCCTGTTTTCACAAGTTCTTCCTTTGTTCTTACTATATCTTTTAAGATATACTCATCATACGTATTAAAAATAAACGAAAATTTTACACTAAAAATCTCAAATATTTTTGCCTTACTATTTATATCATATTTATTTTCTTTTGGCAAATATTTTAGCAAAAATTCTTTATTATTTATTCCAGCTCCAATACCATACTTAAATTTCCCTGTATATTCCTTGATTTGTTCGCTATACATATATTCTTTTTCAAATTCATATTCTACTATCCCTTTTAATATTCCACTTGCGTGGACACGTATTGGATCTATATGTTCGCTCTCTATTACACCTTCTATTGCTACACTACCTTCATTTATGTAACTTCCTGTTTTAAATCTAGCTGTTCCATTTTCTGCAATTATTTTACTTATAACAGCAGATTTAGTAGCCACAATATTTCCTAAAACAGTTTTATCCTCTTCGCCAGAAATTATTTTTTCTCTTATTGTTACATTCATTGTGGTTCCTCTAATGTCTATTCCAACCCACGCAACTTCATAAATATTTGCACGAATATAATCTGCTACTTTTCCTTTAGATACTAAAAACTTAATATTACCTTTATGTATTCCTATATCTTGTAACACCTTTTGTATTTTTAAAGTTTCTACCTTCTCGTTGCCTGTAATGTTTACTTTCCAAATAAAATTAGACATTACAAAAGAAAATAACAAGACAGCTAGTACTAAATATATTACTAACTTTCTCTTTCTATATCTGAATAAATCAAAATACATCCCCTTTTTCTTTTTGATTTTTATTTTACATTTACTTTTCTTAACGTAGGGCTTTAATTTTTTAAATTCTTTCGGAGATATTTCAAATCTTATTCTCCCTTCATTTATATAAGTTATATTCCATATTTTTATATTATTAATTTTACACAAGTTTATTAGCCTTTCAACAAAAAATCCTTCTGCCTCAACTTCAATTAACGCTTTTATATATGTACCAATATTACTTACATTCATTATTTACCTCACTTGTTATATGATATATTTAATAACTCCCCTTCTATTACAAGTTCATTATCATTTATTTCTTTTATTTCCATTTTTCTACCGTCTAATGTAATTGTTACTTTCTTAGTTTTAATTTTTATATAATGGTCATAATAATCTACTATCTGATTTTTGCCTTCTAAATACAAATATTTGTTATCTACCAATGTTATTTTTGTATTGTTTCCTACTAATTCTTCCGGCATTTCTAAAAAGTCTGCTATTCTATCTACCATTTTTTCCTTAGCTTCTCTTGCTTTTTTTATCCTTTTAATATTCATTAACGACTTATGTTTCTTAACTTTCATCCTATAACACCTCCATACATTTTACGCTTGTTATATATTTTTTATGAAAGCCAGTTATACTCCTCGAGTATTAAAATAAACACTTGAAATAATTGGTAAATATAGGTAATATATTACTGTTGAATTGTAACGGGTGATAATCATATGAATATAGCGATATGCGATGACGAGCTATCTGTGCTTAAAGCGATTGCCAAAATTACAGAAGCTTCTATTATCTCTAATGACTTTGATGCCGAGGTGATATTAGCTACTACAAATCAAAGTCTTGTTTTTGATGGTATTAAGAACCACAAAATTGATGTATTATTTTTAGACGTGGATTTTGAAGATTCAGGGATGAACGGAATAGAATTTGCTCTAGAACTTCGAAAAGTAAACAAGGATTTTAAATTAATATTTATGACTGGACATTTTGAATATGCAATGTTGTCTTTTAAATGTAAAACTTTTGATTACATTATGAAACCTATAGATAATTCTAAAGTAACAAATGTTTTAAAACGATTAGCGACTGAACTATGTGAAACAGAATTAGGATTATTTAAAGTTAATAAAGACTATATGGTTAGAACAAAAGATATTTTGTTTATTGAAAGAAACAAATCTAAAGCAACTATCTATACTAAAGACTGTACGTATGAAACTTGTTCCTCTTTAAATACTTTAGAACAAGAACTACCTCATAGTTTTGTTAGGGTTCACAGGTCATATATTGTAAATAAAGACCAAATTGCTAAAGTTAGCAAAGAAGATAAATCTATCTATTTCACTGACGATAAAGTTTGTCCTTTAGGTCAATTTAATTCTATACTATAAAAGGAGGGTATTTAATTATGAATATATTAGAAATATTTATTAGTTTATTTTTCGGTTCTGTAGAACTATTATTTGTCTCTTATTTATTAACAGTCTTATTTGTATTAATAAATAAAGCTACTACTTTAGAGATTTACAAGAAAAACTTTATAAAGTTTTGGCTTGTGATGGTAGGAGTATTTATAGTAAATCGTGCTATTCATATCTTTTTACCAAATATGAAATGGCTAAAGTTTATAGTGATATTAACCGTTACACCTATTAATGCAAAACTTTTCTATAAAATAAAATTATACAAAGGTGCTATTATCGCAATTTTATATTCTGTACTTTCTGCTATATTAGAAGTAGTACTAATCTTAGCATTAAAAGTATTTGATATAGAACCTATAAACATTGTATCTAATGTACTTTATAACAGTTGCTTTGCGTGTGCAATTGCATTATTTGAAGCAGCACTTGCATTTGTAATATATAAAATTACTACTATATACAATACAACTTTGGCTAGTGTCGAAAATAAACTTAAATATTTTATACCTCAATTAATAGCTATTATTATATGTATGTTCCCTACCATGGCACTATTAATGTTTAACTATTTTAAATACTCTGCCTTGTTTATAGTTATAAATTTACTCCAATTGTTCGTAGTTGCATTCGTTGGTGTATATAATTTAAAATTCGTAGTAAAGCACGAAAACACAGAGCTAAAACTAGCTAATACAATAATATATAACGAAACTTTATCAAAAGTAAATGAAGGTGTTCGTGGATTCAAACACGATATGGGTAATATTGTACAAGCCATATTAGGATACATTGCAATTAATGATTCAGAAGGCGCAAAAAGATATTGTCAAAATCTCGTAATTGGATTTAATGACATTAACATATTATCTATTCTTTCACCTAAAGTTATAGATGACCCTGCTATATACGGAGTCGTTGTAAACAAAATACTTGTTGCTAGAGATAGAAACATGACTTTGTCCCTAGATATAAATACTAGCGTTTCAAATATTAATTTCCCTAAGTTTGAGCTTTCTAGAATACTTGGTATATTATTAGATAACGCTATTGAAGCTGGAGAAAAAACACAAGATAAAAAATTAATACTAAATATGCATCATGATTATAAGAGAAATACCGATGTAATAATCATATCAAACACAATTAATGATACAAATATAGATACTGAAAAGATATTTACTAAGAATTATTCTACTAAAGAAAATCCATCTGGATTTGGTCTATATGAGGTAAAGAAGTTTTTAAAACAAAATCCTCAAAGTTATCTTGTTACTACAATAAATAAAGATGCTAGAATTTTTACTCAAACACTAACAATAGATTCAAATATGCAGTTAATGGACGGGAACACAAACGTTAAAGAAAGTACAGTTGCTTAAAGCAGGCTGTACTTTTTTGTTGTTGATTGGAAATTAATTTTTAAATTAATTATTATATTAAATTTTTCCATATTACTTCTTTAAATATACTTTGTTATTGCTACATTTAATTATATTTATTTTACTAAACTTCTTGGTGCTTTTGTTGCGTGAAAGAACCAAACCACTGAAGAAGTTGTAGTAGATTTAGCATAAGCTTCTACTATTTTAGCTAAAAGTTTTTTCATATATTTATCCTCCTTATTTTAATATATATTAAAAGTATCTCCATGGCTGATACTATTAACCTAAATTAATTCATCTGGTACATATGTTTCAAATCCGTACTCTGCTTTAAATAAATTATATATTGTTCTCGTAGTCATTAGACTTATATAAAATACTGAGAAAATTATCAAATTTTGTATTTCTATATTTTTTATTAAAAATATTGCTACTATACATATCAGATTCAACATTACCACAGCTTTTATTTTTAGTGTTTTTCTAAGTTGTAAATTCACTTTAGGAATTTCCGGTACGTCTGCTGGAACATATACAAGTATTGTATACAAAGAAAAAATGTATACTATCGCATATACACTATACTTACTTATGCCAGCTAAAACTAAATATTTTGATGTATAAATTATCGCTAAATAAAAAACTACAGAATATATAAAACACCCCCAATTCGTTTTAGCGTGAACCCCTCCAGTTAGTGTTTTATACAATAATACAATTAGAGTGACTATTGCAATTTCTTTTAATATTCCTAATACAACTCCTATTAATATTATCCCAATTGTTTTTGGTATATCTTCTATTATTCTAGTTATTCCAAATAATAATATTTCTTTTTCATCATTTGTTTGCTCTGGATTAGAAATTAAATCTAATATTCTTTTGCTTACCTTGTCTATCACGTGCCACGCACCTCTGTTTACATTTTATATTATATTTTTTGCTTTATAGCCAAAAATATTCTAAAACTAATCAATATTTTTATGAAACTTCTAATTCGTTCTTCACACAGTGTTTTATATATTTCACACACAAACACTTCTTTTCACGCAACATTTATATCTAACAATAAATTGTACATACCCTTGGTAACACACTTTTTGTCCTTTGTATAGTATATTGTAAAAGGAGGTTTAAAATGGAGGCAGAACAAAAAATACATATTGGAATGAAAGCGCCCAATTTTAAGTGTAATACTACTTTTGGAGAATTAGAGCTTAATGATTTTAAGGGAAAATGGCTAGTATTTTTTTCGCATCCCGGTGATTTCACACCAGTTTGTACAACTGAATTCCTTGCTTTTGCTAGTTGTTACAACGAATTTAAGAATTTGGATGCCGAATTATTAGCCCTATCTATAGATAGCAATAGCTCACATTTAGCTTGGGTACATAATATTTATACTAATAGCAATGTTGTTGTCCCTTTTCCAATAGTAGCTGATTTATCTGGCGAAGTAGCTAACTTGTATGAAATGAAAAGTGAAAAAGACACAAGTTGCGTAAGAAATGTATATATTATAGACCCATCAGGAATAATTCGAGTAATACTTTCTTATCCCAAAGAAATAGGTAGAAATATATCCGAAATATTACGAATTCTACAAGCTCTCCAAATTTCGGATAATGAAAATATACTAACTCCAGCTAATTGGGCTAAAAATATGCCAACTATAGTAAAATCGCCTAATACATACGAAGATTTAAAAGAACGCGTATTAAACTCTTCAGATTACAGTTTTTTTGAATGGTATTTATGTTTTAAAAATATAAAGGAGGATTAATTTATGGCAAACTCAAATTGTCAAAACAATTCATATAACCAAAATAATTGTTGCAATATAACAGATGATTATAACTGTTGTAACACAAACAATTCTTGCTATTCTTGCAACAATTCTAGTGGTTGCTCTTGGATATGGATTTTAGTTATAATAGTATTACTTTTTTGCTTTTGTAACAACTAACGCATTTGCAAATTCACATTAGTGGATTTGCTTTTTTCTTTGTATACTTTACTCTCACTTTACACATATTATTTGTGGAGGTTTAAAATGTCAAAAACGCGTGATACTTCAATAATTGTTGCATTTATAATATTAATAATATTTGTTACAATTACTATATTATACCTTTTTAATTCAAATAATATAAAAGATAATTCTAGCAATACAAATGACAATACTATATATACTGAACATATTCATCAAGAGCAAAAATCAAATAACACAATAAATCTAAAAAAAGTTTATGAAGATATTGCAACTTATACAACTCAAATTCAAGACAAAGATAAAAACAGGATATATAATATTAAACTAGCTTGTAAAAAATTAGATGGACATATTGTAGAAGCAGGAGAAGAATTTTCTTTTAATAATAAACTGGGTACTATGGGTGCAGCCGACGGATATAAAAAAGCTATTGGTTTTGATAGCAATGGTAATAAAATTAAAATGTATGGTGGTGGTATTTGTCAAATAAGTAGTACTCTTTATAATGCTGTTCTTGTTGCAGACTTAGAAGTAACAGAAAGACATGCTCATAGTAGACGTGTTTATTACGTACCAAAAAATAAAGATGCAACTGTTTTTTCTGGTGGTCCGGATTTTAGATTTAAAAACACGTCAGATACAAACATAATGATATGCACAAGTACCGACGGATACAACGTAACAGTTACACTAAAACAACAAAAAATTATAGAAACATAAAAGCAACTCGTAAAAATACGAATTGCTTTTATTTATCTACGTCTATAAATATTTTTTCATAAGGCTTTACAAGTCCTAATTCTGTTCTTGCAATGTCTTCTATATATTCAGAATCATTTACTTTATTTTCTACAGCTTTAAGCTCAACCGTCTTTTCTTTGGCCGCTGATATATCTTGTTTAATACTATTTATTTGAACATCATATTGATTAATTTGAAGCTGTTGTTTTACAAATGTTATACTAAAAAAAACGAGCGCAACAACCAGGATTACTCTTAAATAATCCACTTTATATCTTTTTTTAACTTGTTTGTTGTTTCCTGCTCTTACCATTTATTCTATCCTCTTTTGTTTTTAAAAATTTAAAATTCTTTTTAATATGATTTAAATTTACCATATACTTTATTTTTTTGCAACACTTTATTACATATTTTTTTAAAATAACAATTTGTTTGTCAAAAACGGTCGTATAAATTAAAATAGGTAATATTAAAAATTCTATGATTTCCCCACTTATTTTCATAATTTTAACTATTATATTCATAACTATATTTCCCACTGTACTAATATATATTACTACCCCTAACAGTATTGCTAATATTAAATATATTCTAAGTTCTGTATTCATATAGTTTATAATCATAAAGATTAAAATTATTCCTACTATTAGAAAATATATTATATCTTGAAAATATATTGTTTTAGTATTTGATTTTTTTATTTTACGAATAGCCCTAAACACATCAAAAATTATGCTAAACACCATTCCCATAACAACAAATATTAAAAATATTGCTGTTTCCTCACTTAAAGACATATTTCACCTACTATTTAAATATTTTTCCAAACATATTACCTTTTTTACCAAGTTCACCTTCGCTATATATAAGAGCTACCGTTTTTCCTTCTACTATTAACTCATTATTATCTAAATTAAGCTTGTTCATTTTTAAATCATTCCCTTTTATTGTAAGTATTCCCATTGTAGTTTCAACTAGCACCAATTCATCATCAAAACTATGAATGTCTATAACTCCAGTAAGCGTTAACTTTTCTCTATTTTCCATTATTAAATTATGTGGCCCCATATTCTTTTTTTCTTCCATTAATAATCCTCCTTAGACTTTATATTATATATATTCACGTTGTCCTATTTTTATTCTAATAAAAGAAAAAATGAGATAAGTTTTCTTATCCCATTAACATCCTTTGCCTGAATCATCACACGTTTTATTTAATTCTTTAAATAGTTTATCTATTTTTTCTTTAAGTTTTGCTCCATTTTGTTCATAGTATTCTTGTATATCTGCACCAACTTGTGTACTTGTATCATTATTATGTCCTACTATCTTACCTTGATTTACAAAATATACATCAGGCACATATATTCTTTTTTGTCCATTATCATCCGAAGATAAATGTTTATCTAATAGTTTTACTAGTTCTTGATACGTTTCAGTATTGTCAGCCCTATCTTGTTTTATATCCACGTAATATATTGTTTCTATATTATTTTGTTTAGCATAATGGTTTAATATTGGAGCATATTCTTGGCACCATATACATTCTTTAAATCCGAAGAATATTACTGCCTCTTCAGCTTCAAATAGTTCTAGAACCTGTTCTGCTGTAGCATATTTAAACACATTATCTACACCAACTTTGTTATACTCTTGGAAAAATTTCTCACCATCTGTTATATTGCTTTTTATCTTGAATAGTTCATCTCTAAATATAATCATAAGCGTTATTATTATAGCAACGATTACAAACGTTATTATTATCTTTATTTGATTCGCTTTTGGTATAGTATTCATTTTTTCACTCCTTCTAAGTCATTACAACTTTATAGTCTTCTGGTTTTATTAACATTTCCTTATTAGTAATTTTCTCTAATCTTATTACCTTTATATCTTGACCATCATATCTAATTAATTTTATATCGTTATCCTTAAAATAGTATTTTAAAACTTTGCTATTAAATAAATATTCTTCTACATTATGCTCCGTATTGTTTAATTTTTCTTGGTAGCTATTAACATATATTTGATTTATGTCCGAAACCAAGTTATACTCAGATATATCAAAAGAATGTCGTGACATTAGCATCATCATTTTATATCTATAAGATATACTATATAATTTGTCTTTTTCACATATCATATGCATATCTAGTTCACTTGACCTAAGAGCAAAATTTTCTCCATCTTTAGTATATTCTACTATTGCATTTACATATTCATCTGAATTGTTTTTAAATTTACCCGAGTATTTAATATAATAATTTTGTGGTAATTTATCTATAAAATCTTTAAGATTGCCTGTAACTTTTATATTTGGATTTGCTATAACTGGCTCGTCTACTGGTTGTTTTTCAAATGCTACAACTAATATAACCGTTATAGTTATTGCTAATATCACTAAAACACCTATTATAACAGTTAGTATCTTTTTTTTATCCATAATCGCCTCCTATATATTCCCTTCTCTAACATTATGAAATAGGTGCTGTTGAACAATTCCACCATATTCACCAAAATTTTCATTTGCATATTTTTTTATTTCTTTTAAGCTTTTATTTTCTTTAAAATATAGTTTCTCCATTATACGTTTTACCCATACATCTATAGGGAAAACTTCGGATTTCCCAAGAGAGAAAAGTAATATACAGTCTGCAACTTTTGGTCCAACTCCCATTAAGGAAGCTAAAACTTTTGTTGCTTTACTAGTATCTAATTTCTTTAACTCTTCAAAAAATTGTGGATTATCCAAAAAATATTCTATATCGTGTTTAATATATCTTGCTCTAAATCCTGTTCCTAGAGACAACAAATCATCTATTGTAGCATTTTTAATTTCTTCTAATGTTGGAAATAAGTAATATTTTTCTCCATCAAACTCTACCTCTTTACCAAATCTCTTACTAATATCATTTACTGAACGGCTTATCCTTTTTATATTGTTATTAGCAGAAATTATATAAGATATTATTGTCTCAAATAATGGTTGGTTAAGTATTCTAATACCAGAAGAGTATTCTAACGACTTAGTTATATTATTATCTATTTTAGAAATTGTCTTTTCAAGTAATTCATAATCCTTTTCAAGGTCAAAATAGTAATTAACAACTTCTTTTAAATTTTCTTTTTTATTTGACCATATAAATAGATTATCTCCATCTTGTTTTATACGTATAACTCTATCATAAATTACACCAATATATTCATTATCTGTTATAGCTTTCCATCTGAAACATTGACCGCATTCAAGAGTATATTTTAAATTAAAACATTTTACTTGTAGTTGTAAATCTGCTTTCACTATACTGCCCCTTTCACTCACCACTGATATTTCATATAAATTATATATTAAAGTTTTTTACAAATCAACAAAAGAGTATATATAAATTACCAAAAGCATGTAGGTTTGTCAAACATGTGACACACTTATTTAGAAATATCTGCGTTTGATACACCTTATGTTAATGTTTTGATTTACACAACTTCGTTGTGTTACTTAGTTAAATAGCTAAATACATAGTATTTATGCTATTTGGCTAAGATTGTATTCTTTTAATTTGTCATTTGGGCTTTTCCAGCCTAATGGTTTCATTGGAAAATTATTATATTCTCTTTCCCAGTGTCTTAATTTTTCTTTAAAATCTTCAAAACTTAGAAATACTCTCTTGTAATACAACCTTTCTTGGTCTTTTCTGTGACTTCTTTCAACTTTTCCATTATGTCTTGGTGTTCTTGGTCGTATTAATTTGTGTCTTATTCCTAGTTCTTTTAATCTCTTTTCAAATAATGTTTCTTTATTCGTCATATGTCGGTTTAATCTATTCGTAAACTCAAATCCATTATCTGTTTGTATGCACTCTATTTTAAATCCAAACTTCCTTATTACTACATCTATGAATTGCGTTGATGTATATGTACTATGTTCTTTGCTTGCCCATAACACTCTTTTTCTTGTATATTCATCTATTGCGGTATACTGGAAATATTCTTCTTCTCTTTCTCTTAATTCTTTTGTTAAACAATTTTTAGGTACATACTTTACATCTATTTGTATCCTTTGTCCTGGATAATCCATTTCTTCATATGGCTTTGGTACATATTCTTTCTTTTTACTTGGTGTTTTCTTGTATATGCCCATTCTACACATTACTCTATACAAACTTGTTATGCTTCTTGTATAGCCTTTTGCTCTTAATTTTATCCATAACACTACCAAGCCAGTTTCTTTGTTTTTTGCTTTATTATCCTTTATTAATTTTAGTTCTGATTCTGTATGTTGATTAGGATGGCTATGTGGTCTTCTAGATTTATTTCTTAATGACTCTATTGTGCCATCATATTTTTCACGCCATCTATATATTGTTTTTCTAGGAACTTGATATTGTCTACTTGCTCTAGTTACACCATATTTTAAAGAATATTTGACTACACTCTTCCTAAATGTTAAATCTTGTGTTATACTATCCATGGAAATACCTCCGGTTTGTTTTCTGTTCAAAAACATTATACCATAAGGTATTTCCTTTTTTGTGTATTAGTGTGTCATATCTATTGTAAACCTATAGTTTGTAAAAAAGTATATCTTTTCATACAAAAATGCCATAGACTAAACATCTATAGCATTTGGTTTTTTATTTATCCAACATTTTCGGCTCATCAAAGAAATCTCTTTTGTTAAATGCAGCAGTCATAAAACGCCACATTGCTTTTTTATTTGTAAGCCATTCTATCTTTACATCATTAGTATCGTTCTTTAACATTTCATCTACTAAGAACTCAGCTACTACATCTGGATAATCTCCAAGTATGTTATATACTTTCTTTGTTTTTTCAGATAAGTTTATTTTCTCCTTGTCTCCTAGCGCATTAGATATAAAATCTGTAATCATAATTCCAGGGCTTAGTCTACCTATTATAACGCCAGTATCTTTTTCTTGAGATTCTTTTGCTAATGCTTGAGTAAAGTATGTTATAGCTCTTTTGCTTGTTCCATATATAGATAATCCTAACATTTTAGCATCGTTACTGCCATATCCTTCAATGTTATATATAGCACCTTCATGTTCTTGCATCATATCCAATAATGCATATTTAGATCCCAAAATAGCGCCTTTTAAATCTACATCTACAACTGTATTTATCTCTTGTTCAGAAAGTTCCCAAATTGGCTTTTCTGGTTGATTTACACCAGCATTATTTATCCATATATCTATTTTCAAAAAGTTTTCTTTTGCTTCTTTTATTAAATTTTGTATATCTTCAGCTTTTGTTACATCACATACTGCATACGCAATACCTGCATTGCCTTCAACTTTTTCTAATCTGCTTTTTGCCGCCTTTAATTTTTGTTCATCTAAATCACTTAGCATTACATTAACATTGTTTCTTCTAAAAACTTTAGCCATTTCAAAGCCTAAACCTCTAGCACTTCCTGTTATAACTACTGTTTTCATAATATACCTCCGACTCAATTTACAATAATATATTATCACAAGCAAATTTTAATTGCTATATATTTTATAAAAAAACAAAGGTAATTTTTTGTTTTCTAATTCACCTTTGTTTTATTAATTACTTTGAATGTTTTCTCTTTTTAAAATATGCAATATAATTCGAAATAACTGATACAGCAAAAGTTATTATCGTTGCAATAACTACATTTATTTTTATTTTATTTAACATTCCTATAATAACTGCTGTTGTTCTTTCATTTCCTATTACTATTCCATTAAACGTTCCTAACGCTAGTATCATTATTATATTTAGTATTATAACATTATATAACGCTATAATTGCCCATTTATATGTCTTTTTACCAGTCGCAAGATAAATATATATTGTTATAAATACAATACTAATTATGATTAACGCTAAATTTAACTTAGAACTTATCTTTGAATATATATTACTTAGCAAATTAAATTCTGTTACAGGGAAAATACTTTTTATATATGCATCACTTACAACTGTAGCAAACTTCTCCTTAGTGTCGTTTGAGGAGCTATCTTCTAATGAATTTAACACTGCTTGTTTCATATCTAACCTTACATTATTAGCAACTTGCTCTACATTGTTACTATCAAAAGCCTCTGTTATTTGTCTTATTGATGATTTTGTGCTTATATTTTCTAACACTTCATCTGCTTTTTCATCTGACAAATAATGTGTAAGGACTGTCTTTGCTTCATTCTCACTTTTATCTAAATATTCTGTATCTATCATAATACTTAGTATTCCATCTGAATTAAGTACTGAGTTTATTGCAAGTCCAAATGAAAGTAGCATTCCAACTATTGTAAGGACTATCATACATATAGTTCCAATAATATCTTTTAATTTCATTTGTCTCACCTACTTCCATTTAGTCTCTTTTAATACGCTATATACAACAAATCTTTCATTTGTATATACATAAGTGTCAAAAGGATAACACGTATATAGTATTAAAGTTTCATTATTACCTCTTTTTGTTAATTTGTCTGTTTCATAATCTTTTAATATTTTTGTTTGGCTTACTTCATATGTACAAGTTGCATAACTTGTATCTACTATTATTCTGTCTCCTATACTTATATCTTTTAAATTATTTAGCATATCTTCTCTATTGTGTCCGCTATATACAACTACCCCATCTTCTGTTGGCATTTCACTCCACGTTGAATGTCCAACACCTAATGAAAGTACAGATGCAATATCCCCATAAAACACTTTGTTTTCTATATCTAATTTATCTATTTTAAGTGTAGCATAGTTAGATGCATATGATGGATATTTTTTAATACTTTTATCTGCATTTAGTTCTACTTGTATTTCCTTTCCTGTTGTATTTATACGAAGTAAATTTACCATAGCTTTTAGTTCATCTATCTTACCACCAAACATCCCAAATACCACTGCCAATATACTTGAGCATATCATAAGAGATACTAACATATTTTTATAAAATCTAGTTTTTGCTGTATGTTTTTCGGCTAATTTAATAAATGTTAATAAACATATTACAAACACAACTGTAGATAAAGCAATAATTATGACATGTGTTATATTAACACCTGTATATGTCATTTTTTGAGATGACATACTAACCTTATCTACAAGAACTCCATTTTCATAAATATCCATTGTATTATCTTGGGTATTTATTGTAATCTTAGTACCTTCATTGCCATCCAAATCAGAATTGTTTTCACTCTTGTCAGTGTTTGTATTACTATCGTTGTTAGTACTTGTATTAGTGTTATTTGTGCTACTGTTATTGTTGTTATTGTTGTTATTGCTATTCTCATTATTATTTACAGTTTCATCCTCTTCTCCAAATTGTAATAATGGAGCGTTTGTAATTATTCCTGCTGCTGTTGTAAGACTACTATATACTGAACTTTTTTCTTTCTCAGTTAATTTTCCTAAATCTGCAATCTTACAAACCCCTTTGCTATTTAAAATTCCTACTGAATTTTGAAGATAAGAATAAATTGTATTAAGCTCACTTTGTGTAAGCTTTTTTTGTTTTAAAAGTCTTGTGAATGTCTTTTTATATGTATTAAAAAGTGCTGTATCTCCACAAACAGATTGTGAATTAACATATCCTATAATATCTGTTTTTGAAGCAGCAAAAGTATTAGTGCAAAAAATTGCACTAATACATATTAGCATAAATATTGTAATTACTTTTAACTTTGTTTTCATAATTTATAACCTATAACCTCTAATCATTTTCTATATTTTCGTTTATTAATATGTTTCTTGCATTATATACAAAAAGTTTATTCTTTTCATATTTGCCTACCATTTTCTCAACTTCAGCTTCTACTTTATGCAAGTTATCATATCTGTTATTCTTTGTACTATGTGTATCTGTAGCAAAAAAATGTATAAGCTTATCTTTTAATAGCTTTTTCACTATTTTTTTTGCAGTGTTTCCATATGTTCCTATAACACTTCCTGTATTACATTGAATAAGTGCCCCTTCATTAACTGCCTCACCAATTCTATCATAGTGAATTCTAAAACATTCACATCTTTCTGGGTGAGCAATAATAGGAATAAGTCCTTTTATTTTCATTTCATATATTGTATCTAACACATAAGATACATCTACATTCATAGGGAACTCTATAAGAACATATTTAGAATTAGCTAATGTTGTTATCTCACCTTCAGATAATATTTGAGAAACATTACCATATATAGCTATTTCGTTTCCACAATGTAATTTTATATCTATGTTTTGTTTTTCTACCTCACGCTTTAAACATTCATAATTTTCTAATACTTTTTCCTTATTATATTCATTAGGCTCTATATAATGAGGTGTTAGAATTATATCTGTTACTCCGCTTAAAGAGGCAGACTTTAATATAGCGACACTTTCTTCTATAGTGTCGCTACCATCATCTACGTCATATATTATATGTGTATGTATATCTATCATTAATACCACCTACTAGTTGTAGTATTTACCATAGTATTTCTTTCCTGTTGTTTTTACACCGTTTACTACAACTCCTGCTATATTTGCTCCTACATTTTCTAACATTTTTCTTGTTTTTTCTAATTCTTCCATTGGTGTAACTTTTACTCTTGTAACTAGTACAGTTTTATCTACTCTAGTTGCAACTATTGCAGCATCTGGTACTACTGTTACTGGAGGAAGGTCGAATATTACCATATCGAATACTTCTCTCATAGTAGCAACAAATGTTTCAAAACTCTTAGAACTTAAAAGTTCACTTGGGTTTGGAGGTACTGTTCCTGCAGTTACTATACTTAAATTTTCTACGCTTGTTGGTTTTATATATTTAACATAGTCTGCCGCACTATCTATTAATAAGTCAGATAATCCATTTGTATTAGTTACTGTAAATTGTTTATGTTGCACACCACGTCTCATATCGCAGTCTACTACAAGAACTTTCATTCCAAGTTGTGCAAATGCAACAGCTAAGTTTGATGATATAAAGCTTTTACCTTCTCCAGGTACTGAAGATGTAACCATAACTGTTTTTAAGGTACCATCTACATTAGAAAATTGTAAATTAGTACGAAGTATCTTAACACTTTCTGCAATTATGGATTTAGGATTTTTGTGAGATATTATTTCGCTCATTTTCTTTTACCTCCCTCTTCCATTTTTTCTGGAATTGATGTAAGTACTGTTAATCCCATTTTTTCAATTTGTGCTGCATCTTTTAATGTTGTATCAAAATAAAACATTGCAAATACAATTGCTAAGCTTAGTACTATTCCAATTAATACATATATAATTATTTGTTTTAATATATTTACATTTACTGGATTAGATTGTACTTCTGCTTTATCTATTATTGATATATTTTCTATATTATATATTTCTTTGATTCTTCCACTAAATTGACTTGCTAACTCATTTGCAATTTGCGCTGCCTCTTCAGCTTTTTTTGACTTAACTGTTATAGATATCATTTCTGTATCTGATACAGTTGAAACTGAAATATTACTTTGTAAACTACCTACAGTGTAATCTAAATCTAGTGTATTTATTACATCTTTTAATACTGTTTTAGATTTTATTATCTCTCTATATGTAGCAACTAATTTTGCGTTTAAGTTCAAGTCATTTTGGGTAATACCAGCTCCATCTATTATTTGGTTATTACCATTTCCTGTTGCTTGTGTTGTTCCCGTTAAAACAAGTCTTGTTGTTGATTCATAAACTGGATCTTGAAAAAACAATGAATATACTGCTCCTGCAAGTACTACAACTAAAGTTACTAATACTACTATTTTAATTTTAGATAAAAAGAATTCAAATAAATCTTTTATGTTAATCTCTTCCATATTTTCTCCTTATATTTTACCATAATTCCGTACAATATATATTGTAACACAATTATCTACAATTTTCAACGATATTTGCATATTTTTCGTCAAAACCGTTGAATTTTATGTAAACTTTATGTATAATATGATTGTTCATATATTTTGAACAAATATAACTATATTTGTAAAGGAGATTTGCCATGTCTAAACCTACCAGCTATAACGTGAGTCCGCACAAATTCAAGTCTGTTTTTGGTTTCACTCCTTGCAGTTGCCACGAGGGTATCAGAACTTCTGGCTGAGCTTCGTACCGGGTTGAGTATGAAACTGAACCCTTCAGCCAGATTCTGAAGAAAGTCACGGTTACCTGCCAAGGCTGTTACAGAAGCACTACCCGTGATGTCCAGTCCCGCCAAATCAACGGCGAGTATATCGGATTCTAACCAAAATAATGTCACAACAATATTGTTGTGACATTATTTTCTTATATTTTTTATTATAATTTTCTGTTTCTACTTTCCAATAGCCTTTTCTATCTGAGCCAATTCTTGTAATTATTTTCTTTTCTCTTAATTTATTTATATTATTTATTACACTTCTTCTTGATATTCCAATAATTTCTGCCAATTTTTCTTGTGTTATATCCTCTTTTTTGATTATTTCTTCAAGTATCTTTCGTTCATTTTCTGTGAATTTTTCTGTGAACTTTTCTGTGAATTCGCTTTTTATTAATGGTACACAAACTCTAAAGATAATGAAACATTTAAATTTCTACATCTCAACTATTATCTTATATATTTTTCTTATTTACTATTTACATCTAATATTTCATTTATTTTCCTTGTTGCCTCTAAAACAGATTCTTCATAGGGTATCATAACATATAACTTTTCCGTTCCATATGTATATGTTGTTTTACTTGCACCACTACCATTTAACGAATACGTTTCTATTTTCCAACTAGTAATATTAAGCATTTGTCCCTTTACAATACTACTAATTTCATCTGTAGAAATATTAGTTTGAAAACTATTAGACAATGTTTTTAATAATTTTGTATACCTTGTAAGTATAGTTTTACTTGTCATAACTTTATTTAATATTCCTATTATTACAGCTTGTTGATTTTTTATTCTCTGACGGTCACCAGATGAGAAAGAATATCTCTCTCGACTAAAAGCCAGTGCTTGTTTTCCGTTTAATTTATTAATCCCTTTTTTAAAATAATATCCACTAGCATAAAATGCATATTCTGACTTAACCTCTATTCCACCTAATGCATCAACTATTTTTTCCAGTGTAGTAAAATTAACCCTTATATAATATTTAATATCTATATCCAATAAATCTTCTATTGTTGTACATGTTTCCTTTATTCCATATATTCCAGAATGCGTTAATTTATCTTTCTTACCTTTACTATGTAATGTTACGTAGTAATCTCTTGGTATAGATGTTAATAAAATTTCATGTGTTTTAGTGTTTACAGTAACTACAATATTTGCATCACTTCTTGAAACTAAACTTATTTTACCATCAGTATCTATTCCGCTTATATATACATTAAAAGTTCCACTTTCTATTGTATTTTTATCTGCATTTGTTTGCTGTGTCTCTTCTTCTATTTTTTGAATTTTATGAGTTAATGCATATAACTTACTTGTTTTAGTTTCAAATTCTTCATATTCGTCACAAAGCATTTCATATTGCGAACTACTAATTAAAATTACTTCATATTTTTCTTCTAATGTACTTTGTGCTAATTCTTTAATGCTTGTTACATCTTTAAATACAACATTTACAATATTAACTATTTCTTCTTTTATATCTGTATAATCTTCGTCTGCCATAAATGTATATATTATTTTTTCACTAAGTTCATCAATAGCATTATATTTAGAATTTTTTAAAACAACTACATAATACTCTTCCTTTTCTTCTATTTTGGTTGTTACATCCTGTATAAATACCATTGTAGATTTAATATAATTAATTCCATAAGCATAAACAACCATAAT
>JAZSRF010000064.1:0-2994 GCA_045538335.1 Clostridia bacterium | reverse complement strand
ATTCCAGTATATTTTAAAAAGCTTTTCGAAAAGAAAAAGGTAACTAAGAAACAAAAGAAAAACAAGATTAAAAAAGTTTTTAATAATAAAGATACAATATTTCAATTTTTAAAGAAAAGCTATATAGATAAATTTGTTTTATCTTTAGGTTTTAATGTAGATGATTATATTGTAAACTCTTACATTAACGCAACACTTAACACAATCATTTGTATGTATATAAACTTAAATCAAGAAAAATTTAATTTGAAAAAATTATACTACCAGACATACGTAGGAGAAAATTTAGTTAATTTAAATTTTGAAGGTATAATTAAAATAAGTTTAGCGGATACTATAAAAGTAATTGGTAAAGAATATTTTAGACTTCTAAAAGAAGAAAAGGGAAGTAATAAAATATTACCGTTTAAGAAAAGGAGTGAACAATATGGCAGAGCATCCGATTGAAAATTTAATGGTAACAGCAATGACGTCTTTAAGAGATATGATAGACGTAAACACAATAGTGGGAGACACAGTCGAAACTCCCGATGGAACAACAATAATTCCAGTATCTAAAGTAAGCTTTGGTTATGCAGCGGGTGGAAGTGAATTTAATACAAACAACAAATATTCACAAGCACCTAAACTACCTTTTGGTGGTGGAAGTGGAGCAGGTGTAAAAATATCTCCAGTTGCATTTTTAGTTGTAAAAGATGGAACAATAAAACTTTTAACAGTAGAAGCAAATAAACCTCTAGATAAACTTGTAGATGCACTTCCTGACCTTGTAAATAAAGTTGTGGACACAGTGGATAAGAGCCTACTTAAATCTAGCCAAAGGTTAAAAATACAAAACAGTGAACAAAACTAAATTAAGAGTGGTTTACCACTCTTTTTTGCATATATTTTAGTCTTTTACAAATAATAATGCTAGGAGTGTATTATGAAATTTATAAAAAAGAAAATAGTGAATAAATTAATTGTGAAAGACAAATCAACACTTATATCTAAAATTACAGATAGATTTAAAGACTGTGCAGATTTTGAATGTAATAAAATTGTATCTGCTGTTACTGGTGTTGAAATATATAAATTAAGTATGGGGCAATTTGTAGATAAGTTAATAGTAGATGAAACAATTTTACAACCTATAGCTAAACGTTTAGATACTATTAAAAATACTACAGATTTATTAAGTATTATTAAAAATGGTGAAATTTATCACATAGATGCAAAGGTTGAAACAGATGTAGATAAAATTGTATCTGCAATGCTTCAAGCAAACTTTGTCCTTGTGTGTGAAAATCAAGCGTATTTGTTTAATGTAATTGGTTACAACAAAAGAAGTATAGATAAGCCGGAAAATGAAACATCAGACAAGGGGGCAAAAGAGAGCTTTATAGAAACATCAGCTATAAATATTTCGCTTGTTAGAAGACGTTTGCAGACAGAAAAATTAAAAGTTGTAGATTTTGAGGTTGGGACAGAAACAAAAACAAAAGTTAGTGTAATGTATGTTGAAGGAATTGCTGAAGAAGTAGTAGTTAATTTGGTAAAGGAAAGAATAAAAAATATAAATGTGCCAAGTCTTGTTTCTGTAGCAGATTTTGAAGAACATATTATAGACAGAAAATATAGTATATTTCCACAGACGATTGCGACTGAGAGGCCGGATAAAGTAGCTGCAAATGTAATTGAAGGAAAAGTTGCAATTTTTGTTGATGGTTTTCCAAGTGCATATATTGCACCAGCAGTATTCCCTATGTTTATGCAAGCATCGGAAGCATATAATATTAATTACTTTGTAAGTTCGTTTATTAGAATGTTAAGATATGCATGTGTATTTATTGCTACATTATTTCCAGCGCTATATATAGCTATTACAACATTTCATCATGAGATGCTACCTACAACACTTGCAGAAAGTATAATACAGAGTAAACAAAATGTACCACTACCAGCCTTTTTAGAAATTATAATAATGTTACTCTCTTTTGAAGTACTGCTTGAAGCCGGAGTACGAATGCCTAAAACTGCAGGCCAAACGGTGTCTATTATTGGGGCACTAATTGTAGGTGAAGCAGCAGTAAATGCAAAATTTGTTTCACCAATAGTTGTAGTCATAGTTGCTATATCTGCTATATGTGGCTTTGTTATACCAAATAGAGATTTGGCAAACGGATTTAGAATGGTAAGATTTGGTCTTGTCCTTGTTGCTTCTGCAGCAGGTTTCTTTGGTATGTCTATTGCAGTAATTGCACTTTTCTATTATTTGGTATCACTTGAAAGTTTTGGTGTACCATATCTTAAACCATTTACATCTAACGATGGCAAAAATGTTTTGGCAGATACTTTGTTTAGAGAACCAATAAATAAATCTAAAGGCCGTATGGTAAGGTGGTAATTATGAGAAGAAAGATAATACTAGGTATAGCTATAATTGGACTTTTAATTGTAACTTTATTTAATAGTGAGCTAATGCCATTAAGACGTGAAATTTCGGATATGGAAATAATAATTATTGCTGGATTAGATAAAGTTGGGGATGAATATATGGTTACCTTTATAAAAAGAAAACAAAGCGGTAACAATTCAGAAGGGGACGGTCAAGACGCTGGCGGAAGCCAGGTAATTAGTATGACTGCGGATAGCTATAGCGTGGCCTTAAGGCAACTTCAAACGGCTACAGATAAGTTTACAACGGCTAGTCATATAAAATACTACATAGTAGGTGAAGAAACTTTGCGTGATGACTTTGACCACGTAACAGATGCAATAGCAAGAGGTTACCAAACAAGACTTAATTCTAAGATATATATAGCTAAAGGAATGACAGCAAAGGAATTTTTAGAGAAAGCTTCTAAATTAGAATTTCAGGTTGAAGAAAAGTTAAGGAATATGGAAAACAGTTTTTGGGAAAAAGGAAGTAGTGTAGATACAGACATATTAGATTTTGGTCACATTAGTTTTTCTCAAACAGGAGAAGGTTTAGTAGATACACTTGCTTTTTAC
>JAZSRF010000037.1:0-1818 GCA_045538335.1 Clostridia bacterium | reverse complement strand
ATTTTACTGCCACTTATCTTTGCCACTTCTTTATCGTTATAATATAAAACGGAAGTAATGTCTTTTATGTGTTCGGCTTTAGCATATTTAGATAATTCCTTGAGTTCTGCGCCAAAAGATACTGGTATTATTATTTCTTCTTCAGTTTCAGATAACGTGAATTCCAAATCACAGGAAATGTTACTTTCTACTTTTGCATCCGCAGACATGGGTTGAATCATAAAAATTGCCCATCCAATACCACCAGATTCTGTCCTTCTTTCTATATACACACTACCTCTAGTTTTCCAAGTTGCAGGAGTTTCAAGCCTTACTTTGCTTAAGCCAACCTGCATAGCAGTTAAGTTATATTCTATTTGGTTATATGGATTATTTTTTCCATCAGATATATTTTGAAACCACCATTTGGAGTTTTTCATATAATCTATTTGTTCTGAGGTATAATATTTTGTAGCATTATTCCATGATTCAAGGGCGCCGGTCACATTAAGGAACTTCCATTGTAGTATTGGAGTAGATGTAACTCTGTCTAATGGGAAATAATAATTGTATACTATGTTTCCAGAATAGTCATAACCTAAAATTGAATATTCTCCTCTTGTCCCACTACCAGTATACACGCTTTTCCCATAGCACCATTTCCCAGTAGAAAAGCTTTTCCACCTTTGTTCACTCGAAGTTACTTGTGTTGGACTTCCGTATATAAACATATTGTATACGTTATATATATCCTCGTTTATTTCTTTCCCTTTTACATTATATTGCGGCACTCCAATTTCATCTATTACAAATTTGAAATTACTAGATATAGCAGATACCGAATTGTCCAAAATACAAAGCAAGCTAATTATAACGATACTTAAAACAAATCTTTTCATACGACCTCCATATTTAATATAAGTTCATAATTTTCTGTGTAAAAAGTAAATTTAATATTGTTTATTATGCTTTCAATTTTATACTCAATGTTATCCTTAGATTTGGGATAAACTTCTAATATGTTTTTATATAAAACATCTAACTCATCTTTTTTTAATTTTACATTTGTACCATCTAACACTATTTTAGATATATACTCACATAACAATTGCACATACTCTTGCTCATACAATGTTTCATTAAATTTATTATACCAAAGTTTATTTATTTTAATTGTTACTTCATTTTGTGTGTTTGACACTTTAAAATCATAATAACCATTCTGCAATTCTTTTTCATTATTTCCAATATAAAATTCATTAAATAATTCTACACACGTTCTGCTATCAGGGCATTCTTTTATATATTGTAACTTTACTTTGGAATCCAACCTTGCATTTAAATAACACAAACTCACAAAAACTATACCTATAACTAGCACAAAAGCTAATCCTAAATATTTACCTCGCATTTAAACGGCTCTTTTCTAATATTTTCTTTACTCTTGCTGTTACTAATTCACAATTTGTTCCTCTATACACAATATTATCTGTAATATCTACCGCTTTTGTTACAAATTCCGGTGAAATGTTTCTAGTAATAATCATTTTATTTCTACTTCTATCTTTTCTCACTTTTTCTAAATGCTGTACATTATTTGTAAAAAATATTTTCATACTAATTGCTTCACCAATAGATTGATGCACTTTTGTTATATAATCTACCAATTCTTCATCTGTAACATCCTCATGTACAAAACTTATACCCATATTTTCACCCCTCTATTCTACTAATGTTAATGTAAATGTCCCTAGTGTTTTTAAATTCACAAGTCTTGCTACATCTTCTCTTTTTACCATTATTACTACTTGGGTAAACATTGTGTCAATACTTCCTACA
>JAZSRF010000076.1:0-2459 GCA_045538335.1 Clostridia bacterium | reverse complement strand
GACCAAATTAACATTTACAAGAAACCCAATAGATAATTCTGTTTACTATATTTTGGATTTAGAAGTTTTGGACGGTGTATCATTAAACTATGGAAAAGAAGGATTTGAAGCATGGAAAGATTATATGAAAAATAGTTCCGTAGGTATACCATATAGCCTAGAAGATGTTTATATTATTAATGAAAATACTCATACGATTTATTATGTAAAAGGAATAACATTAAATGAAACAACACGTTATTATATAAAAGCAGGCGGAACATTAACAGATAATATTCCACCTTCAAGACCACAAATAAATATAATTTCAGGAGAAAGAAATGACAAAGGAGTATATATAACTGCAGTAGAAGTAGAAATTGTACCGGGAGAAGATAGCTGGTCTGGTGTAGGAGGGACTAGCTATACAGTTAAAAATGAATCAAGCGAAGAAGAATTTAATCACAGTGAAGATAGCAGGGTACTGTTCACTATATCAGAAAATGGTTTGTATACTATAGAAGCAAAAACTTATGATAATGCAAGTACTCCAAATTATTCAGAGATTACAACATTAACATTAGAAACTCATATTACACATACATGGAACAGTGGTGAAACAATAACAGTAGCAACATGCACAGAAGAAGGAGAAATAAAATACACATGTACTTACAATGGATGTAGTGCAACTAAAACAGAAACTGTTTCTACCTTAGAACATAGTTATACAAAAAAAGATACATCATCACAATACTTAAAAACAGCAGCAACATGTACATCAAAGGCAGTATATTATTACAGTTGCGTAAATTGTGGAGCAAAAGGAACAAGTACATTTGAAAATGGAAATATGTTAGAACATAATTTTGATGAAGGAACAGTAACAACAGCAGCGACATGTACAACAGCAGGTGTAAAAACATACACATGTACAAGTTGTGGTGCAACTAAAACACAGACTGTTTCTACCTTAGAACATACTTATACAAAACAAGATATATCATCACAATACCTAAAAACAGGAGCCACATGTACATCGGCGTCAGTATATTATTACAGTTGCGCAAATTGTGGAGCAAAAGGGACAAGTACATTTGAATATGGAAATGTGTTGGGACATAGTTATAATATGACAATAAATGCAGAAAAGAGAATATATACATGTAGTAAATGCGGTGATACATACAATAAGATAGCAAAAGAAGGGGAAATCGTGAAATATGATAGTAATAAAGATGGAACCTTAGAAGATTGGGTAGTATTAACAGTAGAGGAAGGAAAATTAGAAATAGTAAGTGCGAATGTAATGTACGATAAAAATGGTAACGGATTAACATTAGGGCATACAGATCCAACAATAACACAAACAGAAGACATGGACGGAGATGGAACTACAGGAGAGTATAATGAAGTAGCAATAACTTCTTATAACAATGCTATAACAACAATTAATAATTTTTGCAAAAACATAATAACAGCATCAGATAATGATGGAGTAAGAAGTATAGGGGAAAGCACTGATACAGCAGGAGAACATAGTTCGGTAGGATATAATGGAGTTTTTAAAAGATTTACAAATATAACTTTAAAAGCTTCAAGTGATGCATCAATAATAATGGCGGAGATTAATAAATTAACGGAACTTGGTATATTAAATGTGGGAGTAGATTATTGGGTATCTGCTAGGAATATTTTGGAAACGGGATATGAAACTTTTGAAGAAACAGGGTATTATACAAATTTAGATTGTGATACCTATCTATACATAGGAAGAGTAGGAACAAATTATGGATTGAGTTATTTATATAGTCATAATATAAGACTTCAAAATGCAACTTATCATGCCATCCGGTTGGAACTCAATGACTTTGGGTGTACGTCCGGTAGTAATTAATCCAACAGGAATACAATACGTAGAAGAATAAATAAATTTTAGAATTATAAAAACACTTGCAAATTTTAAAAATATATAGTATAATAGTCAATATTGAAAAAAATATTGACTATTTTTTTCAATCCTTACTCGCTTAAATGAAGTGGGTTATATATCCAAAAGGAGGTGAAAATAATGAACAAATACGAAAGTGTTATCATTATTAATCCATCTGTAGATGATGAAGGAATCAAAGCTTTAATCAAAAAATTTACAGATATAATTAATAATGAAGGAAAAGTAGAATCTGTAGACGAATTAGGAAAAAAAAGATTAGCTTACGAAATAGCTAAAAACAAAGAAGGTTTCTATGCAGTATTCAATTTTGAAGCTAAACCAGAATTAATTGCAGAACTTGAAAGAAATTACAGAATAGACGACAGTGTTATGAAATTTATAACAGTAAAAAAAGAAGACTAATTATTTAGTTTAAGGAGTAAAATATGAACAAAGTAATTTTAATGGGAAGATTAACAAGAGATCCAGAAGTTAGATATACTCAAACAAATAATACATTAGTAGCAAGTTTTAGTATAGCTGTAAA
>JAZSRF010000032.1:0-9853 GCA_045538335.1 Clostridia bacterium | reverse complement strand
GGTATTTTTTGAATATCCCGATACCCAAAATAATATAAATATTATTAATGTAAGTAATATGTTATATATGTACTTATCTAATAAGCTTTTTACTTTATTTTTTACTATATTTTTCATACCCAAATTATACATTTAATTTTAAAAATATACAATATATTTATAAAAAGTATTTTCTTTTTTATTTAACTAGTGTATAATTTAGATGCAATATAAGGAGGGACTTAATATGTCACTAACTACTATGTGGTTAATTTTATGTGGATTATGTCTTATAATAGAAATATTCACAGTAAGCTTTTTAATGTTTTTCCCAGGCGTAGGTGCATTCTTTGCATTTATAGCGGCCCTTTTAGGAGCAAATACTACAATTCAATGTATTATATTTGCTGTAAGTTCAACTCTTATGATACTATTTCTAAGACCGCTAGTAACAAAACTTTTTAAAACTAAGGACATTGCAATGAATTCAAATGCTTTAATAGGTAGAAGCGGAGTAGTTTTAAAAGATATAAAAGGCGACGAAAAAGTAGGTCAAGTTAAAGTTGCTGGTGAAATTTGGTCTGCTGTATGTGAAGAAGACCACGTTATTGCTAAAGATAGTAAAATAACTGTTCTTGCAATATCTGGGGTAAAACTTATTGTAAAAGAAATTTCAGAATAAATAGGAGGTTATATATGGAATTATTCTTTATACCGTTTGTAGTTATATTAGTAATAGCTGCATTTTCAATCAAAGTCGTAAGACAAGCAGAAGTTTATGTTATAGAAAGATTTGGTAAATTCCATAAAGTTGCAGATGCTGGTCTTAACATCATTCTACCTTTTGTAGATAGAGTTAGAGCAATTGTAAATATGAAGCAACAAACAATGGATGTACCACCACAAGGTGTTATCACAAAAGATAACGTTACTATAACAATAGACACTGTTGTTTTCTTTCAAATAATGGATCCAGTAAAATCTGTTTATGAAATAGAAAACTTACAAAAAGGTATAGCATACCTTGCAATTACAACTATACGTGACATAGTTGGTAAAATGGACTTAGATAGTACATTCAGTTCTCGTGATATGATAAACATTCAACTTAGAGAAGTACTTGATGAAGCTACAGATAAATGGGGCTGTAAAGTAGACAGAGTTGAAATAAAAGATATCAACCCACCAAAAGATATCCGTGATGCAATGGAAAAACAAATGAATGCAGAAAGAAATAAAAGGGCTGTTATTCTTGAAGCTGAAGGTAGTCGCCAAGCAGATATTACTCATGCAGAAGGTAAAAAAGAAGCTCAAATTCTTGAAGCTGAAGCAGAACGTGAAGCAAGTATTAGACGTGCTCAAGGTTTAAGGGAAGCTAAAATACTTGAAGCCGAAGGTACTTCAGAAGCTATTAAGAAAATAGCTGAAGCTAAATCTCAAGAAATTGAAATGGTATATGGTGCTATAACAAAAGCAAAACCTACAAAAGAACTTATTAATATCAAAGCTCTTGAAGCTATGGAAAGAATTGCAGAAGGTCCTGCAAACAAAGTATTTATTCCATTTGATACAAGTTCCGCATTTAGTGCATTAGGTGCAGCAAAAGAAATAATACAAGATAAATAATAAAGAAAGAACGTCAAATTGACGTTCTTTCTTTATTCTACATACTTATTTAAAATATAAGAAAGACACTTAAGAATAACTTAAGTGTCTAATCTTGGTGATCTCGAGACGATTCGAACGTCCGACCCACGGCTTAGAAGGCCGTTGCTCTATCCAACTGAGCTACGAGACCAAGCTCATTACCCATATATGATAACACATATTTTTTTACGTGTCAATATTTTATGACAATTTTTATATCAAATAAAGTAATACATTGTATTCAATAAAAAAAATATAACTTATAATTGAAAAGTTATTTCCCAATTTAGAAATAACTTTTCAATTTATATATTCTAATTTAACTTAATATAGATTTAAATAGATTCATATAATTTATCTCATCAATACCTACAATGTTCTTGCTATAAACTAAATATGACACATCGCTATAAATTCCTATTGCTGCTACATCTTCAGACAAAGATTTCTGAAGTAATGTTATATTTTGCCCCAAATCTTGAACTGTACTATTATTTATCTTTTGTACTAGTTGCTTAGTGGTTTCTGACATAAATAAATTTTTGCTAACGAATGATATATCTGGTATATTATTCAAATTAACACTAGCTAATACCAAATCATAAGTCCCCTTCTTTATTCTGTCTTGAAGTTTTGCTTCTGTCAATTTCTCAACATTTATTTTTATCCCTATAGCATTTAAGTTGTTTTTTATTTTATTAGCAATACTTACTTTTGTCTGGTCATTTTTATTTACAATTAAATTCATTTCTAATGTCGTTTTTACACCGTTTTCAGTTTTAGAATATACTTTATTAACCTTTTTGTATTCATTAGTTAGAAGTAAATTCTCGGCTGCGTAAACATCATACTTATATTTAACTTGGTCATATACATATGGTAAATCTATTTTGTCTCCTTTGGATTTTAATACTTCATCTATTATCGCCGTTCTATCAATACTATATGCTATTGCTTGTCTTACTTCTGATTTTGAATATAATTTAGATATTGGATTACCAAATAAAAATACATTTCCCCCATTTCTATATTTTTTAATGTTATACTCATATTTTCCTAATATATTTTCTACATTTTCAGCATCTGTTACAAACATATCTATTTCTTTATTTTTATATGCTTGTACTGTCGAATACATATCTTTGTATCTTATTACTACAACTTTTTCCGGCAACTGTTTATTTGCATTTTTATGCCTTGTAAATATTAATTTACTAGCAGATGATGTTCCATCCATAATATAATTTGTCACATCTTTTGAACTAGTAAGACATATATCTAAATTATATATAAAATATGGCATCTCTGATTTTAGTTTTATATTTAATGTGTTAGCATCAATTATTTGCACATCAGATATATTTTCTAGCTTCGAATAATATACTGATGATTTATCCTTCATATATTCACTTAAGTTTGTCTTTATATCCTCTATACTTACTTTACTTTGTTCATTTCTTGTTAATACATATTCTTTATTTGAAACTTTAGTTACATTCGAAATACATCCATACGTTATACTATAGTCATCATTTATGCTAAGCAACATATCCTTAGAGTATTTATTCAATTCATTAATTACGCAATTCTTATTGTGGCTGTTTAATAAACTGTCACTTGTAATAACCCCAAGTGTTATTACTTCATCATTCGCTTGTTCAAAAAAAGGCAGTGGTATAAAAGGTTCATTTTCTTCTTTTAGTATCGCCCTAGAAATTATAGCTATAGCTATCAACAATAATATACAAATAACAACATTTCCTAATTTGTTTTGTCTTGTTGTATTTCTCTTTATTCTCTTTTTGCATTTTGGTTTACTTGTAGTTTTTACTTTTACTTGCTTAGTATAATCTTTAGAATTCAAATTGCTCTTTACCGTGTTCGCATCTCTTCTTTTTCTACTCGTACCTTTTTTGTATCTATATTCATTTAAATATTTTTTCTCCATTTATTTCTCCATTTAAAATATACATATGTATTCTATCACAAAAAGCAACAAAAATACAGCCCTACAGCCGTATTTTATCCGTTTATTAAGCTTAATTAATTCAATTCATAATTTAGTATACTAAGAAGTGCTAAACTTGCTGTTTCAGCCCTTAAAATTCTTTCCCCTAAAAAAACATCCGTTGCGTTTTCATTTTGTAATATTTGTTTAACTTCTGATTCTTCAAAGCCACCTTCAGGCCCTATTAGTATAGCTACATTATTTACATTCTCTAGACTATTTATTGTTGTTTTTAAACTAACGCTACTTGTTTCATGACAAATTAAAATTTTATCATAAACACTTAAATCTAATTTACCTAATTGTTGTACGCATTCTACATTTACTATGTCAGTTCTTCCACATTGTTCTACCGCTTCTTTTGCTATTTTAGAAAGTCTTTCTACCTTTTTTTGTTTATCTTTTTCTTCCATCTTAACTACTGTATTTTTAGTTAGTACTGGGATTATATTCTTTACCCCCAATTCAACTGCTTTCTGAACTACATAGTCCATCTTGTCAGATTTTAAATATGACTGAATTAGTGTCACATTTATTTTAGGAATTCCTTTTTGTGGGAGCTCGCCTACAATTATTCCTTCTAATATGTCTTTACTAAGTTTTACTATTTGTACTTCGTATTCATTTATATATATGTTATCTCCTACTTCATGCCTTAAAACATTTATATGGTGTAGTTCCTCACCTTTCAATGTAATACTTTGTTTTTCAATATTCAAATTACTTTCATCTGTTATAAATCTCTTTGACATTTTTATCACTCCATACCAATTATATACGATTATTTTCCCTTTTTCAACACGTTATGACTGTATCTTAAATTTATTTACAACTATTTGTTTTATATTCCAATATAACGTTACGTTAATGTTTATAATTTTCTTAATATTACAACTAGTGACTACTTTATTTTGTTTTTTTATGTTATATTTAAAGGAGGATGGTAAAATATGGGAACTCGTTTAAAAAATTTAAGAGAAGATCACGATTTAACTCAAAAACAACTAAGTGAATACTTAAGCGTCTCACAAGTTGCATATTCATATTATGAACTTAGTAGAAGAAGTATTCCTGTAGAAGTTTTAAATAAACTTTCAGATTATTACAATACTAGTATTGACTATATTTTGTACAAAACTAACATAAGCAAACCTTACCCTAAAAAATCTAAAGTAAAAAGCATTACAAATAACATTGATATAGAACAATCCATGCAAACCGAAGCAGAAAAAGAAAAAGCAACTATAGAATTGTAATATAACAATAGCAAGCCAATAATATTGACTTGCTATTATTTTTATTCTACTATTTCAACTATTTGTTGCCATAGTCTATAATCATAAATATACTTATATGAATTCGATGCTCCTACTATATTATAAAAGAATACACTATCATCTCTAATATCTACAAATTTTAACGTATTTTCTGGTAAAGTTTCTACATAAGGTCCTCTAAATGTTAAACTATTTACCATTGCTACCGCATCTTTTCTTAAAGTATAGCTGTCTGGATTTGATTCATATTTTACTACAACATTTTGTCTCATTAATTCCATTATATAATCTTTTTTTGGAGATATCTTTTTATCTCTTCCTATCAATGATTTAGTATATAAGAATACTGGTTTATATATTGTTAATTTTTGTTCAGACATATACTCAGCTGCTTTAGCTAACATTTGCATTGCATCTTCCATAAGTATTGGATTATTTGGTTTAAATGTTCCATCAGAAAATGCATGCATTATATCTGTATCTACTAAAGCAGATACTGCATCTCTTGCATACGCTGGAATTTTCTCATAATCTTTGAAAGTTTTATACTTATCGCTTCCAACTTTAACATCTATAATTTCTGCATCCGCTAACATTTTTGCAAACTCCGCTCTAGTTATTTCATCATCAGGTCTTACTTGGTTTGTTGTATCAACCATTGTTAAATATTTCTTGTATATTCCTGTCTTTCCTTCTGTAGTATCAATAAATAATTGTCTCATATATGAATATGAGTGATTTCCTCCTGCCGTTGTTTTTAATGTTGCATAGAATACTTCAGATATTTTGTCACTTTTTTCTAGTGGTTTATTTTCTCCAAATCTCACTCTTGCATATAATCTACAATAGCCATTTTGTGAAGCTGCATAACTTTTAACTGTTCCTATGTTCCAAGTAATCACTGTTTCGCTATCTGTTCTTTTTGTTATTTTTCCGCCACCGTTTATTTCTTCAACTTCCACTTTATATGGTATTGTTAGTTCAAAAGAAACATTAGGTGCTGGTGCTGTACTTCCATTGTAATACTCTACCATATATGTAATAGTTTCATCTTGTGCGGCATAGTTGTTTTCTTGCACGTGCGTTGCTGTATATTTTTCAGCTCTTAACCAAGATGCAAAATATGTTATCTCTTTGTTTATATCTCCTATTAGTTTCAAATCATCAATACAATTTAATTTGTATTCTGTTTTTATATTAACTATAGTCTGCTTTTTCTCAGCTATTGTAAATTTAGGAGATACTACTTTAGCTGATCTATTTCCTGGTTCGTCTAGAGCCACACCTGAATCTACTTTTATATATTTGTTAACTCCTGCATTTCCCTTTATGTTCTTTAATGTAACTGTAGCAGATTTTACTCCATCTACCTTTACAGAAACATTTGCTTTAAATCCTACCAATTCTATTTTGCTTGCATCTAGTTTTACATCTGTAACTTTAACATTATCTGAAAAAGTTAAAGTATATTTTACCGTTCCGCCTTCTTTTATAGACTTAGGTGTTGCTGCACTTATCTTAACTATTGGTGGTATCGTATCTTTTTCTTTTTCAGGTTGTTTTTCCTTTATTGTAAACACCTTAGAAGTTGCCACTTTTGTTTTGTTACCTGCAGCGTCTGCTGCCGCTCCCGCTTTTACTGTTATATAATTGTTTGAATCTGCTGCTCCTTGTACGTTAGAAAGTAGCACGGTTCTTTTCTCGTTTCCTGAACCTGTTACACTTATCGTAGCTTTAAATCCATTTAATACAACATAGCTTGAATCAAAATATATAGTTCCAAGTTTAGTTTCATCACTAAATCTTACTTCATATTCAACAGTTTCACCTGCATATATACTTACAGGATTAGCTTTATCTATTGTTATAGTTGGTAATGTTGTATCTGGTCTTTCTTTTATTGTAAATTTAGATGAACTTATACTTTTAGTTATATTACCTGATGTATCTATAGCAGCTCCAGCTTTTACTGTTATGTAATTGTCTGCATCTGCTGCTCCTTGTATGTTTGTTAATGTTATTGTTCTTTGCGAATTACCAGTTCCAGATACACTTACTGTTGCTGTAAATCCGTTTAATACAACATAGCTTGAATTAAAGTTTACAGTTCTTATAGCTGTTTCATCATCGAAATATACTGTATATGTTAACTTGTCTCCTATATATACGCTTGCAGGATTTGGTTTAGATATATTAATCGTTGGAGGTGTACTGTCTACCACAGGCTTTTTAGTCATTGTAAATTTAGCTGCATTAACTGCTTTTGATGTATTTCCTGCAGTATCTGTTACCGCTCCCGCCTTTACTGTTATATAATTATCTGTATCTGCTGCACCTTGTACATTAGAAAGTGTTACTGTCCTTTGTTCATTTCCTGAGCCTGTTACACTTATAGTTGCTGTAAATCCATTTAATTGTACGTAATTCGAATTAAAGTTTACTGCTTTTATAGCTGTTTCATCATCAAAATATACTGTATACGTTACCTTATCTCCTATGTACACACTTGTAGGATTTGGTTTAGATATGTTTACTGTTGGTACAGTACTATCTACAACCGGTTTTGTTGCTATAGTAAAGTTAGATGAATTTAATGCTTTTGATGTATTTCCAGCAGCATCTGTTACTGCTCCTGCTTTTACTGTTATATAATTATTCTCATCTGCTATACCTTGTATATTCGTTAATGTTACCACTCTTGTATTACCAGTTCCTGTTACACTTTTTGTTGCTGTGAACCCATGTATCACTACATAATCTTCATTAAAGTTTACTGTTTTTACAGCTGTCTCATCATCAAAATATACCGTATATGTTACTTTATCTCCAGCATATACACTCATTGGTGTTGGTTTAGATATGTTTACTGTTGGTACAGTACTATCTACAACTGGTTTTGCACTCATTGTAAATTTAAGAGAATTTACAGCCTTCGATGTATTTCCTGATGTGTCTGTTACTGCTCCTGCCTTTACTGTTATATAATTGTCTGTGTCAGCTGTTCCTTGCACGTTAGTTAATGTTACTGTTCTTTTTTCATTCCCAGAGCCAGTTACACTAATAGTTGCTTTAAATCCATTTAGTACTACATAGTTTGAATTAAAGTTTACCGCTTTTATGGCAGTTTCATCATCAAAATATACTGTATATGTTACTTTATCCCCTATATATACACTTGTAGGGTTAGCATTAGATATTGACACTGTTGGTGGTGTTGTATCTAGCGCTTTAATTGTGAACTTGTTGCTAGTTGCCGCCTTTGATGTATTTCCTGCTGAGTCTTTTGCCGCTCCTGCTTTTATTGTTATAGACTTACCACTACCAGAGCCTTGTATATTACTTAAAGTAACTGTTTTTACAGTTCCACCAGTTACACTTTTCGTTGCTGTAAAGCCATTAGTTGTTATACTATTTGCCACTACATAGGCTGAAGCGAGTTCGGTTTCATCATCAAAATATATTTTAAAGGTGATTGATCCTCCTTCTTTCACTTCTAAATTAGAGCTTATTCCAGATATTATAACCGTTGGTGGTGTTGTATCTGTCGCTCCCACTACTTTAGCATTAACAAAAACCGTTAATGCAATAACTATTATACCTAGTATTAATAAAATTCTTTTCTTCATACATTCCCCCAAATTATTTTCTTAATATAGTCTATACTATTTATTAATTAATTTCAAGCAAATACTTATTGTTTAACATTTTTTTATTATTTTTGTAATTATACGAAACAAAAAAGAAAATCAACTGGTTAAGTTAATTTTCTTCTTTATTTCATTATTTATCTTATTTTTTATTTACCGAAAAAACTTTTCTTTTTTGGTCCTACTTCTTCACTACAAGAAATGGCATATTGTTCAAGTAGTTCTCTTTGTTTGTCCGAAAGCTTTTTAGGTATTTCAATTTGCACTTTAAATTCAAGATTTCCTCTACCACTTCTTGAAGGTACACCTTTATTCTTCATTATAAATGTTGTATCTGGTTGAGTTCCTTCTGGTATTTCAAAAGTTTCTTCACCTTCTAATGTTGGTATTTTTATAGGGCCACCAAGTACTGCTTTTACAAATGGTATTTTAGTTGTAAAGTAAACATTTTTACCTTTTCTAGTAAATACTTTATGTGGAATAACAGAAACTACTATAAATAAATCACCGTTTGGGCCGCCACGTTTTCCAGCATCTCCTTGACCAGATAAAGATATTGCCTGACCGTCATCAATTCCAGCTGGTATATTTATTTCTATCTTTTTGGCTTTTTTAACATTACCAGAGCCTCCACATATTTCGCAAGGTTCTTTTATAACCTTTCCTTCGCCGTTACATTTATCACAAACACGAACTGTGCTAAATGTTCCCATTATTGTGTTTTGCACAGCTTGAACTTTTCCTACACCATGACACTTATCACATTCTACTGTGGCAGAGCCATTTTTTGAACCTGTGCCGTGACACGATGTACATTTTTCGTTACGAGTAATAGATATTTCTTTTTTTACACCAAACACTGCTTCTTCAAAAGTAAGCTTCATATTATACCTTAAGTCTGTTCCTTTTATTGGTCCATTTTTATTACTTTGTTTAAAACCACCAAAACCACCACCAAACATACTTCCTAAGATATCTTCAAGGTCTATATCAAAGCCCATTCCACCATTAGAAAAGCCAGAAAAATCAAAACCAGAACCAGTACCATATCCAGCATAACCATTATTGGCAAAGTCTGCTCCAAATCTATCATATTGAGCTCTTTTTGTTTCATCAGATAAAACACTATATGCTTCAGACGCTTCCTTAAATTTTTCTTCTGCCGCAGCCTTATCTTGATTCATATCTGGGTGATATTGTTTTGCCTTAGCCCTGTATGCTTTCTTTATTTCTTCGGCAGTAGCATTTTTTGATACCCCTAATATTTCATAGTAATCTTTGCTTGCCATTTACGT
>JAZSRF010000080.1:0-18581 GCA_045538335.1 Clostridia bacterium | reverse complement strand
TTTTAATTGTAAATATATTATTTGTCTTTTTTATTTTGTTTATTATCCTATTTTTCTTATTATTTTATATTACCATCTCCTTTTTATTCAAAAAAGACAAGACGGCATACATATTTGTATGCTTATTTTGTCTTAATTTTTGCTATATTTTGAGCGTGAAAAACGCCACTACCTTGTAGTGTTTTTAACTAATTGTGTGTTACAGTCTCAAGGCTTCTGGCGTTTTTCGTTTGTTGTTTCCCTCTTTACTTTTATATTTTACTACAAACATTTTATTGTTTCAATCCCGTTTGTTGTTTTTATTGTGATGACTTCTATTTTATATATTAACAATAAATATTTACTACAATTATCTCAAATCATTGCAAAAAGTATAATTATGTAATATAATAGATACATATTTTAGGAGGAATTAATATGTTAGACATTAAATTTGTTCGTGAGAACCCAGACATTGTTAAAGAAAATATTAAAAAGAAATTTCAAGACAAAAAATTACCTTTAGTTGATGAAGTTATTGAACTAGATAAAAAGGTACGTTCATTAAAACAACAAGGTGATGAATTAAGAACTAAAAGAAATTCCATAAGTCAGTCTATAGGAATGCTTATGAAAGATAAAAAAATAGATGAAGCTGCCTCTATGAAAGCTGAAGTAGTTAAAATAAACGAAGAACTTGTAAATATAGAAAAAATGGAGGCCGAAGCATCTCAAGAATTAAAAGGAAAAATGATGGTAATACCAAATATTATAGATGACTCTGTTCCTGTTGGAAAAGACGATACAGAAAATGTTGAAGTAGAAAAATTTGGTGAACCTGTTGTTCCAGATTACGAAATACCATACCACGCAGATATCTTAGGAATGTTTGACGGATTAGATAAAGAAAGTGCTGGTAGAACTAGCGGCAATGGCTTCTACTACCTTATGGGAGATATTGCAAGACTTCACTCTGCAATGCTAGCGTATGCTAGAGACTTTATGATAGGAAAAGGTTTTAACTACTGTATCCCACCTTTTATGATAAAATCTGATGTTGTAAATGGTGTTATGAGCTTTGAAGAAATGGGCGCTATGATGTATAAAATAGAAGGTGAAGATTTATACTTAATTGGTACATCTGAACACTCTATGATAGGAAAATTTAAAGGGCAAACTGTTGATGAGAAAAAACTTCCTATCTCTCTTACTTCTTATTCTCCATGTTTTAGAAAAGAGGTTGGGGCTCACGGTATTGAAGAAAGAGGAATTTATAGAGTACATCAATTTGAAAAACAAGAAATGGTTGTACTTTGCCTTCCAGAACAGTCTATGGAGTGGTATAACAAAATGTGGAGTTATACAGTAGAATTCTTTAGAAGCTTAGACATACCTGTTAGAACTCTTGAATGTTGCAGTGGTGATTTAGCTGACCTTAAAGTTAAATCTTGTGATATTGAAGCTTGGTCTCCAAGACAAAAGAAATATTTTGAAGTTGGTTCTTGTTCTACATTAGGTGATGCACAAGCAAGAAGATTAGGAATTAGAGCTCGTGGAGAAAACGGAAACTATTTCTTACACACATTAAATAATACAGTTCTTGCTACACCTCGTGGACTTATAGCGTTTATAGAAAATAATTACAACGAAGATAAAACAATTTCTATTCCAGTAGCTTTAAGACCATATATGGGCGGAATGGAAAAAATAACACCTGTTAAGGAGTAATAAATTTATATGAACTATTTAAAAAATGTAGTATTTGTAAAATCTGTATTTAACAAACAAGATTTAATAAATGATGATTTGCCTATTATTGCTATGGTAGGCAAATCTAATGTTGGTAAATCCTCTTTTATAAATACACTTACAAATAATAAAAGGACCGCTAAAGTTGGACAAACTCCAGGTAAAACTAAATGCTTAAATTTCTTTTTGGTGGATAATAAATTTTATTTAGTAGACCTACCTGGTTATGGTTACTCTACTATGTCCGAAAAAGAAAAACAAATTATAAATAAACTTACAAATTACTTTTTAGAAACCAATCCAAATATACGTCATATATTTTCACTTATAGATATTAGGCACTTACCCTCTACAGATGATAGAAATATGTATGACTGGTTAGAAGCTCATGAAAAGGATTTTACAGTAATACTTAACAAAGCAGATAAACTTTCAAATGCAAAAATAGAACAAGCTAAAAAGGATATAGAAAAAGCGTTATTTTCAACACATGAAATGATTCCTTTTTCTACAGAAAACAAACTTAATTTACATAAAGTTTTAGATATAATTGAAGAACGTATAAAATAAATAACAGTTCGCTTTTGTGAACTGTTATTTATTTTATCCTTCCCATTCTTTATTTATATTGTACTCACTAACTATTTCATAATTATTATCTTTGTAACGCATATCATAAATTTTCATAGCACAAGTAGCAAATCTTAATTTTGATGTTTGCTTATATGTTAAGTCTTCAAACTTTTTAACCATAAGTTTAGCAGTACTTGCATGAGTTACAATTAAAATTGTTTTGTTTTCATTCTCAGGAATTAAAATTTGCTCATCTATGAACTCACTTGTTCTTTTTTCTACATCTAATATAGATTCAGAAAATGGAATAATACTTTCTATTTTTTTAACTGGCTTTTTTAGTTTCTCAGAATATTCATTTAATGTAGCCGCACGTCTTACGCTATTTTCAGGAACAAGTTTATTGTCTAATCTTTTATCACTATCAGATAAAGAATTAAATTCTTTAAAAGCTCTTGCATCTTCTTTTTTCATTCCTTGAAACATTCCATAATGTCTTTCATTAAGTCTTAAATCTTGTCTTACTTTGCCTTTATATTTTAAATTTTCACTAAATATTACTGCTGTATCATAAGTTCTAGACATATATGAAGAATATACTTTATCTATTTTCACTCGTCCTAAAAGTTTTATCATACTTTGTGCAGCTGTTATTGGCTCTTGTCTTCCTTTAGTTGTTAAAGGAAAATCTCTCCAACCATTTATAACGCCTTCTTTTAAACCTTTACAATAACCATGCCTCATAAGTATTACTCGCATACTTCTTTTTCCTCCCTATATTATAGAATCAACAAATTCATTTGCATTAAATTCTTTTATATCATCTATTTTTTCCCCTATACCAATATATTTTATCGGTATATTTAATTCGTTTATTATTCCAAATACAACTCCACCTTTTGCGCTAGAATCAAGTTTTGTTAATATTATTCCATCCACACTTGTTCTATCATAAAAAGCTTTAGCTTGTTCTACTGCATTTTGCCCAGTTGTAGCATCTATTACCATTAATACCTCTACATGTATATTTGGCAAATTCTTATCTACTGTTCTTTTTATTTTTTCTATTTCATCCATCAAATTTTTCTTATTGTGTAAGCGTCCAGCTGTATCACAAATAAGCGTATTGTAATCTCCACCAGCAAACTTTTTAGATGCATCAAATATTACTGATGATGGGTCCTGTCCATCAATTCCTGATACACACTCAACACCTGCGACTTCAGCCCAAAGTTCTAATTGTTCTCTAGCTCCAGCTCTAAATGTATCACCTGCTGCTAAAAGCACCTTGCTTCCTTCTTTTTTATATATGTTTGAAAGTTTAGCTATTGATGTGGTTTTTCCAACACCATTTACTCCAACAACCAGTATTACGTGCTTATCTTTATAGCTTTCGTTTTCATTTTGTTCTAATTGTTCATCATCCTCTACGGTTAAGATTTCTACCATTTCTTCTTTTAAAAGTCTAATTACATTTTCTTTTGAAGTGTCTTGTTCAGATTTCAGTCTCTTTCTTAAGGAAGCACAAATATCTGACGTAGTTTTCATACCTACATCAGATAATATTAGAAGCTCCTCTATTTCATCTAAAATATCTTCTATTTCTTCGTTTGCCCTAAATATTTCATTAAACTTATTTGTAAACGCTTCTTTTATTTTTGAAAATATCATTTAATACTCCTATTCAAATTTGTGTCCGCATTTTGTGCAGAAGTTTACTTCTGTTCCGTGTACAGTTGCACACTCAGGACATACTTTCTCTGTTAAAACTTCTTCTTTCTTCTCTTCAGGTATTCTTACTTTCTTTTGCTTAGCACCACAAGTTGGACAGAATTTGTTTTCTATTCCAATTGTCTCCCCACATGCCTCACAAACTCTTAAATCTTTAAGATATAAAGATTTAACATCCATTTTTTCTATGTCTTTATATAATTTTTCTATAGCTTTGCAGTCTTTAGCAAGTTCTTTTTCTACAGCTGCTCCACTTTTATATTTTTCATAAACTTTAATTCCAATGTCTTGAAGCATACCTGTAATTTCTGCTTCTGTATCACTTACTTTTATTTTAAGTTTTGCTTCTTCTACTAATCTATTAGATTTATCTGCTACTGTTTTATATGTTTTTTCAGCAACATCTCCCGCCTTTTCCCATACATCTTTTACTCTATCTTTAAAATCCATATATATTACCTCCACTATTTACCTTGTTTATATCACAAAGCTTTATATTTTTCAAGGATTTTCTCAGTTATATTTTCAAACTTCATTCCTCTAGATGCTTTTAATGCGACAATACTATCTTTTTCAATTATTTTATCTATAGAATTTATTAACTCCTCTTTATTCTCATATGTTACTATTACATCATTTTGCATTTCTTTTACTGCTTGTTTCATGTTTTCACCAGTCACAATAATTTTACTCACTCCAGCATTTATACCATATTCTAACACTTGTTTGTGTAATTCATTGCTGTTTTCTCCAAGCTCAAACATGTCTCCAAGTATTAATATTTTATTTTCTTTATCCCCTCTTTTTAGTGTATCTATTAAAGATTTCATAGAGTCTGGATTTGCGTTATATGTATCATCTATAACTAAAATATTGTCCTCTAGTTTATATATATCCATTCTCATTTTTGTATGAGTATAGTTTAAAACTCCATCTAATGTTTCTTCTACAGTCATATTATATCTTAGTCCTACTGCTATAGCAGACATTGCAGCATATACTAAATGTTCACTTAGTCCTGGAACTATTAGATCATATTTTGTATTTTCAATATACAAATCCGACTTAACAACTCCATCTGTATAATCTACCACTATGTTTTCTACATATATGTCTGCACTCTTATCTTTTCCAAACCATACTTTTTTGAAATTGTTGTCTACTGTAGATAACATATCATTATCTTTATTTAAAATAGCAAGTCCTGTATTTTCATCCATATTTTCAAACACTTCACATTTTGCTTTTAAAATATTTTCTCTTGTTTTCAAATACTCAAGATGTGCTACACCAACATTTGTTATAACGGCTGTATCTGGTTTTACTATCTTGCTTATACTTGCTATTTGTCTTAAATGATCCATTCCCATTTCTATAACTGCTACTTCGTGAGATTTATTAAGTCCTAGTACAGTCATTGGTGCACCTATTTCACTATTTAAGTTACCTTGCGTTTTTAATATGTTATATTTTCTCTCAAGCACAGAAGATACCATATCTTTAGTTGTAGTTTTCCCTACACTTCCTGTAATAGCTACAACAGGTATATTAAACTGTTCTCTATACCAAGTGGCTAAATATTGCAAACCTTTTATTGTATCATCTACCTTAATATACACTAGACCATCTATATACTCATCTAATTCATCACTTACTAAAGCTGCTAAAGCTCCATTTTTTGATGCACCCTGGATATATTTGTGACCATCTGTATTTTCACCTTTTATGGCCACAAATAGTCCTTGTGACATATGTTCTCTACTATCCGTTGAAACAGATAATATTTGTTTGTTTTCTATTTCTCCACTTAAAACTGTTCCTTGTACAGCTTTTATAACGTCAATTAATTTTATAGCCTCCATAGTATCCTCCATCTATATTATATAACTTCGTTTTATACTAATTTTTATTTTATAACTTACATTATTTATTCAAAGATAATTCTATTATTTTCTCACACAAATCTTCGTATGATATTCCCACCGCAGCTGCCTCTTGTGGAAGCAAACTTGTTGGTGTCATACCAGGTAGTGTATTTGCCTCTAGACAATATGGTTCATTTGTCTCAGATAATATAAAATCTATTCTTGAATACACATTAAGTCCTAATGCTTTGTATGCTTTTTCTGCTAAACGTTGCATCTTTAGTGTATTTTCACTGTCTAAATTTGCTGGGCAAACTTCTTCTGTAAGTCCTGCTTGGTATTTGTTTTTGTAATCATAAAAGCCTTGTTTTGGTATTATTTCAATTATTGGTAAAGCTTTACCATCAATTACACCTATTGAAAACTCTCTACCTTTTATATATTCTTCTATAACTACAACGTCATCATACTGTTTTGCAAACTCAATAGCTGCTTTTAAATCTTGTTCATTATGTACAATTGCTACGCCTATACTTGAGCCCCCATTTGCTGGTTTTACTACTGCAGGTACAAATAATTTATCTTTCATACTTTCATAGCTATCCTCTTTATATAGTGTAATTCCTTTAGCCATATTAACACCACCTGGAATCAATACTTTACGTGTTAGATCTTTACTCATTCCAAGCAAGCTTCCTTCATAACCTGTACCAGTGTATTTTATACTTAATAAATCGAATGTTGCTTGTACTTTACCGTTTTCTCCATTTTCTCCGTGTAGCGCAATAAATACAATATCTGCTACTTTACATATATCCAATACATTAGGCCCAAAGAACACTTCTGGATTTTCTCTCATTTCCTTTAGTTTAGAAATATCTGGTGCTCCTTCTGTAAGTCCACCTTTAACTTTTAGCCCTTGCTCTCCTAAGCTAAACACTGTATCTTTAGAAAACTCGTCTAATCCTAAATATACATCTAAAAGTACAGTATTGTATCCTCTACTTTCTAAAGCTTTACATATTAAAGTACCAGAAGATATTGATACATCTCTTTCTGTGCTTGTTCCACCACATAATACTACAACATTCATTTATATAACCTCTTTCTCTCCACCAAATAATACTACATTATCCAACAACTTCTAATGTTGTTCCCGTTACGATTAAACGTTTCATTCCAAATTTTTCAAAATCTATTTCTGCAACTATCATATCGTCATCAGAATTAATATTTTTAACTATTCCTATTCCAAACTTCTTATGTTTTACTTTATCCCCAGCTTTAACATCTGAAGATTCACTCTTAACCACATTTCCAATATTCATATTCTTTAAGAAGCTTGATGCATCTATTCCAACTGAGCTACTTACACTAGCACCAGCTTTCCTTCCATAAGAACTATATGAATTACTATATGAAGAATTGTATGAACTAGAATATGAATAATCACTGTCTCTATCCATAGAATTTAATGATTGAGACACCCAACTTTCAACCTTAGCATATTCATTATCTGTATATTTTTCTTGCTTTCTTTTACCTAATTCTAGATTTTCTTTAGCTGATTCATCTAAATATTCGCTTGGTATTTCTTCTGTAAAACGAGATGGTATTGTAGTTGTTGTCATACCATACATTGTTCTTTGACGTGCATTAGTTAAGAATAATTCTTTTTTTGCACGCGTTATTGCGACATAGCAAAGTCTTCTTTCTTCCTCTACACCTTTATCTTCATCTAGTGAACGTTTAGATGGGAATAATCCTTCTTCTAAACCCACTATAAATACAACTGGATATTCTAATCCTTTTGCATTATGCATAGTCATTAGAGTTACTGCTTCTGTACCTTCTTCTAAATTATCTACGTCAGCAACAAGCGCTATACTATCCAAGAAATCCGCTAGACTGTTTTCAGCTTCTTCCTCTTCAAACTCTTTTGCAACACCAATAAATTCATATATATTTTCTAGTCTAGATTCGTTTTCAGCGTTTTTATCCTTCATAAGTTCTGCTTCATATCCAGTAAGTTCTAATACTTTTTTCATAAGTTCAGATGGTGTTAAACTATCTTTTATAGTATTTAAATCCGAAATTAAAAGTGTAAAATTAGTCATCGCATTTGAGCACCTAAGTTCTGCAATATTACCAGGTTCAGAAATATATTCAAATATACTTATACCCCTCTGTTCTGCTTTGTCTCTTACTCTATCTACAGAAGTGTCTCCAATTCCTCTTTTAGGTTCATTTATTATTCTAGTTAAAGATACATTGTCTTTTAAATTGTTTATTAGCTTTAGGTAAGCCACCATATCTTTAATTTCTTTTCTTGAATAGAACTTTGTTCCTCCAATAAGCTTATATGGTGTACCCGCACGCATAAACACATCTTCTATAACACGACTTTGTGCATTAGTTCTATATAACAGTACAAAATCTTTATATGTGTATTTCCCAGTTCTGCACATTGCATCTATTTTATCTACTATATAATCTACTTCTTCATATTCATTTTTAGAAGTAAAATACTTAATTTTTTCACCTTCGTCATTTTCAGTCCAAAGGCTCTTTTCTATTTTAGAAGTATTGTTGTTTATAACGGCATTAGCTGCATTAAGTATAGTTTTTGTACTTCTATAGTTTTGTTCAAGCTTTATAATTTTAGCCTGGTCGTATTCTTTTTCAAAATCTAGTATGTTAGATATATCTGCTCCACGGAAAGCATATATACTTTGTGATTCATCACCAACAACGCAAATATTTCCGTGAGCGCTTGCAAGCATACTAATTAGTATAAACTGAACATGGTTTGTATCTTGATACTCATCTACTAGAATATGCTTGAATTTATTTTGGTAATACATAAGTCTATCTGGACTATTCTTAAACACTTCAACTGTTAAACATAAGATATCATCAAAGTCTAATGAATTGTTTGCTTTTAATGTTCTTTGGTATTCACTATATACTTTGCCTATAGTTTCTTTTCTATAATCTCCTTGTGCTTCTTTAATATATATTTCCGGACTTTTTAATACATCTTTTGCCTTGCTTATTTCACTTACTATATAACTTACGCCATAGTTTTTTTCATCTATGTCCATTTTCTTCATTATGTCTTTTAATACTTTTTGTTTATCTAGTTCATCTAGTATGTTAAAGTCTCTTGTGTAACCTAAACATTCTATCTCTCTTTTTAAGATTCTTACACATATACTATGGAATGTTCCAAGCCATATATCCTTTGCGTCCTCACCTACTAATCCTTCTGCTCTTTCTTTCATTTCTTTTGCTGCCTTATTTGTAAAAGTAATAGCAAGAATTTCCCAAGGTCTACATATGCCTTGCTCTAACAAATACGCAATTCTATATGTTAATACTCTTGTTTTTCCACTCCCTGCACCTGCAAGTATTAGAAGCGGACCATCTGTATATGATGCAGCTTCTCTTTGTACACTGTTTAATCCATCTAACAAACTACTCATTAACTATAACCTCTAAAACCCCACCATAATCTACTACATCTAATCCTTCAAAATGATGAAATTTTAACCCTTTCTTTTCTATAAACCTCTGAATTTTAGTTCCATTAACCAAATTTTCTACGTCTCCAAATAACACAACTGTATCCCCTAGACGTACCATTGCGCCTCCAATAAAGCCTTGCATTTTAGAATCCACAAAGCTCATACGAGACTCATCTTTAAATATATCGCTTAACCTTTTCTTTAACTTAATATCCGGCTCATATGCATATAGCGTATCTACACCTGCATCCATTAAAGCCTTTGCAATCCCCATATCTGATGTAATACAAGAATTGTCATCTAATACACAACAGCTACAATTAGCATAGCCTTGTTCAACATCTATTAAGTTATATCCATGTCTTTCTAAATAAAATTTCACTATATTATCTGTATATTTAAAATTATGAATTGCATTATTTCCAACAACACAAACATTGTATGGAATATCTGTTGGATAATCGCGTCCTATAGGAGTAGTACAACTAACTGTAGTAAAAGGTACTAATCCTTTTTTCTCTGGTGCTGAAAACACCATATCTCCTACCTTTAAATAATATATATCCACATGTGATGCTATCTCATCATACGTGTTTAAATTAAATCCATTTTCTATTATTTCATAGCCTAACGACTTTATATATTCCTTTTCAATTTTTCTCATCCTGAAATCTACAACTGCATATTTTGTCACAAAATCACCTTGGTAAAAGTATACCTTCTATATAGCCTTTTGTCAATGAAAAACAAGGTTAAAATACATTTAAAAGTGCAAACAAAAATTGCAGAGAGATATTTAATCTCTCTGCAGTTAATTACGATTATTTAATTTCAAGTCTGGTATATGGTGGTATATTACTTGTAAAGCCTCTATTAATAGTAACACCCCAACCTTGAGCTTTTAGTTTATCTCCTATTACTTTGTATAGAGGAAATTTGAACCTTATAGTCTGCAAACCTTTTTCTCTTGATTTCTCAATTTCTACATGTAGTTCCATAAGCTGCTGTTTCATCGTTGATTCATAAAACCTTTTTGCAGATATTACTTTATTTTCTTCGGTATTTGTTGGAAGCTCTGTAACAAATTGCTCAAGGTTAATAGGATAATACCAAGTACCATCTTTATCCCAGCCACTTTCCGCCATTTCCTGTTTAATTTCATAAAAAAGTTCAAAAGGCAGCTCAATAGCGGGAAAACTCTTATCCATATTAGCTAAAATAATTTCATTTATTCTTTTTCTTTGATTTAATTTAGCATCTTTAGAGTAACTAGAGGCAAGGGGCAGCTTGTCTAAGCCGAAATCTTTTTGGGTTGACGCTGCATTTACTTCTAAAATAAGTTCCATAGCTTACTCCTCTTCTTCAAATCCACAACCGGGATAAAACAACGAATATTCTTCTACCTTTGTATTGATATCTGCATACAAAAAGGCGTGTATCCAACCTTTTCGTTCCATTTCAGTTATAACAGCAGGATATGCTTTGTACTTAAGCTTTACTTCGGAGTAACCCAGCCTTGATGCCTCATCCATTTTATGCCACAACTCTTTATATTGATTTTTAAGAGTCGCCTCGTAAAATTCCTGAGCAGAGATAAGTTCGTGTATTCCAGTTACTTCCGGCAAATCACAACCTTCACATACACAAACGGGATAAAGCTGAGAAACGCCATCATCATCTATATTTGGTTCTTTATCTACAATATCTTCTTCCCAGCCTAATTCTTTTAATTCATCTACAATCTTTCCGTACAATTGTGTCGGTAGCTTTATAGTATACCTGCCCTTCTCCATAGCGCGTTTTATTGAAATGTTTACAAGGTTCTTTTGAGATGCGAGGGTTTTCTCATAAAAAGTCTGTGCGTTCACAATTTCATAGTTTTCATTTTCCATATAGTTTTCCTCCAATAAATTTATTTTTGGTTTATGTTATTACGTCACTTATTATATCACAAGAAGTGCCAAATGTAAACATTTACACGTATATACATCACTTTAGGATACATAAAAGCAGAAGGCAAATTGTCTTCTGCTTTTTATTTTCCTTTTTGATTAAGAAATTTTAACTTGGTGGCATTACCACCTCTAATATGCCGTTCACGTTTATTTTTATCTAGTAAGTTTCTTACTGCTTCGCTTAGTTTCTGATTTCTTTCATGACGAAATTTAATTTTTGTTATCTCAGTTAATTTATTATGAACGTGAGTCTTAGATACTCCAAAATGTTTTGCAACACCTCTTACCGTTGTTTGATTTGTAACAAAATATATTGCATACCGTAGCATTTCCGTATTATTATTACTTTTCATTTTAATTCCTCCAATAAGTTTATTTTGAGTTTAATACTTTTACAAACTTATTGTATTATATACGTTATCATTTTAAAAGTTGTTCGCTATTAGTTGTTATATTTCGAGTTCTTTTAACAATTTTAGCATTAATATGTTTACACCATTTTTTATTAAACTATTCTTTTCTTCTTTTAATAATTTTGGTATTTTCTTTTTAAATTCTGTAACTAGTTCTTCAAAAGTGTACAGTTTGTAGATCTTTAATTCTTCATCTGTAATATATTCTATCATTGAAACAATTAATTTTTGGTATGTAGATGTATCCATATTTTTTAATTTTGTTTGTATCAGAGGAAACACTTTTTCAAATAAAATCTTTTTAGGTTCCATATTATCTATGCCAGATATTTTCGTTTCGTCTATAATCTTTATTATTTGTTCATCTGTAAGATTTAGTAGCATTGAAAATACTTTTTCATTTTCTGTAGGTACAACATAAAATTTATCTCCAATATATCCTTTAAGAACACGCATAGCATCAAAATATCCCATTTCGATATTTTTTCTTACCATTTTGTTATCACTTAAAACAATTCCGCCTAATTCCTTTGAAGGGGATATTGTTATTATATTTAGACCTTTTCTATTTATTCTTTTGCTTACACCCAAAGCTCCGGTTCTTATTTCAATTATATCTGTATATCCTTTTTTCTTAAGAAGTATTATTGGACAATTATCATAAAAGCCTCCATCTAGGTATAGTTTATCATCATTTAATATTTTGTCCTGCTTAAACACTGGTAAATATGAACTTGCTAGTACATAGGTAGATATTAAACCTTGTGGTATTTCTTCTTTAAACATATATACTGGTTTTCTGTCTGTTAATGACACTGTAACCATACCATAGTCTATACTAGAATTTCTTAATTTTCCCTCGTCTATAAAAGAATCATATAACGACTTTAATTTTGAAGAATCAATTCCTTTATTTGCAAAGCTATCCGTAATAAATTTTGCCCAATATTTCACACTATCTATATCTATTTTTTTACTAAATAACTTGTTCAATTCTTTTTCCTTTAAATCTATACCTAAAGCAGATGATCCATTGTACCACTCTTTATACAACTTTTCAAAATCTCCTTGAGCAAGTACAGCCGCATTAAACGAACCAATAGATGTCCCAACATATGCTCCTATTTCATATCCACATTCTAATATAGCTTTCACAGCACCTATGTGATAGGCACCTTTCATTCCTCCACCTTCTAAAGCAACTCCATACATAAATTATCACCTAAATATATTTTAGTCTAAAGAATTTAAAATTGCAACACTAGTTTATTTAAATCGTAAGAAGTCCTCCCTCTGTTTTAAGAAGAATTAATATATTTTCTTCTTTACCTGTTTTAGCATTAATATATATTAAAAATGTATTATCCTCTATAGTTCCTTTAAATTCATAAGTCAACACTTCATTATTTGATTCTGTAGGAATAATAGACAGTCTTGTTTTTTCTAGCTTCATATCTTTACTCAAGTTTGCTTTAGCCTCTTGTTCTGTAATTGTTGGTACTAAGTCATTTCTATTTGTGTGATTAAATATATATCCTGTACATTCAACAGAACATACTTCACCTGTATCCATTGCAATTTTTACCTTTATTAAGTCAGGATAAAGTAACACACCATCTTGTACAGCAGCATAATTTATTGTAGTCATATTTTGTGTTGTTTGGTAATATGTCGGGTCAAAATCACTTAATCCTAGACTTTGTAAATACTTATCTCCTATTTCCTTTGCTGTTTCTATTTCTAGTTTCTTCTCTTCTACTGGTCTATCTGACATAAGAAGTGCTAACATTCCATCTTGCTTTGTTATATCTACATCTATTGTATAATCTGTATCTTTAAGTTTAACTTCAAAATTATATAAGTCTAATCTTCCTTTAGATTCGCCGTTATATATAACTTCTTCTATTTCTCTTTCAGTTGCATTTTTTACACACTGTCTTACCTTTTTACTAGCTTCAGCCACTGTAACTATTCTATCTGTTAAAGCCTTAGGTTTAGATGATTCAATATGACTTGAGTACGCACCATCATAAATTAATCCTTCATAATCTTCAAGTTCATCTTTAACTTTTTCTAAGCCACTTAGTTCAAGTTTGTTTTTATCTTGATTTAATTTATATGTTGCTACTTGTTCTACCTCATCCCATTTAAGCCTACCTTGTGTTAAGTCTATATATATTTCTTGAAGTGTGCTATTTAAATTATTTGATACATCATTTACCTTCTTTAAATTTTTGTGGTCTTCATCTGTTAACTCATTACCGTTTGCCAACTTTTTTGTAAGTGTTTGTGAATATCCTATAACCTGACTAAAAAACTTTGAAACATTTCCCATTGACCCTTGATTTACTGGGAGTTGCCCCAAATTTTCTTTTGCTGTTGTAGCTTCTGTTGTGATTTCCGAAAGAGTAACTATGTTATACTCATTAGATATTGTAATCCTAACTTTTGCAACCAATGTATCCACATTATTTACACTAGTTATTACCTCGTACATTGCTCTGTTATATGTGTCTGTAGTACTTTGTTTTTCTCTACCATATACATTTGCAAAGTTCATTGCTATAATAGTGACTAAGCCAAATATACTAAACATAAGCACCCCTATAAATCTAGGGTCTTGTTTTTTCTTAAATTCTGTTATTTTCTTTTCTAATTTTGCAAGCATTTTTTCTCACCTCTACTTTGCAAATCTATGACTACCAATGGTCACAACTGTTGTTCTTGTATACAGCCATTTGCTTTTACTTGTTTTGGGGTTATAAAAGAAAATACAACCATTAGTAGGGTCTGAACCATTTATTGCCTCTTGTGCAGCTTTGTATACAGTTGAATCTTCATCTATAGGCTTGTTAAATTGTCCATCTGTAACGCAAGAAAATTGTCCTTTTTGATATATAACCCCAGATATTGTATCTGGAAATTCTGAACTTTTAACCCTATTCATTACAACAGCACCAACTGCCACTTGTCCTTTATATGGTTCTCCTCTTGCCTCGCCATTTATTAGTCTTGCTAAAAGGTCTACCATATCTCCTGAGTTATCTATAGAACTTTGATCTGTATTTTTCTTTGTACTTGTAGAGCTCTGGTCTTTTATAGCAGCATAAACACCGTCATATATTTCAACACTTTCAAAATTATATGAAATATATAATGCTATAACCAATGCTGCTATTATGACACATATTAATATTATATTTTTTAACATTTTTCTTATCTTTTCCATACAAATATTTTGTACAAACTTTGTTTAAATATACCGTTTTAATTTATATGTACACGTATATTTAATTTTTCTTTTCATAAAATATATTAAGGTGATAAAATGAAAAAATACAAAAAACTAATAATATTTATTCTTATTCCTTTAGTAGTAGGGTTTGTTGGAAATTTACTTGGTGGAAGTACAGATATTTATGAAAAAATTAATACTCCATCTTTTGCACCACCGGGATTTTTATTCCCTATAGTGTGGACTATATTATACATATTAATGGGGATCTCATCTTATATGATAACTAAAGAAGAAAACAGTAAAACTGCTCTTACAGTATATTTTGTGCAGCTAGGGGTTAATTCGTTATGGTCACTCTTCTTCTTTAGACTTAACTGGTTCTTATTCTCTGCATTATGGTTAGTATTATTACTTTGCTTAATTGTTTATATGATATATGAATTTGCAAAATTAAATAAAACAGCTGCATATTTACAAATACCATATGCACTTTGGGTTACATTTGCTCTAGTTTTAAATAGTGCAATATATATTCTTAATAGTTAGATAAATTTCAAAAGACAGTTATGAATTAAACATAACTGTCTTTATATTTTATTTATTCTGTCACCCATAAACAATATAACGTTTCTGTAACTTCTACATCTTCAGGAGCAAATGTGTTTTGTATTCTTTCACTTATGTCTGCTTGTTTAAACATAGCTTTTTCTGCAAGCATTTCTCCGCCCATTCTACTGTTGGATGTAACACTTTCTTCAAATGGTCTAAAATCTACTTTTATACAATCCTTTAATTTTTTACCGGCTGCTAAAGCTATCATTTTAGCTTTTTCTTCTGCTTTTGCATAAGCATCTGCCATAACTAAGCTTTTCGCTTGTTCAATGTTTTTTATATTAAAAGATATTTGGTATCTTGGTGGATTTTCTAATTTAGACACTTTCTCCATAAATTCTGCTAAACGTTTCATATCATAATCGAAAGAAAATTTAGCAGCTTGAGAATATGAAAAACCTTTAAATACATGTTTTCTTGTTTCTACGTTATATTCAGTTTCTTCCCTTACATTAAAGCTTCTAGTTTTTAATTCTTCTTTGCTAAAATTAAGCTTTTCAAATACGTCTTTTACAAATATCTCAACAGCTTTAGTTCCTTTATTCAATGCTTCATTATATGTTTCTGCTAATATATAAAAATTTATATTTATACACACTAAATCTGGTTTAAAATATCTTTTTGCTTTTCCTTCTACTATTATATCCATAATAACCTCCTCGTATACTCAAAATGATTTTATTATATAATTATAATTAAGTCAATACTCTAGATAAATATAAGTATTCATGCAAGAAATGTTAATATTCCGGCTTGTAAAAAAATTAAATATTTTTTAAACTTTAGAACAAAAGTTCTTGACAGCAAGTGAAGCAAGTGTTATAATCTACACCTGAGGTGGTTGTATGAAAAATAAAATCAACGAACAATTACATCTTGCCGAAAATATACTAAATAATATAAATACTAAAGAAGCACTTGATTATGCTATTTGGACTAAAGATAAAGCTCAAATTAAATTTTCTAATGATATCCCTAAGTTTCCTATTACAACCGGGTTCATCTACTGGTGTAATTTAGGAATAAATATAGGAAGTGAACAAAACAAAATTAGACCAGTAATAATAATAAAAAACTCAAAAAGCAGTGGGATTTGTACTGTTCTACCTTTAACTTCAGAAAGAATTGATGACTCTAGATGGTATCACATAGATTTAGAAAATATTAATTCAACCGTTTTAATAGAACAATTAAGAAATGTTAGTAAATTAAGATTAATAAGTCCATTTAGAGCAAAAGGTAAATTAGTAAAAATAACTCTGAATGATTGGCACAAACTAAATTTATGCTTACAAAAATATTACTCTTTAGGAGCATTAAAATAAATACTTCAATTGACTTTTCATTAAAATATGTTATAATTTAATTAGTAAACATTGTGTTCCAGCTTTATTGCTGCAATCATTGTGTTCCAGCTAGAGATATTATCTCTAGCTGTTTTCTTTTTCCATGGCAAAAGCTAGCCAATATTGACTAGCTTTATATATATGTTTATTATTACATAGCCTCTTTATATAGTCTAATAAAGTCTTCTTTAGTTACTTCTCTTGGATTTCCTGGTTTACATGGATCTTCCATAGCTTTTTCTGCTAACATTTCTAAATCTTCTTCCTTACATCCTGTATCTTTTACTGTTTGAGTAACTCCAACTTCTCTAGATAATTCTTGTATTTTTTCTACAAACATTTCAACAGCTTCGGTATCTGTTAAGTCACTTGCATTAGCTACACCTAAATTAGCTAGTATTTCTTTAAATCTATCTGCACACACTTCTCCGTTAAATCTCATTACTGTTGGAAGTAATATTGCATTAGCTATTCCGTGTGGTGTGTCATAAACAGCACCTAATTGGTGAGCCATTGAGTGTACTATTCCAAGACCAACATTTGAAAATCCCATTCCAGCTATATATTGAGCAAGTGCCATATTTTCTATTGCTTTAGCATCTTTATCATTTACTGCTTTTGCCAGATTTTCAAATATTAATTCAATAGACTTCATATGGAACATATCTGCCATTGTGTTATGACCTTTTGTAATATATCCTTCAACGGCATGTGTTAAAGCGTCTAAACCTGTAGCTGCTGCTGTAGATTTTGGTAATGTTTCCATTAATTCAGAATCTACTATTGCTAAAACTGGTATATCATGAGGGTCAACACATACCATTTTTATTTTTCTTTCCTCATCTGTTATTACGTAGTTAATTGTAACTTCTGCTGCTGTTCCATGAGTTGTAGGAAGAGCTATCATAGGTAGTCCTTTATTTTTAGTATTTGATACGCCATTTAGTGATACAACATCTGCTCTATCTGGGTTTGTCATTATTATGCTAATTCCTTTAGCAGTATCCATTGCAGAGCCACCACCTACTGCAACAATAACGTCTGCACCAAATGTTTTACATACCTTTACTCCATCTTGTACATTTTTTACTGTTGGGTTTGGTTTTACTTCAGAGTATACTGTGTATTCTATACTAGCATCATCTAGTACATCTGTAACTTTCTTTGTAACTCCACAAGCAACTAACGACTTGTCTGTTACTACTAGTACTTTTTTAAATCCTCTTGTAGTAATTTCATTTGCAAGTTCCGCTCTTGCACCTCTTCCAAAATATGATGTTTCATTTAAAACAAATCTTTCTGACATATTTATACCTCCTATATAGACATTATTTTATAATATCTACGGATATATTATCACAAAAAAATAAATATGCAAATACTTTTTTATATAAAAGGTTGTATATTTATCTTGATGTTTATTTTATCGTTTTTTAAGTTTATTAATATAGCAAGATGGAGCCTTATTAGACTCCATTTTGTTCGTATATCTAACTTCTTTTAATAACTTAAATTGCAGTAATATTTCAAAAATGCACTTATTATACATTTTTATATTTACTTAAAAATGCTATCAATTGTATTTCTATATTT
>JAZSRF010000071.1:0-41739 GCA_045538335.1 Clostridia bacterium | reverse complement strand
TATATGTTTACTACAAATGTTTTTATAATATATGTAATTATATCAGTCGTAAGCATCATTTTGATTCCCTCCGTCTGTTACAATTATACACAAAAAAATTGCAACAATCAATATATTACTTTGTTTCCAAGGTAGTATTTTGATTGTTGCTTTGAGCTATTGATTATTATCTAAACCAATATCTTATCCATTCCCAAAAGTTCATCATAATAAATCACCTCCACAACTTAATAAAAAAATACCATTTATGCGTTTTGCATAAATGATATTTGGAAGTGTTTATATGTTATAATTGATTACATTTTGTTACAATTTGTTGTTTTTTACTTTATTTTATTATATTTCCTTTCTAATCTTGTCTGCATAATAATATACAAACTCTGTTGGTGTTGGAACACCAGTTTCATAATTAACTCTTGCTGTATAATATTTTGTTAAATCTTCTATTGGAGTTATTCTCCAAGCGTGCAATATTGCATTTTGCATGGCTCTACTTATAGTGCTACTAGACTTTTTATATTTCCCAACTAAATGTTGTACTATAGACACTTTCGAATTATCTCCACTATGAAGAATAAAATATATTGCATCACACAAATATTTCCTTCCGTGAAGATGTGTACCAACTCCAATTAAGTCTAACTCCTTGTTTATCTTATTATATATGATTTCTTCTAGTTTGTTATCTTCCTCTTCAACAGCAACAACTTTATTTGTTGGTTCGTAACTTTTTAGTAAAAGTAATGTGCTAATTACATTTTCGCGAGAATAATTATTTTGCTTTTTGTAAAATACAAAATCTATATTGTTATTATGACAATAGTCATAAACAGTATTAGAATGTACATTAGTTGTTACAACAATTTTAGGTCTCTTATCCATTGGATATTCTTTCATTGCTTCAATGAAATCAAAACCACTACCTTCACCATCTGTTAATTCTAAGTCTAGTATTACCGCATCCGGATTATGAATTTCAAATTCATCAATCGCTTTGACTGACGAGTTAGTAATAGAAACTATTTTAATATCATCTCTATTCTTTACAATATTTTTATAAATTCCACATTCATTCAAATCATCTTCAACAAGTAAAATTGTTAATGGCATCTTCTCCATACAAATCTCCTCTCATAATTTTGTAACATATTATCATAATTTGTCACTTGTTACCACACTCAAGCACTATGAGTTTTCACTATTCAAATTATTATTTTAAATATACTTTAATTGTGGGTGGTAAATTATGAAAAAAGAAATTGGTCAAAGAATTAGGAAAATACGCGAAAGTATGTATCTTACAAAAGAAGCATTTGCAAAAAAGATAGGAATAACCGGACAATATTTAGGTTTAATTGAACATGGCCAAAATTATCTTTCAATAGAGAAACTAAAAGTTTTATGTGATTTTACAGGCTTTTCTGCTGATTACATTTTATTTGGTAAAGATTTAAATGTTATTAACTCCACAAAAGAGATGTTAACAGAATTTTCTGACGAACAGTTAATTAGTGCCTGCCAGGCTTTAAAAGATTTGGCATTATATTTAAAATCTAATGAGGCGAAATAAATATAAAAAATCGTGCAATAATCTTTCGTGGATTATTTGCTCGTTTTTATTTTATAGATTGTCTAAAATAACGTTTTATTATGTTGAATGTTTTACATAATTATGTTATAATATTGTTGTTAATTTCTATTCTATCCTTACGGATTATACATATAATAAGCACAACATCTCATTAATTAATGAAAGGAAGATTTATATGAAAACAAAAATGCGGCATAGTTCTACGAAAAAAAAGCTAATTAATGGATTAATCATCGGAATTATTCTTTTAGCTAGCTTACTGTACGTTTATCATAATCATTGGAACGGTCTTTACATTGTGGATAATGTTCCTACCTCCATTACTGGAGTTGGAATAATTATTATCATTTCACTTGCGATTTGTTCTATCTTTGTACTTGTAGCCTTCCTTCTTAGGATTTACTTTCCATACCAAAGCTCAAGCCAAAATCAGATAAAAAATTTATCAGACAAATTCGTAAATGTAACTATTAAAGACTTTGACAGCTTTCCTTTAGCTAAGTTTATTTCTAAAGACGATATTTCTTGTATTGCCAAACTGGATGAATACGGAAAAGTCACCTACTCTTTTAATATGAAAGCTAAATTTCACCAAACCGATGATTATGACCAGTTTATAAAACATTTTGATGTTTAATACAAACCCCTCGTAACCTTATTTGTGTTACGAGGGGTTTGTATACTTTATATTATGTTGTTTTGTAAGCTTACTTAAGCGTCAGAACTCCTACACACTCCACATGCGTTAACTATGGTCTGTTGCAGCGTATAAAATAGGTTATATGTTGTTAACGTGATATGTCTACCGACCACAGTAGTATATCATACATACCATTTTACGCAACTATACACCTAATCTATTGTTAAAAGACATATAGGTTATTCCATATCATATTTTTTCAATAGCAATTCTCTAAAATATTCTGCTGGATATATATAATCTTTTTTATTGTTTTTATTAATTCCAACTATATGCTTCCAGTTAACATCATTATTAATTTTTCTTGTTTTTAATACTCCCTTTTCAATATAATCATAAAAACGATATCTGTCATCTGCAAAATCTAATTGGTTATGATTAAGTGAAGCAATAATACTTTTATCTTGCAATTTAGAAAAAGCACATACTGGATAATCTTCAAAAAACTTTTCTAATATTTTTTTCATTTTTTTATCTTTATCATATATATCAAATAAATATCTGGCTATAGCATCTCCAATATATGCTATTTGTTCTTTTTGTAAATCAAATATAAATACTGTAAGTTTACTTGCAAAATTCATTGCTTGTATACATTTTCTACCATCAAAATAAAATATTTTAATTCCCCATTCAAGTAATTTATTATTGCATTCTTGTTCTATTACTTTGGTCGATAATAACTGATTAAAAGGTGATAATTCTTCTGGCATTGGTATGTTTAATTCTTTTATTGTTTGTTTTGTTGCATATAAAATCATAACTTATCTCTTTCTTATAAAATAATTTTTTAAATTTTTTCGTGATATAGATTTTTATATCACGAATTTTTTGATTTTTTCGTGATATAGATTTTTATATCACGATTTTTTTAATTTTTTCGTGATATAGATTTTTATTTTAAAAATAGATTAATATATTTTTCAAAAGCAAAGATTTGATTTCTACTATATCCTGTTGTCTCCGTTATAATACCTTTATCTATTAATGCATTTACTATTCCATTTATAGTGGTCAATTTTATTCCTGTTATTTCAGACATTTTATTTCGGTTTATTATTGGTTCATCATATAATAAATCTATTACTTTTTTAGCATTTTCAGGTTTTACTGGTAAATCCATTATTATTTTATCCATTTCCATTGTTAATTCAACTACATTTCTAAATTTTTCTTTTGCTGTTTTTGATGTTTCGATAACCACTTCTAAGAAAAATTTAATCCATCCTATCATATCATTATGAGTTCTTACTCTTGTAAGCATATCATAATAAGTATCTTTATTTCTTTCAATATAATCAGAAATATATAAACAAGATTTTTCAAGCATTCCTTTACTTTGTATATATAACGGAATAAGTAATCTCCCAATTCTTCCATTACCATCTAAAAACGGATGTATAGATTCAAATTGATAATGCAAAATTGCAATTTTTATTAAATCTGGTGTATCTATTTCTTCATTATTTATAAATTTTTCAAAATCAGATAAGCATTCTGCAACTTCTGTATGTGGTGGTGGAACATAAACTGCTGTACCTGGCATACTTCCACCAATCCAGTTTTGAGATATTCTAAATTCTCCTGGTGTTTTGTGTTCACCACGAACTCCATTCATTAATATTCCATGAATTTCTCTAATTAGTCTTGTGCATACCGGAAAGCCCTCTCTTATTCTTTGCACTCCATAATTTGTAGCTTTAACATAGTTTTGTACTTCTTCCCAATCATCTCTTTTTTCTGGATTAATATCAGTAACATCTAATAAATCTTCCTCTACTGTTGTTCTTGTCCCTTCAATTCTACTTGATTTGTTAGCTTCAATTTTTACATGCATTTTAATATATAAATCAACATTAGGTATTAATAATGAATATGCATTTAGTTCTCCAATTTGTCTGTTTGCCTCTGCTAACAACTTGTCCAATTTAGTATCATCCCATCCCCAGTTGTAATTTATTTTGCTTGGAATAAATGCTCTGTAGTCATTTATTTTTACATATTCGCCTGATTTATATTCTTCTAGTTTCTTCATATATTAACCTCGCTTTCGGTTAATATTTTACTAAACATTTGTTCTTTTGTCAAGTGATATTTTAGCTAATATCAAATTTATATTGGTATAGGAAAAGAGTGGGCTTTCGCCCACTCATCATTTTAGCCTAGCAATCTACTATTGTTACATTACTATCGAAAATCATATGACTTTTTAATAACTCGAAAAATTTCGAGAATCTCTGTAATCATTACACCAAGTGTGCAAATTTAACAAACTCCACAAATCACCCCTGTAACAATCAAAAACACTAAACTAGCAATCAATAAAAATTCCAGAATAACTCCTAAAATGTATCCCATAATTCCTCCTTATTATTAGCTCGGAGGACTGTGCCTCCGAAAATTTATTTTCAAAGGCAACAATGTAATTTGTTACATTTTGTATTGTATCATATTTGACATAATTATTCAAGAAATTAATAAATTAACAATATAATTTTAATTTTAATTTTAAAATTTGCTCTGTGGTCGGTAGACATGTAGACCACATACAACCTTAAATTTTCAATTAAATAATTGTGTATTATTTTTCGAAAAATTAGTAATTTTTTAGTCTTTTTTCATTTATTCATTTTTGCCCAAAACCCTTGAATTTATGCCGCTTTTGTCGTTTACTTCAAACACATCAACGCACAACACTCAACATGTTGAGTCCATGGAAACATATCCACTAGGTCTAGAGACTTTAGCTCGTAATTGTCTGTACATAATAGTTTCAAGTCCCTTGCTAGAGTTGCTACATTACAGCTAACATATCCAATTTTACTTGGTTTTAATTTAAGTATTAATTCTATTCCTTCTAAGTCTAGGCCTTTTCTTGGAGGGTCAACTACTATGTAATCAAAAAAATTTCCTTCATTTATAAGCCTTAGTGTTTCTTTTGTCGCATCTCCATTTACATTAATTATATTCGTTATGTTGTTAATTCTAGCATTTTCTTTTGCAGCTTCGGTTGCAGATTCAACGATTTCAACTGAATATACATCTTTTACACTATCCGCTAAGAATATTCCTATACTTCCAACTCCACTATAAAGTTCTAATAGATTTTTATCTTGTTCAAGTTCTAACTTTTCTTTTAGAACACTATATAACACTTCTGCTTGTATAGTATTTACTTGAAAAAATGAATCTGCTGTTATTTTAAAGGTATATTCACCTATTCTGTCTGTTATATATTCCTTACCGTATATACAAACATTGTCATTAGATAAAATAACGTTTGTATTTAGTTCGTTTATATTCAGTATAAATGAACTAATATCTTTATATTCTTTTGTAATTTTTTCTATTATATTTTTCCATCTACTGTCATTTGTAAGCTTTTTATTATTTATTACAACAACACACATAATTTCATCTGTATGTGTACCACGTCTGACCATTATGTTGCGTATATCTCCTGCTCCAGTTTTTTCATTATATCCTATAAAATTGTTTTCTACTATTAATTGGAATAAACTATGTGCAATATTATGTGTAACTTTATCTTGTATTAAGCAGTCTTTATTTTCTACTACATCATGTGTAGATTTAGCAAACATACCCATAATGGTTTTTCCATTTACACATCTTACAGGATACTGTAACTTGTTCCTATAATAATATGGGGTTCCCATTCCGTAAATACTGCCTATTTTACTTATATCTATATCTTGCTTCTTTAACGTGTTTATAGCATTTCTAAGTTTAATATCTAGCGTAGTGTCATAATCCATATGTCTTGCCGAACATCCACCACAAAGTGAATATGATTTACAGTCTTCCTCAAATCTTTTTTCAGATTTAACTATATATTCTTTAACTTCACCTAACGCATAAGATTTGTTAACTTTAATTATTTTTACATCAACTATTTCACCTTTTAACGCGCCTGGTATAAATACTGTGAGGCCATCATCTGCTTTTGCAATACCCTCAAAATTAATTCCAACATCTATTATTTCAAATTTATATATCTTACCTTTTTCCAACATAATTATCTCCTATTAACATAATAACAGAATCTATTTAATTTTTCAATATCTAATATGTTAAAGTTAAAAATATCCGCGTGTAAAACACGCGGATATTTAATGCTAGTTAAAAGTATTTTTCTATTCCATCAGAAGAAAGTAACACAGTTCTCCCATAAAGAAGTGCATGCGTTTGCTTACAAAGTCCACTGTATCTTTTAGCATAGTTAACCTTTGATTCATTGACGCCATGGTTAAATAGAATTGCTTTTACTTTCCAAAACTGTGCCAAGAAGCCATCCATTTCCTCGGTAGGTACGTGAGATGAATAATAACCAAATTGGTATCTTTTACATCTCAGTTTAATGCTTTCACCCATAAAGTTAATCTCTGTGCCACAGGGTAGCGCAATAATGTTCTGAACTTCAGGTGGAACATACGCTACAAAGATTAATGTGACATTTGGGTCCTCAAGCATTTTTGCACCATAGTTTAAGAATGAACCTTGATAAAATCTTGGAGAAGTACAAATTATCATACGAGGACCATGCTCGGCAAAAATTTGACCTCTGGAAGTCTTGTCCACAATACTAAAGTTTTTAGGAAGGTAGTCATTACCATAGATATGCAAATACTTTTGCAAGCACTTTACACCAAACGTGGAATCTAAGAAAATGTTGAACTTTTTCATCTGCTCCGAAATTCTCGAATTCATTTGCATATTTCTTAAGTCAACACCAACTCGTTCGGGTCTTTCCAAAGAGTTAGACATATACATTATCGTGCCCTTTTTATTTGCAACTTCACGAATGATGTCCATATGTTTTTCTCTTTGTTTTTCATCATTGCGATGTGCTTCTGAAGACCCGTAAGTAGACTCAGATACAACAAAAGAAATTTTATCTGCAACTTCCTTTGGAATTTTAGTCACAACATTTGTTACAGGATTTGTAAGGCCTAAGTCGCCAGTAAACAGCAAATGCATTTCTTCTTTATCGCTAAAAACTCTGCATACCGTAAGGACAGCACCTGCAATATGAGCATTGGGATAGAAAGTAATTTCAATCCCTGGATACGGAGAAAACGTATTATATAAATCGATTACCTCAGTACGGCTAATAATCTTTTCGATATGCTTTCTCTCGTAAAATAAATGGGGCATTTCAGGGCCTTTTTCTTTCTTCTTCGGTTCACGTCTGGGCTTATCCTTTTTACCATGACCGTGGCCTCTAGTCTTTTCCAGCTTTTTAGCCTCTTTTTGTCTTATATACCGCTTATACTGAGTTCTGTAATCATCCTCCAAACGTTCATAACTTTCTTCAAGAACTACAGGAAGAATTTCTGCCGTCTCATAAGAAGTATATAAAGGACCGAAGAAACCTTCTTTAGCCAATTTAGGAAACATTCCAACGTGGTCTGTATGCACGTGGGTAGCAATCGCAAAAGCAATATTTTCAGCCTTGTATGGCAGTTTTTCTGCATTTCTATGATTATGTTCCTTTTCCTGGAACAGTCCACAGTCTACAACGAAGGCTACATCCCTCCCATCAGGCCACTCGACCTTGACGTGGTTGTTGCTTCCTGTAACTTCTTCAGAAAAAGATGTTACATACACTTTTAACCTGTCAGATAACATACACAAGTCTCTCCTTTAATTAAATTTAAGCCTGGGTTTTTGCTACTAATATTCTATCATCCGGCCTCACATATTTCAACATAAATTGACAAATTTCTTAAATTAGATAGTATCTAATTTATTTCTCAGATATTTTATGTATTCATTAAAGCTTATTTTGCCTCTTAGTCCACAACTAATTTCAATTGCCTTTTTTACTTCGCTTAAAACTTTCTTGTCTAATCTACCAACCTTTTCTTTAAGCCTGCTTTTATCTAACGTCCTAATTTGTTCTGCAAGTATAATAGAATCTTTCTCCAAACCATATTTATTTCCTTCTATTGCAATATGCGTAGGCATTTTAATTTTTACTTTTGAAGTTATAGGAACACCTATTATAGTTGGACTAAATTTATTTCCAATATCATTTTGGATAATAAGAATAGGACGTATGCCAGACTGTTCACTTCCAACAACTGGGCTTAAATCCGCATAATATATATCTCCTCTTTTTATATTCATAATCTCTCCTATGTGTCTATATTTACTTTATCTTCAAACACATTATATACTATGCTAATATATTCTTTTTTGTTTTTATCTAAGATAATATAATTTTTAGGAACTCCATCTACTAATACTAATTTTAATGTTTTAATTCCCATATCTTGAACTATCTTATTGCAATTGCAACTACAATTGCAGTTTTCATTTAAAATAATAGTAATTATAGTTTCATTATCCTTGATATGTTTTTGCTTCTCACAATTACAAGCATCCGAATGATTATTATACATATGTCCAAACGTACTAAGTGATGCTATATTTTTGTTATCTATCATATTATTTACAACTAATTTTGCAGTATTGCCGCTGTTTTGTATAATACAACTATTGTCTTTTAATGTAATTACAACTTTATTTTTCATATAGTCTAAATATTCAAATTTTGTATAACCCTCTTTATACCACTCTTTTACTGCATATGTATTTATATTTTTATTAGAAATTACCGTCATATCTGCTTGGGCATAATACTCTCTAAAAGATAAGTCTAACTCTCCTTTAAATATCTCACCATTTTTTATTTTATCTATTACCTTTAGCATAACAAAAATACTTACTACAAAAATTATAACTGCTACACCCAATACCAATGTCGCCCATCTACCTTTAGATTTTAAAGAAATATTTAAAAACATAATTAAAAACCCCTAACCTACATACTACAATGTATGAGTTATGGGTTTGCTATTATACTTATTGTAAAGTACCAAAATACTCTTTTAATATTTTAAGAACACCATTATGTGTTGTTTCTTTGTTTATGGCATCTTTGGCTACGGAACTATTTTTAAGACCTTTTAAGTACCAAGCTATATGTTTTCTCATCTTAGGTATTGCAGTCTTCTCTCCATCCCTTTTAACCGCTAAATCCAAGTGCTCTAATATAACGTCATATCTTTCCTTTATACTTGGTATATATTCTTTTCCATCAAGTATCGTTTTAAATATCCAAGGATTTCCTAAAGCCGCTCTACCTATCATAATACCGTCTACTTTAGTATGTTCAAACATTCTTTTTGCACTATCTAAATCCACTATATCTCCATTACCAATTACAGGAATAGAAACTTGTTCTTTAACTTTTCTTATTTCTTCTATATCTGCCGTGCCTTGGTAATATTCATCTTTCGTTCTTCCGTGAATAGTAATTAAAGACACACCATATTTTTCACAAAGCTTAGCAACAGCTACTGCTGTCATATGATTTCTAGTATAACCAAGCCTTGTTTTAACAGTTACTGGTTTTTTAGCCACTGACATTATCTCTTTTAAAATTAATTCTACTTTATCTAAATCTTTTAAAAGCTCACTTCCATCACCATTTTTTACAACCTTTGGTGCTGGACACCCCATATTAAAGTCTATAATATCTATATCATCACTTTCATTTAATTTTATTACAACTTTTTTTAGTATTTCTGGCTCGCTACCAAATATTTGTACAACACGTGGCAATTCACCTTTATATCCATCCATAATTTTATGTGTTTTATGGTCTTTATACACGAGCCCTTTGGTACTAACCATTTCTGTAGGTGTGTATACTACACTACCATATTTATTACAAATATATCTAAATGGTACATCTGTAATACCTGCCATAGGAGCTAGAAACACATTGTTTTTAACGTGTACATCTCCTACATTAATATCTTTAATATACTTTTTAAGCAATTGTTCCTATCCCCCTTTAACTAATATTTGTTTTCGCTTATATTTTCTATATGTCTATTTTATAAACAAAGACCTTTGTCTTCTTGAACTTACACTTAAAACTAAAGCCAGCGCCACGAAATTTGTCAGCATGCTACTTCCACCATAACTTACAAATGGAAGTGGTATTCCTGTAATTGGCATAAGACCTATTGTCATACCAATGTTCTCTAAGAAATGAAAGAAAAACATTCCAAATACGCCTATTGCTATAACTGAGCCCAACCTATCCTTTGACGTTTCAGCTATTTTTAATATTCTAAATAACATTACTACATATATTACTACAATTAATGCAGATAATACAAATCCTAGTTCTTCAGAAATTACTGAAAATATAAAATCCGAAGATTTAACAGGAAGATATCCCCATTGAGTTTGTGTTCCCTTACCTAAGCCTGTTCCAAATAGCATTCCAGAACCTACTGCTATTTTAGACTGTATAGCATTATATCCTGCTCCTAACGGTTCTTGTTCTGGATTTAAGAATACTTGTATTCTTGCTTGTTGGTAATCACTTAACACAAAGAAATATAGCAAAGGAACTGCTACAATTAATAGTAATATTAATGCTAATATATATTTATAACTTAAACCTGATTTAAACAGCATAAAGAATGTTATACTAGCAAACACTAAAGCTGTTCCAAAGTCTGGTTGAAGCATTATTAGCATAACTGGTACTAAAAATAAGCATAAAGCTACTCCTATATAGTACCATTTATTTATTGCATCTTTTCCTTTAGTATATACATAATCTATATATTTAGCTAGAAGTAGAATATATGCGAGTTTCATAAATTCTGACGGTTGTATCAAAACGCTACCTATATTAAACCAGCTGGATGCTCCATTTACTTCGGGCATAAATAATACTATAACAAGAAGTATTAGACATATAGGATATGCTATAATCCCTACTACACTACTTATATGATAATCTAACATCCATACTACAAACATACAAGCAAGTGATATTCCAATCCAAATCATTTGTTTTATATATTCCGACTCAGAGCTTGTACTATTTAAGCCCGCACTATAAATTCCTACTACACCTATTATAGCAAGAATTATAGCAAGGATTAATATTATATAGTCTGTATTTTTAAAAATACTCCTCATAAATCCTCCTTAAATTTTATATATTATACATTTCTATTTAACTATTAAAGAATGCTTTATACCCCTTATATGTCATATAAATATCTCCTACACTTGCAAGTTCATATGGAGAATGCATAGATAAAAGTGCTGTTCCGCAATCAACTACCTCTACACCTTTGTTAGCCAAAATGTAAGCTATAGTTCCTCCACCGCCTTTTCCAATTTTACCTAATGTGCCCATTTGGTATACGACATTTGCTTTATCTAATATTGTCATAACCTTATTCATAAATTTAGCACTTGCATCATTTGCAGAATATTTTCCTCCGCTTCCTGTATATTTTTCAATAGATAATCCCGAGCCTATTATATTACCATTTTGCACATCACTTAAATGTTCATGCATTGGGTCTACTGCAGCTGATACATCTGCAGAAAGCATACAAGAATTGTTAAATGTTTCAAGTAACGCTTCAATATTTGCCTCTTCACCTTTAAGTCTTAACATTTTGCTTATGAATAAATCAAAAGCGTCTGAACTCATAGAAGTGTTTCCCTCACTTCCAATTTCTTCTTTATCTACTATAACTGCAACTGCTGTTTTGTCTAATGTCCTGCCATCTTTTACGCTATTAATTAAAGCTGCAATTGTTGCATAAGCACACACTCTATCATCGTGACCGTATCCTGCTACAAGTCCTTTATCTAGACCCACATATTTAGCATTAAAGCTTGGTACAAATCTAATATCACTTCTTGCAAAATCTATTTCGTTTATTCCATATTTTCTATTTAATTCTTTTAATATCTTAGCTTTTATTTTAGATTCTTTTTCATCGCCGTCTGGAATTGAACCTACAACTACATTTAAGTTTTCTGGGTCTATAAACTCAGAAGCTTTTTTCTCCTGCTCCTCACGACCTAAATGTGGTAAAAGGTCTGTTATAACAAAGGTAAAGTCATCTGTTGATTCACCTAATACTACATCTATTTCTTCACCTTTAGAATTATAGACTTTACCATACATAGCAAGAGGTATTGCAAGCCATTGATATTTCTTAATGCCACCATAATATTGTGTTTTCATTAAAGCTAAACCTTGTTTTTCAAATAAAGGCATAGGCTTAGTATCTAATCTAGGACTATCTATATGTGCACCTATTATATTTATACCTTGGCATATATTATTCTTACCAATAACAGCTGCAAAAAGCGAACGCTCTTTATTTATATAATATACTTTATCTCCTAGATTTAAGTTTTCCTTATTAGATATATCCACAAAACCATTTTCTTCTAATTCACGTACAATATATTCCACACATTTATATTCTGTTTTTGCATAGTCTAAAAACTTAATATATTCATCTACATATTTATACATATTTTCTTGTTCATATTTGTTAGTTTGTTCAAAAACATTTTTCTTTTCATACTTCATTTTTATCACCTATTATATATTATTTTTTAAAGACATAAATATTATACCATAAAATGCTATTTTTTCAATGTTTTGGACACATTAAAAGACGCGTTTTCACGCGCCTTTTAATTCATCTTCGGAAATTATTCCATCTTCAACATCATCTGCAAGTACTCTAAGACCTGCAGCTTCTGTCATAAGATCACCATAACCGTTAACTGTAATTCGACCATTAACTATTAATTCTTGTGCCTCTTTTTCTGCTGCTTGTGCTTGTTTATAAAGTTCAATTGCTTTTGGGTTTGTAAAATTCCTCATAACATATTTCCTAATCTACCAGTAAATGGTTACATTATATATTGTACCATACTCACATTTAAAACCGCCCTGCTCTGTCATATTCGTTAATTGCACTCTATATTCATGTTTTTTCAAAGCTTCTTTTAGTTCCTCGGGATTTACTTCATCATCTGTGAAAAGTTTACTTGCGTGACATTGTTTTTTTATTCTTGCGAGTTCGATTTCGGGTTGTAGTTTCTTTTCACACCAAAGTAATACTTTGTCATAAGAACCGTCCTTTGCTTGTTTTGCAGTTATCATAAGAATATTCCTCCTAAAATTTTATTTGGATTTACTACAATTTTCGACATTATATCACAAAGAAAATAAAAAAAATACCCCTTAAGGGTATTTTTTCAAAACTATTTGTTAACAGTTTCTTTAAGAGCTTTACCAGCTTTGAAAACTGGAGCTTTAGAAGCAGGTATTTTTATTTCTGCTTTAGTTTGAGGATTTCTTCCTTTTCTTGCAGCTCTTTGTCTAACTTCGAAAGTACCAAATCCAACTAATTGAACTTTTTCTCCTTTAGCTAGAGCACCTTCAACTGAAGACATGAAAGCATCTAATGCAGCTTCTGCAGCTTTTTTAGTTAATTTGCTTTCTTCAGCTATTTTTGCAATAAGTTCTCCTTTATTCATTTTTCTTACCTCCTACAATAAGATTACACCAATGTTATACTTCAAGTTAAGCTAAATGTCAACACCTTTTTTTCAACTTTTTTCGAGTTTTTTGGTATGTGACATATTCTGTTTCCATAATTTTAAAACAGTTTTGTAACATTCTATTTAAGACGCAGTCAAACACTTTAAGTGTCAGGCGTTTTGTCACTTTGCACTACTTCTTCATCTAATATTTGTTTTTATTATGTTTACCTAAAAGTTTTTTAAAAATTTTTTTAAAAATTTCTTTTATTTAGGCTTCTTATTTACTTTTTACCTTTACAATTGTATAATATGTATGGTGAATTTAATGAAAAAATATGTAACTTACTCTGAACAAGAGACTGAAAAATTAGCTTTTAATTTTGCTAAAAATTTAAATAACAATTCAATTATTGTACTTACAGGAAATTTAGGAACAGGAAAAACTAGGTTTATGCGTGGTATTGCTGAGTATTTTGGAATACAAAACGAAGTATCTAGCCCTACTTTTACAATAGTAAATGAATATACCCCAAAAGCAAATACACAAAATGTAGAGAAAATATTCCATTTTGACGTATATAGATTAAGTGGTGCTCAAGACTTTGAAGATTCTGTTGGAACAGATTATTTTAACTCCGGTCTATGTATTTTAGAATGGGGTGAGATTATTAAAGATATCCTACCATCTTCTACTATATATATAACTATAGAAAGTACAGATGTAGAAAATGAACGTGTTATAACAATTAAAGGAGATATATAACCATGAAAATTCTTGCGATAGATACAACAACCAAAAAAGCAGGTGTTGCTTTAAAAGATGAAAACAACATATTTTTTAAACAAATAGATAATGAGATAACTCATTCTGAAAAGCTTCTTCCTCTTTTAGATGAAGTTTTAAATGTAAATAATACCGCTCTTAAAGATATAGATTTGTTTGCAATTACTTTAGGTCCTGGCTCTTTTACGGGTGTTAGAATAGGGATTGCTAGTATAAAAGCTATAGCTAAAGTTACAAATAAAAAAATATTTGGTACAACAAGCTTAGAACTTTTAGCAATGGATGGTATTAAAAAGTGTGAATTTACTCCAAAGTATGTCCTTTCTTTAATGGATGCTAGAAACCAAAGAGTATATTATAACTTGTATAAATATGATAATTCTAAATTAGAATCATTAGATTTTTCCGGTAATGATTATGCTAAAGATGTTATTTCTAATGTTCAAAATATGGCTTTAGAAGATTTGTTAATTGTAATAGATAACAACAGTAATATAAATTTAGAAAATGTTACCGTTGCAGATTTAGATTTGAAAAACATATTTGAACTAGATATGAGTACTAATCTTTTCGATTATCTTAATCTAGATGCAATGTACTATAGAAAAAGCGAAGCCGAAAGAACAACTGAGGGTGAATAAAAATGGATATAACTATTAAAAAAGCAACTATTCAAGATTTAAATGCAATAGAAAAAATAGAAACTAACCTTGAACATAGAATTTTATCCTCTACTACTCTGTCTTCTACTTTAAATCAAGATACATATTATTACTTCGTTGCTAAAGCGAATAATACTGTTGTTGGCTATTTATCTGCTGAACTTTTAGTAGACCATTTTGACTTACTTGCTATTGCAGTAGATAAAAAATTTAGACGTCAAAATATTGCTACTTATCTACTAGATGAACTTTTTAATTTATGTCAAAAAATGAAGATTTCAGATATATTTTTAGAAGTAAGACAAAATAATTTATCTGCTATATCTTTTTACGAGAAAGTTGCATTTGAAAGAATTAGTACTAGGAAGAATTATTATACTGATACAAATGAAGATGCGTATATATATAAGAAAGTGGTGTGACTAAGTCACACCACTTGTTCTTTGCTGTTTAACTCTCTCATATGTTTTTCGTATTCTTTGTTCCAAGTATACTCATAAGCTAGTTCAAATATGTTTTGTGCCGCTGCATTATCCTCATAATACGCAATAAATGGAGCACACATGGTATATACTAACGGAATAATGAATTTTAATACTATTGGTAAGCTAGTATATGCAATAGAAAAAACAAGAGTAAAAAATGGTAATACTAACATTAACCCCCGTAGAAAGTCAAGAGCAATGTATTCATCAAAAAAAGCTGCAATAAATGTTGTAGCTAAAGTAGTAGTCATTATTATAATATGAGCACGGAAATTAATAATACTACCAATCACAAAAAGTATTGCAAATACTGCAGCATAACAAATACCAAACGTTTTTTCAAGCCTTGTTCCTTCCATGTTTCCCTTAAGCCAAGAAAATAGAATTACGTTTACAACATAACCTATCATTACAACAGTTAGTGGAATCGCTGTAGCAAGTTCACATGAATAAAAGGAGTACGCACAGCCACTGAAAATCATCGCAAAGAATACGTAGAACGAAATAGTGTTTTCGTCGCTAAGCAAATATCCTGCTCCTAATTTATATGCACTCAATATTTTTTTCATATAATTCTCCTTATCTAGCTACTACTTTTTTGTCTTCACTCTTTCTTCTTGATTTCTTTACAATTTCACTTTTCTTATATCTATCAAAGTTTAAAATTGCAATATACACCCGAAGCTTTAATTGGTTTTGAGATTTTCTATTTAAGTTTGCGGTGCGTCTTAAAAGACTAGTGCACATTAAAGTTGCTACAAATTGCATATCCATTAAAACACTATATACTTGTGACTTGCTAAAAGACGTATCAAACCACATGTTGAAAATAGGATTATCCAAATATTCTTCTAACACCGTTGCAATATGTGGTACTTGCAATTTATATGCATCATAAATATCATAAACTTTCCTTACAAAATTAATTGAATCTTTGTCCCTGCTTTTAAACCGTTTTTCAACTTTTTGAATAGCACTTTCGTCTTTTTTCTTTAGCCACAGCCATTCCTTGTCGAAGTTTCCTTTACATTTTAATAGTGTAAGCATTAGTATTTCCTCTCCTTTATTAAAAATAGAATTAATATTTTTTCGCATAAAAAATTATATCACCTTTCTTCTTTTATGTCAATTTTATTACTTGTATTTTTCTTTTGCATTACATTTATGTTGTTAATATATTTAAATTTATCTTTTATATAAAATCCCTTGAAAAATAATACAATTTGATGTATAAATAACATATGAAAATGTAGTAACAAATGAAGCAAATTATATATTAATTAGGAGTACTTATGAGAAAGATAAAAGAACTAAAATCTTCAGATTTAACATTCAAATTAAACGCTTCACAGTTTAACTTTAAAACTACGGACGATATTTCTGGTTATAACGGAATTATTGGTCAACGTAGAGCTCTAGAAACTGTTGAAACGGCTCTAGAAATGCCTCAAAAGGGCTTTAATCTTTACGTTTGTGGACAAGTTGGTATGGGTAAAATGCCTTATGTTTTATCTATAGTAAATAGACTTGCAAAAACAAAACCTGTTCCAAACGATTTGTGTTATATTCATAATTTCGAGAATCCAAACGAACCAATTGCAATATTCTTAAAAGCTGGTCACGGTAGAACTTTTAAAGAAGATATGAATCGTTTCATCTCTACTGTTCGTAAAGATCTGCTTAAAATTTTTGAGTCTGAAAATTATGAAAAAGAAAAGAAAATTATAACTAAAACATATGAGACTAAGAAAAATGAAATAATGCAAGCTTTTGATAAACACACTACTGCTCAAGGCTTTAAAATTAGAACAGCGACCGATGGTATATACTTCTCACCTGTTTATCAAGGAAAAGTATTAAATGAAAAAGAGTTTAATGCCCTTGATGAAAATGTTAAAGCAGAGTTTAAAGCTAAATCTCCAAAAATACAACAAGAAACACACGAGATAATGCAAAAACTAGAAGTGCTTGAAAAAGAATGTGCTGCAAAAGTTCAAAGTTGGCAAGCTAATATGGTAACTTATGTTGTATCTAAAAATATAAACGACTTGAAAATTAGATATAAAGGGGATTTAAAAATACAAAACTTCCTATACTCTGTTCAGGAAGATGTTGTTAAAAACGCTGAAAAGTTTAAAGATTTAGCAGACAATATGCAAACTATGCCACCTCAAATGAGAGCTCACGCTAAACCTTGGGAAAAATACAGAGTAAATTTAATAGTAAATAATGAAAATCTTGACCACGCACCTGTTGTTGTATGTTCTAACCCAACATATTATGACTTATTTGGAAAATTAGAATATGAAAACTATATGGGAAGTGTTAAAACAGATCATACAATGCTTAAAGCCGGTGTGTTCTATAAAGCAAATGGTGGTTACCTTTTAGTTAATGCTCGTGACCTTTTAACTAATATGACTGTTTGGGAAGCTTTCAAAAGAGTTATTCGTAACTCAGAACTTACAATAGATAGTTCTAGAGATATGACTACTCCAGTTACTATGATTGGTATAAAGCCAGAGTCTGTTCAGATAGATTGCCAAGTTGTATTATTTGGTAGCGAAGCTATATATCAACAACTATCTAATCTAGATTCAGACTTTAAGAAATTATTTAAAATGAAAGCAGACTTTGATGATTCTATAGATAAAGATGCTGACACCGTGAGAAGAACTATTGAATACGTAGCTTATGTAGCTAAAAAAGAACATCTTCTTCCTTTTAAAAGCGATGCGGTTAAAGCAATTATTGAATACAGCTCTAGATGTGCTGGGGATAAAACTAAACTTACTGCTATGCAAACTGACGTTACAGATATAATTATTGAATCTGCTCATATCGCAAAAACAGCTGAGAAAAAATCTGTTGATGCAATAGATGTTATAACTGCTGCTGAAGATAAAAAAAGAAGATACGGCAAATATAACGATGGTATTATGAAAATGATTGAAGAAGGCGCTGTTATGATATCTACTTCAGGTGCCGATGTTGGTAGAATAAATGGTCTAACAATACTTAATACTGGCGACTCTTCTTATGGTAAGCCTGTAAGAATTACAGCAAATACATATATGGGAGGAAAAGGAATTGTAAATATTGAACGTGAAGTTTCAATGAGTGGTACTACTCACTCAAAAGGTGTATTTATCCTTTCTGCTTACATAGGCGAAAAATTTGCACAAGAATTCCCACTATGTTTCAATGCAAGCATTTGTTTTGAACAATTATATAATGGTGTTGATGGTGACTCTGCTTCTTCTACTGAATTATATGCAATACTTTCTTCTCTATCTGGTGTACCAATAAAACAAGGAATTGCAGTAACAGGTTCAGTTAACCAAAAGGGTGAAATACAACCTATAGGTGGTGTTTCAGATAAGATAGAAGGATTCTTCGAAGTATGTAAAATGCAAGGTCTAACTGGTGAACAAGGTGTAATAATCCCTTACCAAAACGTAAAAAACCTTATGTTAAAACACGAAATCATAGAAGCTGTAGATAAAGGAATGTTCCACATCTACCCTGTATCTCATATAGAAGAAGGCATAGAAATTCTAACTGGTGTAAAATACGGTACATACAAAGAAGAAACTGGATTTGAAAAAGACACAATATGCGAAAAGGTTTACAACAAGCTTAAAAAATATTCTGAATATGCAAAATAGTAAAGAGCGAACATTTAGTTCGCTCTTTTCAGTCTGTATAATAAGCATCATCACCGTCATGAGGGTAAAGTTCTTTATTAAGCTTATCAATTATTGACTCGTATTCTCTACTTTTGCCTAACACCTTATCACACATGTTCCAAATTGCATCTAACTGTTTATCTATGTCCTGTCTTTCTTGTATAAGGCCATCTGTACATTGTTCCAAAGGCTCCACTTGAGCAAAGTATTCTTCTACTTCTTTTTTTGCATCTTCATAAATACAAATTCTTTCTTGGGGCCAATTAGTTGTATCCTGTGCTAACCATTTAGCAAAGTCACTTCTTGAGTTTATGTTAAATCGACTATCAGTTTCATTAGGATAACCCCCAACTCTTCCTCTGCAATACGGACAACTATAACCACGCATCATTCTAATGTCATCCATCGTAAGTGGAGAGCTATACGTTAAGCGTTCTTGAAAAGAAATTCTTTGCCGTTCTTGATACATAGCACTTCTTTTTCTTCGCCGTTCCACTTGCTCAGGAGTTTGATCGTGGAGAGTTTCTGAACATTGATTTCTAAGTGTTGCCCAAAATATATGATGTGCTTCTCTTAAGCTCGTTAACCGCTCATCTTTATCTTTTAATTCTTTCTCAATAGCATCTCTCCTATTTACTAACTGTTGTACCGCATTTACTGCCATATCATTTCATCCTTTCCGAATTAATTGTCATATAACCTTATATTAAAAAGTCAATTTAAATATTTACTTTTGCTATTATACCACATAATAGCCGTATTTTCAAGTTTTGAATTTACGTTGAATATCAATATATTTTTGTTTCTTTTCATCTAATTTTGTTGAATGTATTTACAACGTTTTATAATATGTGTATAATGTATTTGTATAAACGCTATTAGTTTTGTTTATAACTTTGGAGGTGTATTATGAATTGTAACTATAAAAACACAAAAAATAACAATTTATACGTAGCTGAAGATGATGGCCTTGTTTTTGACTATGAAGAAATAGCAAAGGGAATTGAAGCAAGTAGAGAAGATTTTAAAAACGGTAGATATACAGATTTAAAAACATCTATGGCTATAACAAGGAGAATGTTGTTTGGAGAATAAATACAGTATTGAGATTTCTAAATCTTTTAATATTATGCTTTTTGAAAATCTTTATACCTATACTTTGTATTCTAAATCCTATGCTAATACTATTCATACAAAAGTTTATTTCTTCTTTGAAATTTTAAAATCATTTCCCTATTCTTTCCCACTATTCTATTTAAATGATAACAATTCTAACTTAAGAAAATATGTAATAGATAAAAGATTCCACATTGTTTATGAAATAGAAAACAATATAACTAAAATTCTTTATTTTGTTGATGGCAGACGTTCTTATGATAATATGTTTATATATTAATATTTCTTTTACAAATTATAAACTTCCTACTTTATCCTTATTTTTAATAAATATATTTACAATATAATGTTATTTATGTATAATATGTTTATACAAACACTAATAGTTTTATTTATAACTTTGGAGGTGTATTATGAAATATAACTATAAAAATAAAAAAGATAATAATTTATGTGTAGCCGAAGACAATTTAGGATTTAATTTAGATTATGATGAAATACATGAAGGTATAATACGTGGTGAAGAGGATATTAGATGTGGCAGGTATTTTGATTTAAAAACAGGTATGGATAGATTAAAAAGAGTGTTGTTAGATGACTAAATATACTCTTAAATTATCTACTGAATTTTCAGATATGTTTTATACTACTCTTTTACCATTTAAAAACCTTTCTATATCATATATAAATTTAATTCATGCAAAAGTATATTATTTCTTAGATATTGCTATGTATTTTCCTTATTCTTTTCCAAAATTCTATTCTCCGCGAGAAACTACTGAAGTCCGTAAAATAATAATAGATAAACGCTTTCTTGTATTATATAAAGTAACAGATGATGTTATTAACGTTGTTTATTTTGTTGATGGCAGACGTTCTTATGAAAATATGTTGATGTACTAAAAAGCCACAAGCTTAGCTTGCAGCTTATCTTACATTTGATTGCTTAAAAAATCTGTTGCTACTTGTAACATTTTTAGTTCTGTATCTGTAGCATTCTTTCTTGTTCCTTCTGAAAAAAATATTATTGAACCTATAATATCCCCATCTGAAATTATTGGAGAAATAACTTGTGACATATATGAATTTGGCCCATCTTTTTCTGTAATTTTAACTTCATTGTCTCCTTTGTTTATATATAAGGCTCTTTCTTCTAATATATTTAATAGTTCTTCTGTTATTTGCCTATCTAAATTTCCTTTTTTTGATTTAGAATTTACTGCAATAACTGTTTGTGTGTCTGTAATATATACTGAAAACCCTGTATTTTTGGCAAGAACATCTGCAAGACATATTACTTCGTCTACTATATCGCCGAGAGGTGCAAATCTCTTAAGTATAATTTCACCATTTTTTTCAACATAGATTTCCATAGGGTCTCCTTCACGTATTCTTAAAGTTTTTCTTATCTCTTTTGGAATTACTACTCTTCCTAAATCATCTATTTTTCTTATCATACCTGTCGCTTTCAAAATAAAAACCTCCAAACTAGCTTTTACGTATATTATTATCTTAATATTTTAAGATTATACATAAAGTTAGTTTGGAGTGTGCTTTATCTCTTATATTTTTGAACTTCAACGCTAGCAACATTTGAAAATTCTTCCGTAGTTACAGCGCCGCTCGGATAATAGAACCATAGCTTTGCATTATCGCCCCTCATTCGGTATCTTACTTTGCGACACTTATTGTATCTGTGTGTGTGGATGCCTCTAACAGGCTCTTTAAGTTTTACTGCTACGTCATAATATGTCCGTTTCATAAGTTTTCCTCCTAAATATTGTTGGAATTATATTAATTTTATGAAACTATTTTATCACACTTTTTATATTATGTCAATTTTATTATAGCTGTTCGTAAGTTTCCAAGAAGAGCTTTCTTAATTGTCATATCTTCATTTTGTGTCTTTTCTTCAATCACCGTAGCTAAACGTCTTAAGTTTGAGCTATCTTGATTTAATAATTCTTTATTATTATCATATCTTGTTGCAAGTAAACTTATTAAATTGTATAAATCGCTATTTTGCAGATTTTCTAGTTTTGAATAAAGTACATCCATATCATATTTTTCAAATATTGGAATGTTTGCAAATTCTCCTAGTATTTGTTTATAGAATTCATCAACATTTTCAGCCATGTTTTTGAATAGTTCGCTTACTTTTTCTCTTATGCAACTATCGAAAATTGCAACTTTAAGTCTATTGCATTCATTTGCGAAATCTTTTATTAAAGCATCTGTTGTATCAAAATCTTCGTTCTTTTCTACAACGTCAGGATTTTTTCTTGCTTCATTTGTAAGAGATGCTTTGTATCCTACTAAGAATTTAGTGTGTATATCTTCCATATCTGTACGTATAACACCAATTTCAACAAGGTGTTTATATACTGCAAATAATTTAATATATTCTTTAGAAGGAACTTTTCCCTCTTTAACATCATATAACACTTGTTCTACTAGAATTGTAAAATCAAAATCTTGTAGTTTCCAGTATGAGCCATTTAGAAGCTTTGTATATTCCGGGTCTTTTTTCTTTTCAACATGAGCATTTGACATATCTTTCATATTTTGATTAAATACTTTGTTGTCAAAAATTCTCTTTCTTACATATATTTCAATAAATTTAAAAAATCTGTAATCCTCTTTAGAATTCAAGAAATATCTTGTATCAAATTCACGAAGATAATATCCTGTTTGGTCGTTTATAATATTAGAAGTATATATAATAGATTTATACTCTTCATTTGAGTTAATATCTGTAAATATTTGTTTTACTTCACTACCTATTTTTATTTCAAATGAAATAGCTATTGTAAACATCAAAATTGTACGTAAAGCTTGTTCTGAAGTTTCTGGGTAATTTCCCTTTACCATATCGAAAATCTTTTCAAAATCGTTTAGAGCGTGTTTTAGAACTCTTAGGTTTCTAGTATTTGTCTTTTTAAATGTAGATATAATTGTAGATATTTCCATCTTTAAGAATTTTTCTAATGGTTTGTTATATTCGTATTTTATTATCATACCATTTAGAATATATGAATATTCTGGCATATATTCAAAACACTCACCAATTAATTTTTCTTTAATTCTTTCATAAGCATTTGTTCTATCAAAAACACTTTTAATTTTAGTATCTAATTTTGCAACAAGTGGCTCGTTATCGTCATCCTTTAATGCTACTCCCTCTTCTTTTAAAAGTTGTGTTGCAATTAATGTTTTCATTTCTATATTTGCATTTTTAAACTTAATAGCAAGTTCTTTTTCATTACAAATAAGAATCGTTTTAATTCCATCATGCTCAACATAGTTATTTATATAACCCAATATGTCTATGATGTCTATATTTGCTCTTTCAAGGTCATCAAAACATAGAACTTTATCGTTTGTTGAGAAAAGCTTAGAAAAGTCCATTTGGTTTGGAGATGTATTCATTGCACCATAAAGGTTAGCAATATCTATACCTGTTTTTACATATTCAGGTATTACATTACCATCTGCATTATCTACAAATTTTTTCAATGTCTTAGACATCATTGGGTTAGTTTCCAGGAATATCTTTTTACTTATCTCTTCTATACTATTTATACCATATAACGAAATATATATAGTTTTATACAGTTTTCCGTCCTTGTTTTTAATATTTTCTATTCTTTGTCTTAGCTTATTATTCCAAAAGTGAGTTTTACCACTACCCCATTCACCATTTATCATAACAGCATAATCTGTATATGGTTTTCTTATATAATCTTCAATACTTTCAATTAACTCTTTCATATATACCCCCCATATTTTTCTATATATTATCATAAAAAATGTAAATAATCTATAGCTTTTGTAGAAATTAGTAGTATTTTACACTAAGCTCTGTATCTTATGTTTTAATCCTGTTATTCTTAAGTTTTCTTTTGTATTATCTATCATAAAATCTAAAACAGATTTACGTCCAACAAATATTAAAAGTCTTTTAGCTCTAGTCATTGCTGTATAAAGAAGGTTTCTATTAAACAGTTTTTCAAAGCATACATATACTGGAATTATAACCGCATCAAATTCACTTCCTTGAGATTTATGAACGGTAACCGCATATGCGTGTTCAAGCTGGTCTAAATCGTCAAATTCGTATCTTGTTTTTCTTCCGTCAAAATCTACAACTAAATACTCATCTATTAGATTTATTGTCTCAATAGTACCTATATCTCCGTTATATACTCCTGTACCTTGTACACCTTCATAATCCCAATTTATATCATAATTGTTTTTAACTTGCATTACTTTATCGTTTTCGTAGAAAGTTCTATCCCCAGAACCTCTATGTCTCATTTCTTTATTTGGATTAAGTCTTATTTTTTGTATTGCTTTATTTAGCTCGTATGTGCCTATATCTGTTTTCTTTATTGGAGCTATAACTTGCGTGTTTATGTCCATATCCTCTCCAAAGAAATTCTTTATTCTATGAGAAAGTAAACTCTCAAGTTCTGCTTTTGTTTCTTCCAAGCTATTTGCTTCTATAAAAAATAAATCTGTATCTTTATTTTTAAATGTTAAATGCTCTCCATTTTTTACAGCGTGTGCTCCCATAATAATATCACTTTTTGCACTCTGTCTATATATTTCCGTAAGATATATTGTGTTTACCATACCGCTGTCTATAATATCTTTTAATACATTACCTGCTCCAACAGAAGGTAATTGATTACTATCTCCAACAATTATTAACTTTGTATCTGAAGACAGAGCCTTTACAACATTGTTCATAAGCAGTGTATCTATCATTGAAGCTTCGTCTATAATTAACACATCTGCATCTATTGTGTTTACTGGATAATTTACAAATGTATCTACATCAGTATCCTCTATTTTAGTTATCTCTAAAAGTCTATGTAGTGTCTTTGCTTCTTCTCTTGTTGTTTCAGTAATTCTCTTAGCTGCTCTTCCTGTAGGTGCTGCTAAAACATAACTTTGCTCACGTCTTTTTAAAATGTCTATAACGCATTTAATAATTGTTGTTTTTCCTGTTCCTGGCCCTCCTGTAATTACAGATACATTATTTTTAATTGCAGATATAACCGCCTCTTTTTGTGTTTCTGATAGTATAATAGATTGTTTCTCAGATACCTTTTCTATATCTTTTGTAAGCTTAATATTTAATGTAGGCTTATGTGTAAGTTCTACTATCTTATTGGCAATATTTAGTTCTGCAATATACACGCTTTTTCTATACACATAGTCATTGTCTTCTCTTGTTTCAACAAATACTTTATCTTTATGTTTTAATGCTTCAATGCCACTTAAAATATTGTCCTCACTTACACCTAATAAGTTCTGGGCATTTTCAAGCAGTGTGTCCATTAAAATGTTTGTATGTCCTTCTCTTAAGTAATATGACAATATATACAATATTCCTGCCTTTATTCTATCTGGGTGAGTTTCGTCAATAGAAAGACTCTGAGCAAGCTTGTCCGTGGTTTTAAAGTCTAAGTTAGATACAAACTCCATTAAGGCATATGGGTTTTCTTTAATAATATTTACAGCATTCATTCCCAAAGCTTCATATATTTTCATAGCCATATTAATGCCAATGCCGTGTTTATTTAAAAACGTTGTAAGATTATATCTTTCCCATTCGTCGTTTATATATTCACTTAAAGCGTAGGCTTTTTCATCGTTCATTCCTTTGATATCCATTAACAAATCTGGTTTATATCTTATAGTCTCTAAAGCATCATCACCATATATTTTAATAATCTTCTCTGCAGTCTTTTTACCTATTCCTTTAATACCACTTTTAGCAATATATTCTATTAAAGCGTTTGCATCAGATGGTAAAACTTTTGTTATGCTTGTGAAAGCAAATTGTTCACCATATGATTTATGGTATACAATTTCACCTTCTAGTTCAAATTCATCTCCAGGTTCTATACTTCCAGTCTCCCCAACAGCAGTAATATACTCCCCCTCTGATTTAACCAGAAAGACAGTATATCCATTGTTTTCATTCCTATATATTATTTGTGAAACTTTACCTGTTATTTGCATATTCCCTCTTATATTCAACCGTTATATTAATTTTATCTCTATTCCAACTACACCATACTTTTCAATTTCTGTAGGTAAATAGTACTGCTCCATATCTGTATAAAGTGCTATTTCATATTCATTATATCCTAGTAAAACTTTATCAAATTTATTGTACAAATATTCAAACGATGGATAAACGTGAAGAGCTAAAACTTCTACTTGTATTTTTTCGCCATTTGCAAGAGATGTAAATTCAATTATATCTCCAACGTTTACTTTTCTTCTTTTATCATCATAAAGTCTCATTTCAACCCTTTTAGTTCCTGCTTTTATAGCCTCAAAAGGAGCTTCATTTAATTTCATATTATGTACCATACTATCCACCTCTTTAATAAATAAAAATCATATGGTTTTTTTATCTATTTCCTTTTTATGAATTTTCTCATTTTTTTGTATATTGGAAGTAATGTTACAAAGGCAAAGTATACTAATTTGTTGTATACAACATCTACTTCACCTATAAATTTTGTAACCCCTTCTTGCCTACAAAAACCTTCTTTAAATCTATATAGTCCATTTGCTTTATTTATTTCAAATATTCCCCCAAAATCGTATTCTGAACATCCAGTCTCTATCGCCCACTTAATCATTGTTTGTTGCATTAAATAATTTGGCATTAGATTGCGCTTTTCATTAGAACTTGCCCCATAAATATAGAATAGTTTTCCACCATAATTTAATGCTATTGCACCAGATAATGCTTCTCCTTCGTGTTCGGCTATATATATTCTTAAGTGTTTCTCATCATAAGCTTCAAGCATACGTTTGTAATATTCAAAATCTCTTAATACAATTCCATCACGCTTAGCAGTAATTTCAGACAAATCAAAAAACTTCTTTAATTCTGCTTCATCACGAGACCATCTTACAGTTACACTTTTTTTCTCTGCAACACGTATGTTATATCTTGTTTTTTCACTATAGCCTTTAAATATTTCCTCTTCCGTCTTACCTTTAATTCTTAATATCATATTGTATATAGGTTGTATAAATTCATGTTTGTGCTTGTCCTTATTTCTAACTTTAAATCCAGCTTTTTTATATAATGCTTCTAATTTTTCGTCATATAACACTTCTGGATCAAATTTTAGTACAAATGCATTATACTTTTTGGCTACTATTTTTGCTTCATTTAGAAGTTCTTTTATTGTAGCTACGTCATAAGCATCGCATACTGGTCCACGTGGAACATAAATTATGCTAAATCCTTTTACAAATGTACGAATAAGCATAGACATAGCGGCAGTAATCTTTCCGTTTTTTTCTAAATATACTGCCTCATGTCTCCACTCTTCTTTTTTTACATATGCCCAATTTAAATCTTGAAGAGCACTAGTGTGTTCTCTATTTCTTACAAATTCGTTGTACTTTTCTACCATGCTCTTATTGTCTTTATCTAATAATGGCATATTTTCCTCCTCTAATATATTAGTTAATTTAGTTTATCTTTTCTAATTTTTGTCCTTCTTTTGTATCTATTACTTTATATCCCATAGATAATAACTTATCTCTTATTTCATCAGATAATGCAAAGTTTTTATTAAGTCTTGCTTGTTTTCTTTCTTCAAGTAAAGCTTCAATTGCTTCATTCATTTCAAGTTTAATTTCCTTTTTAAAAGGTTCTTTATCCACATCTAAAGAAAGGACTGTATCAAAATGTTTTAAAAGAGCAGCATAATCTTTAGATTTAACTTGAGATTTTGCAACTTCCCAAACTACCGCAAGTGCTGCTGGGAAATTAAGGTCATCATTTATAGCATTTTTAAATCTTTCTTTTAGTTCATCTATTCTAGCAACATCTACTGTATGGTTTGCACTTATATGCTCTTTGTAATTTTCACGAAGTCTGTTAAGTGATACTTGAGATGCTTCTATTCCGTCCCACGTAAAATTTAATTTATTTCCATAATGAGATGTAAATGTAAGATATCTATATGCTAATGGTTCATAGCCTCTTTCTTCTATAGTTGTAACTGTATAGCAGTTACCCAAACTTTTAGACATCTTTCCACCATCCATAAGTAAAAACTCGTTATGTATCCAGTAGTTTGCTGGATTTTTACCTGTTGCACCTTTAGATTGTGCTATTTCATTTTCATGATGAATTGGAATATGATCCACACCACCTGTATGAATATCAAAATGTTCACCAAGATACTTATTTCCCATTGCTGAACATTCAATATGCCAACCAGGATAGCATAATCCCCACTGACTTTCCCATTTCATTATGTGGTTTTCTGGTGCTTTAATCCAAAGTGCAAAATCTAGTGGATTCCTTTTTTCCTCATCTACTTCAATTCTTGCTCCTGCCATTTGTTTTTCTAAATTAGCACGAGAAAGTTCACCATAAGATGGAAGTTTAGAAGTATCAAAATAGATACCTTTTGATGTTTCATAAGCATAACCATTGTCCATTATACGTTTAACATACTCTTCCATTTCCTTAATATGTTCTGTAGCTGGTGTTATATGTTCAGGACGTTCAATGTTAAGTTTGTCTATATCTCTTAAAAATATTTCTGTATATTTTTTTGCTATTTCCCAAGGCGATAAATTGCTAAGTCTTGCTGCTTTTTGCATTTTATCCTCACCTTCATCTGCATCTGAAACTAAATGTCCAACATCTGTTATGTTCATTACGTGATTTAGCTTGTATCCGTTATATTTTAAAACCTTTCTTAAAGAGTCCATAAAAAGATATGCTCTCATATTTCCAACGTGCGCTTCGCTATATACAGTTGGACCACAAGAATACATTTTTACCGTCTCTTTATCTAAAGGTATAAATTCATCTTTTTTTCTTGTTAATGTATTATATAATTTCAACATATATCTCTTCTCCTTGCTTTACAGTTATATAATATTCTTCTTACATATTATATATTACAAAGCCTTTATTTGCAAGGAAGTTTGGCAAATATATATAAAATGTGCAGAGGTTTTTACCTCTGCACAAAGTCAGTTATTAATTTTAATTTCACTTTCTACCATTTGCATAATTTTGCCAATGATTTTTCCATCTTTTTGTTCAATTTCCCAATACATAGGTTGTTCTACAAACTGTCCGGTTACAGTATCAATGATGCCCCAACCTTGATCTGTTTGAACAGCCATCAAATTTGCTGTAAGCGTACGAATTGCCGAAAAAGTTTTGTGTTCTTTGTTTACAGCTTGCAACTTCTCATCAAGCAGGCAGTATGCCATTGAAAAACACATTCCTCTCCAGCCAGCCAAATACACCTTGTCTGATAATTGTTCGAGTACTGTCCAACAGCCTTTTCCCGGTGTGGCTGCTATATAATCACGACTATATTTGCTATAAAGAATGCTTCCTTTATCCGTCGTAATCAAAGTAAGTGCACCTGTTCGTTGCTGGCACTTCAACTTAAAGCGTTCAGACAACCGTACACCATCTCCATCAACAAGCCACGACTTTTTAGTAGTAGGACTTGTCTTCAGTGTCACTCCTCCATGTGTCTCTTTCATAAAAACCCCTTTCTGCTAAACAAATCTGTTTAACTATAAAATTTAAACTCCACATACATTATACCATACTGCCAGTTCCAAATCAATATTTATGTAAATAATTGCACTGTCTCATCAGTAATATATTAATTGTGTATAAAATATGCAGAGGTTTTTACCTCTGCATATAATTAGCAATTAATTTCAATTTCACTTTCTATTACTTGAGTAATCTTTCCCATAATTTTCCCATTTCTTCGCTCAATTTCAGAATACTTAGGTTGTTCTACGAATTTACCTGTCACATTATCAATAATCCCCCAGCCGTGAATCGTTTTTACTCCCAACAAATTGGGTGTAAGCATCTTAACATCCATAAAACCAGCGTAATTATCTGTTACACGTTCCAATTTTTCATTTAATAAGCGATACGACCTATCTCCCTTTACACTTTGCCAACCTACCAAATATACATTGTTTGACAGTCTAGTAACACCTGTCCAACTACCAAAATATGGAGAATGTCTCTCGTGCCGTTCACTATACTTACTATAAAGTATTGTTCCCTTATTTGTATTAAATATAGTTACTGGGCCTGCTTGTTGTTGAAAAGTTATTTTGAATTTTTTAGAACACCGTTTTCCTTGTTTATCTACAAACCACGATCTTTTTGTAAATGAATTTGTTTTTAATCTTAAGACTTCCCTACCCATAAAAACTCCTTCCACCAAACAAGTTTGTTTAGTTCTTATATTTTGTTTAGCTGTATTATATCACTTTATATTTACAAGTCAATATGTATTAGACAAACTATGCATATAAAAAGTGAGAGACAGCTAAATAGCTGTCTCTCTTTTTTCTAGTCGGCGCGTTCTAATAGCAAGACGAACCCTATGTTCGCACACGTGCTGTGTCGCACCTGACATTCCATAAATTATAGGAGCGCAGTGCCGCCATAAACCGCGGTCCATATCGTCCACTTTGCGGGCGATTTTCATTGCAGCCGGTTATTATCATATTATAGTAATGATAATAACTAGTAGTAAGGCGGGGCCACGTCTACCCGACGTCTGGTGATCATATTTTGTTCCTCCTTAGCGGAAAGGCCGCCGATGGTGTTTTAGGTTCAGATGATAACTTTAAAAGTTGCTAGTAGTAAGGCGGATTAGTAAGCCGGAACATGATGTTACCTCCTTATGGCTGGAGCAAGCAGCCCCGCAGCCGGTGAGCAGTTACATTTCAAACACAGAAAAGCGCTTACACGATCGTACCATAACGTTTTTTCTCCTTTATATTAGATTTGTTAGCAAGGTCATTAGCTCTTGCGTTTATCTTCCTAACAATTATTATTATAACACACTCGCTCTTAAATTGCAATATTTATGTAAACATTTGCTGAATTTGAGCATTAAAAAAGCGCGGGAAATTTTCCCGCGCTTTTGCCTTTAGTCGTGATGACCATATTCACCCGTTTTTCCATTGTACCACGAATGCGAATGTCCCTTGGGAGAATCACTAGGTCCGTATACATCGATACGGTCATCCGATTCTCTTACAGTTCCACCACTAGAAGTGGGATAACAGAACCGGCCCTGCCCGGCTTCCAGAATATCCTCTTCCAAAGAACGCTGAGATTCACGCGTATCCTCATAACGACCGCTCCACTTACTCATAATAGCATCCTCCTTATTAAAGTTGAATTTTTGTAATTTACATTACCTACATATTATACCATACTATTACAGTTTTTCAAGCATCATTGCTGAATAATCCTTATTTTATCCGCCTCAACATTAAATTCATCTTCAATTATTTTTTGTATCATATTTGCTTGGGCGTCTGTAAGTTTGCTATCCATCTTTACCATAACGTTATATTTATCTTCGTTTGGGACAATTACAATTTCCGTTATACCTTTAGCTTTAATAATCCCTTCTACCACTTCAATTAAATGTTTTTTCTGAATTATACCATCTAGTTTTTCTTGGTAAACTTTAGCCTCTTCTGTACTTGCGCTTTTACTTATTACAGCTGTATAATTTTCTTCTAATTCTGAAAACATATTATCCCTAGAAATTTTAAAACTTGTAAGAGAACTTGCGGAATTTTTATTATTGTATATTGTTGCGTTTTTATCTAAATTTCCCACAACATCCGCATATATCCCAACATCATTACTAGACGAAAACAGATAGACTTCATCACTATTTACTTTCATTGTTTGCCCTAAATTTTCCTCTCTTTTTGGGTCATATTTGTAGTTTATATATCCTGCTATCATTATCATAAAGGAAATAGATAACATTGCCAGTTGACCTCTTTTTATAATTTTCATAAATATCCCACTCTTTCTAATTTACAAATATTTGTACTTTATGTAGCGGCACATTTGTAACCATTGCTACCGCCTCTTTAATCTCCAGCTTTGTATTTTCATAAATATTACCGTTTACTACAACTATAGCACCTGTCGCTTCTGCTGTTTGTTTGCTTTCTAAAAGTGCATTTTTTTCACTTCCTTCTCCTTCATATGCTACAGTTTTTTCTACTGTTTTTTTACTACTAGTTCTATCGTCTTCTGTTGTTGTATCTATATTTTCTTTTGTATCATAAACGGGTATTATTTTTTCTGTTGACGAATAGCTTATCATAACACTTGCAGAATCTACACCATTTATTTTAGATATAATATTAGCTAGTCTTGTTTCTGCAGTCTCTGTAACATTCACAATATTTTCACTTAACGCTGATGTTGTTCTATCTTCATTTTTATCACTATTAAATATACTATTAAATGATATTAAAACTATTACAAGAAGTACTAAAATTAGTATCAAATTACTTGTTTTTTTATCCTTATTTAAAATTTCCTTTAGTTTTTCCATACTATTCATTCTCCTTAATTACGTTTATTAAATCTGCTTGTATGTTATATGTCCCTGCAACATAATCTATAATTTCTCCTGCCACCCTAACTTCTGGTAAGTTTTTAAGATATATATCTATATCCTCAATTATATAGCCTTCTGTTAACGTTATCCTTACTTTACTCACATTATATTTTGTGAAATTTTCTTTACATTTAGCTGTTATTTCCTCTTCCATATTTTTCCTAGTTGACGAAAGAATTATTTTATTTTTTACATTAGAAAAATCATATTCTTTTACTTCTATTTTACTTTTAATACTATCTACAGCATTAGATATTGTTGCCACAACACTTTTACTTTCAAACAAGTTTAAAACTGGACTAATTAATGTAAGAATTATAACAAGAGAAACTAACACCCCTATATATTTTTTAAGCTTATTTTCTGGAAGTATAAGCTCTAAAATTATGCAAAATACACATATATATATTACTGTAGATATATACTCACTCATTTAAGATGCCACCTTTCCCATCAAATTTATAACTACGCCTATTCCTATTACAAAAGTTACTATAACTCCAACCATTATCCCTAAAAGTGTTTTATATTGTTTAGACATAGATTCGCATAAATTTGTAATTTTACTATCTGTATTTAATAATTCTGAAACTGCAGAAAGTATAAAACACATAAAGCTGCATAGTATTATTTTAATAATTGGTATTAATGCCCCAATTATAATTACTACTATGCCAATTATTCCAACAGTCTTTCCAATTATTTCTGATGCTCCCATTACAACCTCTAAGCTGTCTGATACGAATTTCCCTACAACTGGCACTAAATTAGATACTGCTGCTTGTGTTGTTTTCACTGTCACTTCATCTATACTTGTCGTAACACTTCCCTCAAGTTCCATTATTCCTAAAAACAGTGTAAATACAATTCCTATAGTCCACATAGCTGTAGAAGAAAACATTTTAGATAATTTATCTACCTTTATTCCATCAGACATATTAGATATTATTTTAAATACTAATGATGCTGTAAGAAGTGGTAATATTATATATGTAATTACTACTCCAATAAGACTTGTTATAAACAAGAGGATTGGACCAATTATTCCACTAGTTACAATTTCTCCTGTTGCAATTAGTATGGCAAGCATAAATGGAGAAATTATCTCCATAACTGACGTAAGCAGCCCTATAGTCTCTGTAAACACTTTTATAATTGTAAAGTATGAGTTAAGCATCATTGATACAATTACAAGAAAGCCAACAAGGGACGTCACCCTTGACACTGTACTATCTTTTTCAAGTTCTATACCTTTAACTATTGCCATTAAAATTATTACAATTAATACAGAGACTGTCGTTTTTAATGCTATCTTTATTTCATAAAATAGCTTTTCTACTATAAAATTACCAATTACACCATAATCTATTCCTTTACCAGTTATTAAATCTTGGGCCATATTATCTATATCTATTTCATCATCTGTATATTCATTTAATGTGTCCATGAGTGAATTCATATCTAGTTCATCTGCTACACTATTTACATTTACCGCATATATGTTAGAAAATGTAAAAACGCAAAATATACAAATTGTTAATACGATAAATATTTTCTTTAGTTTTTCCATAACTCACCTATAAAATATTAAGTACCGTAGAAATTACTGATGTTAAAATTGGTATCGTAAGAACAACAATAGATATCTTACCTAACATTTCCACTTTAGAGGCAATTGCACTGTTTCCCGCATCTTTACATATATTGGTTGCAAGTTCAATTACATACGAAATCCCTGTCACTTTTAAAAGAAGTGTTAAATACTCTTTATTTATTCCAGATTTTTGTACTAAATTTTCTAGAAGAGAAGTTATACTTTCAAGTTTCATAAGTACAAGTGTAAATAATATAACTGCTGTAATTATTGTAGCTATTAGAGCAAAATCATCTTTTTTTACACATTTAAGTATAGTAATTAAAAGAACAGCTACTATACTTAATGCCACTATTTTATATATATCCATATTTCCTCACTACAGGCCAAACATTGTTTTTACACTACCAAAAAGAGAACTTATCTCTTTTGCAACTATCATAAGTACAATTACAAGTCCTGTTATAGTTACCATCATTGCTTGGTCGTCACGTCCTGCTTTAGATAACACTTGATTTAACACCGCCACAAGTATTCCAAGTCCTGCTATCTTTAGTAATAAATCTACACTCATAAATACCTCCTATTTAAATAAATACTATTGCTATCATAAGACCTGTTGCAAGTCCAACTGTTTTATATAATTTAGAGTTTTTCCTTTTTGCTTCTATTGAATCTTGTAATTGGTTTTCTAACGTTACACTTGTCATATTAATAATACCTGTTTGACCATCAATATCGCTCTTTCCAAGTGTTATTATTCCATTGGAAATTGTTTGTATATCATAAGGGGTAAGTTCACCGAGTTTAGCTATTTCATTTGTTATTTTTTCATTTGATACATTATACTGTAAAAGCTCAAAACTTACTGCACCCATCACTTCTTTTAGAGGAGTTATCATATTTTGCCTTACAGATTCAATAGCATTAGGTATAGGGGTTAAAGCATATTGTATCTCATTTCTTATTCCTTCAAAAAGCATAATAGCTTCTCTTAAAATGTATTCTCTGCTTTCATACCTCTTTGATTTAATAATACCAAGCGCTGTACATACTATAACTATTCCAAGAGCAATTAATAATTTTAAAACTAACATAAGACCTCCTCCTTAACACTTAAATTTGTATAAATTTTTTCAATACTTCCTATTCCACATTTTTTAGATAAAATTATTACTGTATCTAAATAACCTTCATCTATTATTTTTTTCATAGAGCCTCTTATTATATCTTCTAAACACTTACCGTGCATTGTTGTAACAAATGAAACCCCACTCTTGCAAAGATATTTTATAGCCTCGACATCTCGTTCATTTCCTATTTCATCCGTGCAAACCACATCCGGGGCAAGACTTCTTACTGCCATTTCCATTCCCAATGATTTATCTACAAAGGAGATTACGTCTGTTCTATCACCTAAATTAAGCGAAGATTTTCCATCATACATAGCAGCAATTTCACCTCTTTCGTCAATTAAGGATACATTGTATCCATATCCACTCAGATTACGTACTATATCTCTTAAAAGAGTAGTTTTACCAAGACCCGGTGGTGAAATAATTATAGTATTTTTAATCATACCATGTTGTACAATTTTATCCATAATACCATCTGAAATTCCTATAAACTCTTTAGATACACGTATATTCATAGAACTTATTTCTTTTACGTTCTTTATTTTCCCATCTACTACAACAATTTCACCCGCTATTCCAATTCTGTTGCCACCTTCTATTGTCACAAATCCTTTGTTTATATCATTTTGCACAGAGTAAATACTATTTGATGAAATGTTACTTAAAATTTTTATTAAATCTTGTTTAGAAACGATAGTATTTAATTCTTTCTCTTGTCTACCTAAATATACTCTTATATTTTTGCCTACTCTAAGTCTTATTTCTGTTACATTTTCTTTATCTTCTAGTGTTTCAATGCCAACTTTAATCTCATTAGGCAATATCTTTGTAACATTTTCTATCACTTCACTCACCACTATAACTATACAATACAAGCCATACGAATATTGTAATATTTTAGATAAACACTATAAAACTTTTATACGTATTAGTCGAAAAAAGAAGTTCACACAAATTGTGTGAACTTCTAAAAGTTTAATTAATTAGCGTATCCAACATTTCTTCTACATTAATACCTTCCGTCTCTTCAAAGTGTATAATGCAATAGTTTACTGTTGTATACGCTTCATTTCTGGGTACATTTATCTTCGCATCAGGATAACAGGCCAATTTTTCTTTTAGCCAATTTTTAACTTTGTCTTTGCCCTCCTCTACAGGACTTCTGGAAGTTTGCATGGTACTGCCAAAATGCCATCCAACAAGAGAGCTTGGCCTATGAACAACAAGAACTGCTACATATTTAGACATGATTTTCCTCCGAATGTTAAAACATCATAATTAAGCTTTTCAGCATAGACTCTACATTTTCTTGTTCATTCTCTTCAAAAGAAATAATGCAATGCTCTACCCTATAGTATTTTTTAGGATATGCTTTTTTTATAGCCTCAATCCATTTCTCAGCTTGAACCTTTGTTTCTTGGGTTGGACTTTTTTGAACAAGTCTTGTAACACGTCCCAACTGTTCAGGATCTAACCCCAAAGTATACTTGTGGGTTGCTTGAAAAATTGCAATGTATTTTAACATACTATCGCTCCTTTAGGAAGATTATATTTTATATTATTAAAAAACATGCATCAAACTTTCAAGCATATACTCGGCATTCTCGCTTTGCTCAGTATCAAAAGCAATAATTGCCGAAGACACAATGTAGCTGTGTTCAGGATATTTCATTATGTTTTCTTCCAACCATCCTTTCGCAGACGTAGCATCCTCACATACAGGACTCATATAATTCCTATGACTCGGTCCTGTACGATACATTGCCAAAGCCTCCCGATAAGTCGCCTGAATAATTGCTACATATTTTAGCATACTTGTTCCTCCCTTAATATATTAATATTTTACAGGTTATAACCTGTAAGTTTCGGTAAAAAATATTTTGTTCATATATTATACCAAAATTTTCCCAAAATGCAAGTATATACTGTTAAAAGGAGGCCCCGCCTCCTTTTATTATCTCCTTATTTTTTCTATTAAACTTTCTATTTCATCGTTAAAGCTTCTTACTTCTATTTCAGATACTTCTTCATCTTTTAGGTTGAACTTTTCTTTCATATCTAAAATTTTCTGCACTCTTAAATCTATTTCTTGTGGTGCCAAATTACCATTTTTTATTTGTTTTGTAATATCTTCAAGTACGCCTTTTGCCTTTTTAGCATCTTTCATAATTAGCATATCACAACCGGCTAAAATTGCGCGTCTTGCACATCCTTTAGCGCCATATTGTATATCTACACATGCTGAAGATATGTCATCAGATATTACTACTCCTTTGTATCCATATTTTTCTTTTAAAAGCCTTGTTACTACCTTATATGACATTGTAGCTGGTGCAAACAAATTAAGTCTAGCTAAATTTATATGACCTACTAACATACTAGGTATACCTGTTTCTATAGAAGCTCTAAACGGTAATAAATCTGCTTGTTCCAATTTAAATATAGATTTTGTAGTAAAAGGTATTACTAAACTACTTCCTCTATTTCTAGTCGTGTTATGTCCAGGGAAATATTTTGGTACCGCTATAATACCAGCATCATTTAAAGCCGTTACCATTTGTGAGCTATAGCTGGATACTAAAGTAGTGTTTGTACTTATACATCTATCTGATAGTTCTTTTGCATCTACCTGTCCCCCTAAATCTAATACAGGCCAAAAATTCATATTAAAACCAAATGACTTAAGAAGTCTTCCTGTAAGATTTGATGCTTCATATATTAAATTTTTATCTTGACTATCTGCTATATATTTAATAGCTGGTAGCTTTCTAATTTCACTAGGAAGCATATTAGCTCTTCCGCCTTCTTGAGCAGTTGCTATAATTAGTGGAACTTCATTTCCTGCATTCATAGTTTTAAGTGAGTTTATAAGTCTAGCTAGTTGTTCTACGCTTTTTACATTTTTCTCGTCAATTATAAAACCACCAACTTTATATGTTTGTATAAGCTCCATAATAGTTTCATCAGCGTCGTAACCATCTATTCCTATTATAAACATCTGTCCTACTTTTTCTGTTAAAGATAAATTTCCAACAGATTTTCCCATTGTTACACCTCTTCCCATTTTGTTGTAATACCACAAGGTAGTACAACATCAGATTTTTCCATTTTAAGTCCTATTTCATTTGTTACAAATTTTCCTTTTTCTATTAAATCTAGTCTATCATCCTCTATTTTCATTCTAAGTAAATTTTGTATTACTGTACCAGATAAGCCACCAGTATATGTATTAATGATTACAAAAGCAGGACTGTCTGAAAGTAATTTTACACATAGTTCTAAAAGATTTTCCAAATCTTTTTCTATGCTCCAAACCTCACCATTTGCTCCTCTTCCGTAACTTGGTGGGTCCATAACAATCGCATCATATTTATTTCCTCTTTTTATTTCACGAGTAACAAATTTTATTACATCATCTACTATGTATCTAACCGGCTTTTCTTTAAGTCCTGAGCTTGTTACATTTTCTTTTGCCCAAGCTACCATTCCTTTAGAAGAATCTACGTGACATACACTAGCTCCTGCAGAAAGGCATGCTACTGTTGCTCCTCCCGTATATGCAAAAAGATTTAGTACTTTTGTTTCTTTTCCAGCACGTTTTCTTTCTTTTATTTTTTTCATCATATATTTCCAGTTAACTGCTTGTTCTGGAAACAGTCCAGTATGTTTAAATCCCATTGGCTTTATATTAAATGTTAGATTTTCAAATGAAACCTGCCAACTATCTGGAAGTTTTGTTTTTGTCTCCCAATGTCCACCACCAGTTTTGCTGCGTATATATCTTGCATCTGCTTTTTCCCACAATTTTGGATTCGTTTTATTTGACCAAATTATTTGTGGGTCAGGTCTAATTAAAAGATAACCATTCCAATTTTCTAGCTTTTCTCCATTTGCCATATCTAACAATTTTACATCTTCAAAATTTTCTACTGTCTGCATATATTATTCTCCTTTTTAGTAAAATTTATAGAGGTTATTCTATGAAATTTACTTTTTATTTTAAATACAAAAAATTAGTTTTTAACATACTAATATTTGCTTTAATATTTTTCCTACTTTTAAATTCTAATATATTAGTATCATCTATAACTAACTCTATAGATATATTTATACATAAACTTATACCAGCACTTTTTCCATACCTGCTAATTACAGAACTACTTATGCGTTCAAATAAGATATACGACTTGTCCTACGGAATGAGTTCCGTCTTATCCAAACTTTTTAGAATACCTACACATACTACAGCAACCGTAATAATTGGTTTTTTACTAGGTTATCCAAATGCTGCAAAATGTATCCTAAAAATGTATAACGATAAAAAGATAGACAAAAAACTTGCCACAAAACTCGTATCTTTTACAAGCAACGCAAATCCTTCATACATTATTGCAACCATTGGAATCGGTATGTTTAAAAGTATAGAAATAGGTATTATTCTTGCTATTTGTCACATTCTTTCTAGTATGATTATAGGGATGTTTTTAACACCTTCATATAACAATAACATTATACAACAAACAAATGCAAATTCAAATAGTTTTAATAAAATATCTTCTCCATTTGAGCTATTATCTACAAGTATTTTAGGCAGTTTAAAAACACTTGCATATATATTTGCATACACTGTTATATTTTCATTAATACCAACTATTGTTTTAGGCGGCTTAAATATTCCTAATGTAATAAAACCTCTAACAATTGGCATATTTGAAATTTCTAATGGTATAAATAGTGTGCAGTTATTAAATATATCATTGAACAACAAAATTGTTTTAACATCTTTTATACTTTCATTTAGCTCACTTATGATACTTGTACAAATATTTACATTTGCTTCTAAAGCAAATGTATCATTTAAAAGTTTGTTAAAGTATAAACTACTACAAGGTTGTATTTCATCTTTCATAACATTTATAATATTAAACTATCTCTATATGCCAACTATTTCTGTGTTTAACAATACAGATAACTATTTAACTACATTTTACACTATTCCTTTTTTAACATATATATTAATCTTAGTGCTAAGCGTTTTAATATCTTTTGTTATATTTGGAAAAAAGCGACAAGGTAAACCTGTCGCCTAAAAAGGGGGATACTCATTTAATTTATGAGGTAATCATATTATGAACCGCTTTTTAATATATTATTCATAAGGAGTTGATTTTTTATGGAAGATAGATTCTTTTTTAATCCATATTGTTTTCCTGGTGGTTTTTCAGGAGGCTTTGGTGTAAATTTACCACCAAATATTACGCCACCACCAAACATTGCAAATAATCCAAACGCAAATAAAATGACACCGAAAGAATTTTACGAAAACCAATATTATTATTACAGATGTTTAAATGAGGCTATGGATTACCAAATAAAATCTCAAGATTATATGGACAGAATAAATAGAAATGCAAACGCACAAAACAAAAGTATTTAAGGGTAGTTACACTACTCTTAAATACTCTCATCTTGCAAACTTTCTAAGTATCTTTGCTTATACTCATCTATTTTTTCCAAATCTACTTTGCCAATTTTAAATAATATTTGCTCATTCTCTATTTTATATATTATATCTGTTTTCACTATACTATCTTTTCTCAGCCCATTTTGTTCATCTTCACTAATTAATATGTTTTGTTTATATTTTAACTTTTCTAGTCTAGAGGAAAGCAGCATTCCAAAAGATTCAATAGGAACAGCTATATTATTCTGAGATATAATTACGAAAAAATGGTCATAACCTTCAGTTCCATCTACATATTTATATTTTTTTACAAACACTATGTCTCCTACAAAATATGGTCCATATTGAACATTTTCCTCTTCAAAAACATTTTCTATTTTACCACCGTGCCATTCTTGTTCTGGTGGAAATTCTTCGAATGCTTGAGACACATCTTGCACTTTTCCTTTACTATATGCAATTTTTATAAATTCTAAATCGTCCATATTTATCCTCCTTTTGTGTTTATATTAACTCTGCATGATATATTATATAAGGTTTATTATATAATGTCAACGCTTGTATATAGTTTACTAGATTATCGCATCAAAATAAAACTAAAAT
>JAZSRF010000053.1:0-1506 GCA_045538335.1 Clostridia bacterium | reverse complement strand
TATATTTTAAAAGCAACATAGAGGCAGGAAATTAAAATTAATTTTAATTTCCAACCTCTTATTAATTGTATACAAAAAAATATTTTTTTGCAACAAATTATTTTCTATTCCAAAAATCCTTTATAGTGTCTCATTACTAATTGTGATTCTAATTGTTGAACTACTTCTAATGCAACACCAACTACGATAAGTATTGTAGTTCCACCAAAAGTAAAGTTTAAACTTGTAAATCTAAGTAACATTGGAAGAATTGCTATAACAGCTAAGAATAAACCACCAAACCAGATTAATTTTTTCATTATACTTGATAAATAATCTGTAGTTGGTTTTCCAGCTCTTATTCCTGGAATAAATCCACCATTTCTTTTAATGTTATTAGATACCTCTGCTGGGTTAAATGTTGCATAAGTATAGAAGAATGTGAATCCTACTATTAATAATAAGTATACTATTGCATTTGCTATTGAATAACCAACTGGTACTGCTGTTGATGATGTAGCTATTGAAAATTTATATATTGTAGCCCAAAATCCAGTAGCAGTAGCTATTTCGTTATTAAATAGTGGTATTATCATTGCTGGGAATGTCATAAATGATGATGCAAAAATTACTGGCATAACTCCTGCCATAACCAATTTAATTGGTATATGTGTATTTTGTCCACCATACATTTTTCTTCCAACAACTTTTTTAGCATATTGTACAGGAACTTTTCTCTCTGCTTCTGTAACAAATACCACACCTGCAACTAATATAATTGCTCCTATAATAACACCAAGTGCTGTTAATAATCCTGCTGTTGAGAATACAGAATTATTAATTATCATGTTATACAATGCTGTAACAGCTGATGGTAAACCTGATATTATACCAACAAATATTATCATTGAAATTCCATTTCCAACACCTTTTGAAGTTATTTGTTCACCTAACCACATAAGTATTGCTGTTCCTGCAACTAATGATAACATAAATACTACTGCTGTTAAGAAACCGGTATCAACAAATATACCAGAACTTCTATATGTAAAATATAGTCCAATAGCTTCAACAACAGCAAGTACTATTGTAAGCATTTTTGTATAACCATTCATCTTGGCTTTTCCTTCTTCTCCACCTTCTTTTGCAAGAGCTTCCAAAGAAGGAATTACCATTGCTAATAATTGAATAACGATTGAGGCTGTAATATATGGATTTATACTCATTGCAAATAATGAAAGTCTTGAGAATGCTCCACCTGAGATCAAGTCTATTAAACCACTTAATCCACCACTAGCTTCAGTCATTACCTCATCTAATAATACTAAATTAATTCCTGGTACTGTTATAAAACATCCTAGTCTAAATATTACTATAAGTAATAATGTATATAATATTTTTTTTCTAATATCTGGTGTTTTTATTGCATTTTTTAATGTTTTAAACAACTAAATCACCTCTGTCTTTCCACCAACAGCTTCTATTTTTTCTGCGGCAGATTTAGTAAATCTTTTAGCTTTAACTGTT
>JAZSRF010000002.1:0-2663 GCA_045538335.1 Clostridia bacterium | reverse complement strand
TGTACTGTTTGGAATCTGTAGCTGTACCACCACAAAAACGGTGGTACTCCCTACAGAAGAACGAACTATCCAGAACGACAGCACAATAATTATCTACAGAGATAGTATTATTGAAAAGCGAGTGAGTGATACTATTTACATTGAGAAGTACTTTAACACCACCCACTACAAAACAAAAACTGATACTATCAACAACAGAGAATCAGTAACTGTAGAAGTTCCTGTAGAAGTTACTCCAGACTGGTGCTATACTCTACTCTACATTAATATTGGAATAGCCTTATTACTTATACTATGGATTTTTTATAGAGTTACAAAATTTATTTATTTAAGGAGATAAGACATGAAAGAGTATTTAATTTATGTATATGGTTATGGTGGTTTAAATCCATTCAGAACTCATGCCGAATCAGAAGAATTGGCTTTAGACAATGTTGTTACAGAACTTATAGAAAATAATGAAACAAATTATTTCTATGAAGTAGATGCAATAACAGAAGATGAAGCAGAAGATATGGGACTTATCTATATAGATGCTACAATGTCTGGAGCAGACAGACCAGTTTATATTGATGGACTTAATCTTAAAATTTTTGAGATTTAATTTTTTCTTCGTACGTTTGTAAAATAAAAAAAATATAAACGTTATGAAAATTAGAATAGAAATAGATCCTTTTACAAAATCTGGTAGAAAAGCTTACGAATTTATCGAAAGTTTAAAAAACAAAGATGGTATCACTTATATCAAAGAAAAAGAATATATGTCAGATGCTGAAGTTAAAGATTTTGAAAAAAGAGCAATAGAACATTTTGAAGAATTACAAGATGAGTTATTTCCACAAGAAAGTAAAAAAAATAATACTAGCATACGACATAGAAAGATCCTTTCTAGAAATATCAATGTGGCTGGCACCAAAACAGAGGACTTCTTCTAAAGAATATGTTAAGAAGATAAAAACAGAAATTAAAAATTTAAAGAAGATTTCTAACCATAAATACTGTGAGTATGACACTCTAAAAGAACATGGGACTTTTTGTTATATAATAAAACCCGCTTCAACAAAATGTTATATAATCTATGATATATTTGATGATGATCTTCACGTTAACTATGTACTACCATGTTCGCAGGCTTATGACTATTAAAGCTTCAAATATCTTTGTAAGAGAGTAGGTTTTTCCTACTCTCTTTTTTTGTGCACAAAAAACATTGAGCAGATCTATTCTATATTTTTATGCACAATAAACTAGAATTTTATTGGCTGATGGAACATTTTATTAATAAGCTCAGAATCACGATGCTTAGCATAAATATCAGTCATGCGGAGCGAATGATGGTCTGCATGCTGTTGTATTGTCAGAGGGTCTATACCTGCTTTTAGATTTTCAAATATAGCAGTATCACGAAGCGAATACAGCTGTGCATCTGCTGGGAGTCTCAGTTTTTTACGAAGCTTATCCCAATACTTCGACATAGCATTGTCTGGTAGTTTTTCTGGTCCAGACTCAAAATTAGTCCCTACCACATAGTGAGTAGCAGGATGGTTCAGAATGCCTAAATCCAATATCAAATGTATTACTTCTATAGTAAGAGCTGCATATCTCTCCTTATGGTTTTTTGCCACTTCCGAACGAATCACAATACACTTCTCAGCCAAACGAATGTCCTGCACTCTCAAGCATCTTATTTCCTTAGGTCTAATCAAACTATAATACACCAGATAACATACCAAAAGAAACATTTTATTATTCTCAGATAGATACTCATAAAGGAGAGTACGTGTACCATCGGAGAGAATGCCACGTTTCTTTTCTTCACTTCGTTTAATTTTTATTTCTTCAAACGGATTTACAGGACAGTAAAAATGTTCTTTGAAAAATCCAAATATTACCTTAGAAGTTTTTAAATAATTGTTATAAGAGCGAGCAGATATTTTGCGACTGCTGTAGATATGCTCTAGGAACTCCATAGCAATTTTATGTGTGAATGCACCAACTAGTAATGTTGGATAAACCTTACTAGTAAACCTTACCAGTGCTGTTGACACACTCTTATAACTTCTAATTGTATCTGGTCGGCACTCTTTTATCTTTTCTTCCACGAAAATATCTATAGCTTCTGAGAATGGTGTATAGTGCTTAGCATTGCTTGTCTCATGCAGTGGATTCCAGCCAGCTGCCAAACGATTGTTAATGTTATAGATTAAATCAGTAACATATCTCTGGAACTCTCTCTCTGTAGTTCTATTTTTAACTCGAAGCAGTCGAATCTGCTTGCGAATCTTTTTGCCTGTTACTGGGTCGCAGATATAATAATCGACCATGCAGGTAGAGTGATGATACTGTGCAGGTAAGTAAGTAAGCGAAACCTGCTGTAAATTGTTGGTAATGTGAGTTGTAAGCATTTTTTTTTTAGACTAATTATTTTAGCCTAAAAACATTTCCGTTGCGTTTTGTCTATTTAAAGCAGAAAAACACAGCGTAATTCGCTGTGTTTTAGAGTATTGAGCGAAAAACGGGGCTCGAACCCGCGACAAAGTACCTTTTTTAGGCTAAAAAAAAATATCAAATAACAATCAAATTAAAAGGTTGCTGATAATAAGCATTTTAGCACTATTATAATAAGGTGTAGCATATTACCAGCAAATAAAAGGTTATGGATT
>JAZSRF010000001.1:0-12894 GCA_045538335.1 Clostridia bacterium | reverse complement strand
AGAATATGCTAATATTAAAGAAATAAAAGAAATGAATAATATGTTATTTTATAAGCAAATAATAAAATGTCTAGTTAATGAACAAGTAAAAGGAAAATGCAATAATTTGTGTTGTGTAAAAGCCAAGGTCTTAATGTACGACGAATACAAAGAATCACAGGATGTTTTTATTAAAATGGGACGGATGTTGTGTATGGCTAAAGCGAGAATTTATGGACACAACAGCTATAAATATAGCAAATGTAATGGGGACGGTTAATTTGTTGGGATATGTATTAGAAGAAGCTACGGATACTACACCTAGAGTAATAAAAGCGATGGCTATATATACTTAATATTTACATTAAAGATTACAAGTGATATAATAGTCTCACTAGGAGATGATACTATGACACAACAAGAACTTATAGCATTATTAGATAACAAATTGGGTATTGTAAAAAGAAGTGTTTATCAGGAAAAAAATAATACGATTATACAAGATATAACATATAATTCAAAAGCTTGTATAAAAAATTCGGCTTTTTTTGTTAAAGGGGTTAATTTTAAAGAAGAATATGTTTTAGATGCAGTAAATAATGGTGCGTTTTTGGTAATTGCAGAAAAAGAATATGAAACACAAAGTGCAGGGCTAATTATAGTAAAAGACATAAGAAAAGCAATGGTTGTAATAGCAGAAGAATTCTTTAATAGGGCGTATGAAAATATAAATATGATAGGGCTTACTGGAACTAAAGGAAAGACTACTACAGCAACATATATACACAATATATTAAATGATTACCTAAAAAAAAGAACAGCACTTCTATCTACAGTAGAAACATATACAGGAACAAGGTGTGAAGAATCTCATTTATCTACTCCTGAAGCAATAGAGCTACAAAGATATATTAAAGAGGCTGAACAAAATGATTTAAAATATCTTACAATGGAAGTTTCATCCCAGGCATATAAAACAAATAGAATATTAAACATGCATTATGATATAGGATTATTCTTAAACATATCTGAAGATCACATAAGTCCAGCAGAACATCCTAATTTTACAGACTACCTAAACAGTAAATTGGAATTTATAAAAAACTGTAAGACGGTTGTTATAAATAAAGAAACAGACTATTATAAAGTAGTACAAGATGCTGCTAAAAATGTAGAAAGAATAATAACATATGGTTCGGAAAAGGTTAAAGATAATGTAGATTATTACTTTACAAAGTTGAGAAAAGAAGATGGATATTTAACGTTTGAAGTAGTACATAATTCAGGTGTAGAGACATATAAAACAAAAATGTTTGGAGACTTTAATGTCCAGAATGCTACAGCTGCCATAATTGTTGCAAAAGCATTAGGAATACCATTAGAAAACATACAAAAAGGTATTCAAGAAACAACAGTATCTGGCCGAATGAATATTTTTGAAAAGAATAACAAAACAATAACAGTAGATTATGCACATAATAGACTTAGCTTTGATAAATTCTTTGAAGCAATAAAAAAAGACTATCCTACAAGTGAAATAGTTGCAGTATTTGGTGCACCAGGTGGCAAAGCATATATACGTAGAAAGGATATGGCAGAAGTTGCAAGTAAGTACTCAAATAAAATATATCTTACAGCAGATGATCCACAGTTTGAAAATGTAAGAGATATCTGTAATGAAATGGCACAATTTATAACTTGTGATTATGAAATAATAGAAGATAGGGAAGAGGCTATAAATAAAGCATTCAAAGAAATGAAAGAAAATGGAGTACTTTGTTTGCTTGCAAAAGGAGAGGACAAGTATCAACAAGTAAGAGGTAAATTAGAAGATTATATTTCGGATGTTGGTATGGCTAAAAAATTAACAGAATAATACAATTAAAACAAAATGAGATAATAAGAGGAAAATTAACAAAATCTGTTGATTTTCTTTTTTATTTAGTATAAACTAAATACGTAAAGAGGGAGTAAAAAACAAATGAAAAGCGCTAGAAGCCTTGGGGCAGTAACACACACACACACACACACAACTATTTAAAATAACACTACAAGGTAGTGGCGTTTTTGTGACCTTAAAAATAAGATAAAGAGCAAAGTTAACATAGAGAAAAATCTGTGTTAGCTTTGCTTTCTTTTGCGTAAAAAAGAAGGGAGTGAATGTAATGCAAAAGAAGCAAGGAATATCATTAATAGTACTAGTAATAACAATAATAGTAATGATAATACTAGCAGGAGCTATTGTTCTAACATTAAACAATATTGGCATAATACAAAAAGCAAGTGATGCGGTAGAACAAACAAATTTGGCAACAGTAAAAGAGCTAACACAAATGGCTTGGGCAACTGCATATGCAAGTGGTGATACAGTGTTAGATGAATTGCAGTCAGCAGTAGATAAAGCGCTAACAGATAACAAAGTAGATACAACAAAATATGCAGTAGAAGTGTCATTAAGTGGAGTAAATGTAGTATTAAAAGGACCTTGGGTACAAACAGGAGAAACAGTAACAGATGGAGAAACAATAATAAAGGTAGGAGAGAAAATAAATTATATAGCAACAGGAACGGATTATGAAGGTGGATGGAAAGTATTAGGAGCAAGCAAGTATGGTGAACTTCTAATAATGTCAGATAGTGATGTGATTTCAAATTATAGATTAGGATATAAATCAACAACAACAGATACTGCAGAAAGATTAAAAGAGGGCCAAAATTCTTGGTTAAATGGAGCAGCTGAACTAGATGCAATATGTGAACCATATGGAAAAGGAGAAGGAGCAACAGGAGCAAGAAGCGTAACAGTAGAAGATATAGATAGAGTAACAGAATTTGAAAAAACGACATTTAATGAAGATCAGTTATACAAATATGGAAATAAAGTAACATATACATATAATACAGACACAAAAAAAGTAGCATATACCTCTACAAATGGAAAGATAGGTACATTGTCAGGGGCACATAATAATGGTTTCCACTATTATAATGGAAATGAATTTATATTGAGTACAACAACAGCAGAATTAACAAGTAATTTTTATGGCTACGGTTTGACGGATGAAGGCTTATGGGATGGGGATTTAGAGCTCGCAGATGAGGCTTCTTTATTAATATTTGGTGAGTATGATTCAGATGTGGATGCATATTCAAACTATTATTGGCTTGCCTCTCAGTATGTCAGTACCGGTACTGCTTATGCTGTTTTTGGTATGCGCAGTGTGGACTGCGGTAGTATGTATTACTGCGGCTTATGGAGTTCGAACGGCCTTGGCAACTACGGTGAGAATGGCGTGCGCGCAGTAGTTTCTCTGGCCACTGATGTCAATATCGCTGAGAATTCAGCAGGTGGTTGGAAAATCAATTAGTAAAGTTTAGAATAATTAAGAGTGTAGAGTTAAAATCTATGCTCTTAATTTTATCTTCTTTTGTAATAAGTTGACAAATTTAAAAGCAATTACTTGACATAACTTAAAAGTTGAAGTAAAATATTTAATTGTGATTAAAAGATTTATGAAAGAAGGAAAATAATATGAAAAACATAAGAAATGTAGCAATTATAGCTCACGTTGACCACGGCAAAACTACACTTGTAGATAGCTTGCTTAAACAAAGTGGAATATTTAGAGATAATGAAACTGTATCTGAAAGAGTAATGGACTCAGGAGACATAGAAAAAGAAAGAGGAATAACAATACTTTCTAAAAACACATCTGTTATGTTTGAAGATACAAAAATAAATATAGTAGACACTCCAGGACACGCAGATTTTGGTGGAGAAGTTGAACGTGTTTTAAAAATGGTAGATGGTGTTTTACTTATTGTTGATGCTTTTGAAGGTGCGATGCCTCAAACAAGATTCGTTTTATCTAAAGCGTTAGCATTAGATTTAGTACCTATCGTTGTAGTAAATAAGATAGATAGACCGGGCGCAAGACCTGCTGAAGTGTTAGATGAAGTATTAGAACTATTTATGGACCTTAATGCAAGTGATGAACAATTAGACTTCCCTGTTGTATATGCTTCTGGTAAAGGTGGATTTGCAAAATATAACGTAGAAGATGAATCAGATAATATGAAACCAATATTTGAAACTATTATTAAATACGTACCAGAACCAAAAGGAAGCAAGGACGAACCATTACAACTTTTAGTATCTAATATAGACTATGATGAATATACTGGAAGAATTGGTGTTGGAAGAATAGAAAATGGTGTAATACACGCTGGTTCTCAAGTAGCACTTTGCAAAAAAGATGGAACAGTGCAAAATATGAAAATAGGAAAAGTATATACTTATGTTGGGCTAAAAAGAACTGAAGTGGAAAGTGCGGAATGTGGAGAAATAGTTTCTGTTACTGGTGTGGAAGGAATAAATATTGGCGAAACTATAGCAGATATAAATAATCCTGTGGCAGTACCATTTGTAGATATAGACGAGCCTACGGTTTGTATGACGTTTAGTGTAAACAATGGACCATTCGCTGGTAAAGAAGGAAAGTTCATAACATCTAGACATCTAAGAGATAGATTGTTTAAAGAAGTTGAAACAAATGTATCTTTAAGAGTAGAAGAAACTGAAACTCCAGATGCTTTCAAAGTATATGGACGTGGAGAGCTTCATCTTTCTATACTTATTGAAAATATGAGAAGAGAAGGTTTCGAACTGTTAGTTTCTAAACCAACAGCCATAAGTAAAATTATAGATGGAGTAAAATGTGAACCTATGGAACTTGCAACAATAGATGTTCCTGAAGAATATGTTGGTGTTGTGATGGAAAAAATGGGTAACAGAAAAGGTGAAATGACAAATATGTGCCCATCTATAGCACAAGCAGGATATACAAGACTAGAGTTTAAAATTCCATCAAGAGGACTTATTGGTTATAGAAGTGAAATACTTACAGATACTAAAGGTACAGGCGTGCTTAATAGTATATTTGTAGGGGTTGAACCAGATAGAGGAGAAGTTGTAACAAGAACTCATGGTACAATAATTGCTTATGAACAAGGTAAATCTACAACTTATGGTTTATACAACGCTCAAGAAAGAGCAACTCTATTTATTGGTGCAGGTACTGAAGTATATATTGGTATGATAGTTGGCGAGAACTCAAGAAGTGAAGATATGATAGTTAACGTATGTAAAGAAAAACACTTAACTAATACAAGAGCAAGTGGTAGTGATGATGCATTAAAATTAACACCACACAAAGGACTATCTTTAGAACAGTCATTAGAATTTATAGCTGATGATGAACTTGTAGAAATAACACCTCTAAATATTAGACTTAGAAAGAAAATATTAGACCCAACAAAGAGATTAAGAGGAATTACAACTTAATATGTAGAAAATAACACCGTGCAAGATTCTGCACGGTGTTATATAAAGGATTCAAATTTTGCCGGACAAAAGAAACCATTTAGTTTTCATTATTTCTTCGAAACCAAGCGGACCAATATCGCGAATTTTCATGAGTTCATTCACTGGTTTAAATAGCATTTGAGAAGCTGTAAAAATTCCACTTTCATATAGAGCGTTTGCAGTGCGATCGCTAAGATTTAATTCTTTTACCGAAAGATCACTGATTTTAGGTGCTTTTTCTTGAACAGCTTCGAGGAAAAGATTATATCTTTTCAAATAAGCTTGGCGTTCAGGTAGGAAGAAATGTCTAATACGTTTTCTCATAAGTTGAAGCATTCTTTTATTAATGGCACCAACACGTGATACATTAATTCCCATTTCTTTTGCCAAATCTGCATATTTCACATTATGGAGATAGTGACGGTCAATAATATTTGCATATGGATTACCAATAGAATCACGAACGCACAGAATTCCTTCTATTGTTGCTGAATTAGAGGGAATATACTCATCTTCAAAAACGTTTTGAAGTAAAGTGATACAGCCCATAGAAACAGTGTTCTTAAAAGCATGGAAATCTACAAAGACTCGTCTTGCTTCAGCCAAAGGCTGAGTTTCTATTGCACGGGATGGTTTAAAGTGCGACATTGGAAAACCTCCTAATTAATTATTAGTTAATTTCTTGTGATGGACTTTTGCTTTGCCAATACTTCTGCCACAATTTTATCTCCGACACTTTTAATATTTCTTAAAGACATTTCATCTAAATGTAAAAATTGTTCTACTGTGGAGATGCCTGCTCTAAACAAGGCGTTGTAAGCTTTGGTGGAAAGCTTAAGAGTAGACAGATGAATGTTGGTGGGATAGGTAATTTGTAACATCATAGAACTTTTTCTAATAAGAATGTTGTATCTCTTGGAAAGAACGGGGGAACGAAGTTTGGTTATTGCTTGCTTGCATAAGCTACTTGTGGTATCAGTTGAACAATATATTTTCTTACCAATACCCGTATAAGACATAGGCTCTTCGCCGTTTAATCCAAAACGATATTTTAGAGCGGTTTGTGTATTCGGCCGAAATTCCTGGCATACCTTTATTAACTGATATAGGACGATATCGCATACCATATTGGTGATTTCCTCACCTAAAATTTCCCGAGCCAACCGACAGTATCCAATTAATGTCTTTGTGTCGTAATCGTTAGCGTCAAAGAATATCCGGTAAGCATCAGCTAGCAAAATGCTTTCCTCTTGTTGCAGTTTTTCTTCTTTAGTCATAATTACCTCCAAATTTTTGTTGGGTTCTTGTGTAAACACATTTTAATTTACTGCTATATAAACTTACAAAACAATTATACCACATTATGTAAACAATGTCAAAATGGATAAATACAAAAAATGTTATTGCATTTTATGTCATATCTTGCAATAATATTTAGTTCGTGATACTATGTTAGTATAAATTTTATTGAGCGGAAATAGTATTAAACATAAGATAATTTTGGAGGAACAGATGACGGTAAAATATGAATGTGTTAGAAATATAGAAACACTAGAAAAAATGTTAGATAAAACAAGAAAAGCACAACTAGAGTATGCTAAATATACACAAGAAAAAGTAGATGAAATATTTAAAGCAGCGGCACTTGCGGCTAATAATGCGAGAATACCTTTAGCAAAAATGGCGGTTAGTGAAACTGGTATGGGAATTGTAGAGGACAAAGTCATTAAAAACCATTATGCAGCAGAATATATATATAATAAATATAAAGATGAAAAGACTTGTGGGATACTTGAGGAAGATGAGCAGTTTGGTATAAAGAAAATAGCAGAGCCAATAGGAATTATAGGAGCTGTTATACCTACTACAAATCCTACATCTACAGCTATATTTAAAACGTTACTAGCGCTTAAAACACGTAATGGTATTGTAATAAGTCCACATCCTAGAGCTAAAGAAGCTACCATTGCTGCAGCAAAGATTGTATTAGAAGCAGCTGTAAAAGCTGGGGCTCCTAAAAACATTATATCTTGGATAGATGTACCATCTTTGGAACTTACTAATGCGCTAATGCATTCTGTAGATTTAATACTTGCTACAGGTGGTCCGGGTATGGTTAAAGCTGCTTATTCAAGTGGTAAACCGGCATTAGGCGTTGGCGCTGGCAATACACCAGCAGTTATAGACAAGAGTGCAGATGTAATTTTGGCAGTCAATTCAATTATTCATTCTAAGACTTTTGATAATGGTATGATATGTGCATCCGAACAGTCTGTGATAGTGCATAAAGATATATACGAAAAAGCAAAGGATGAATTTGTAAAACGAGGATGCTATATTCTAAATGATGAAGAAATAGAAAAAGTAAGAAAAACAATTATAATTAATGGAGCGTTAAACGCGAAAATTGTTGGACAGTCCGCATATATTATTGCAAATCTTGCTGGAATACAAGTTCCTGAAAACACAAAGATATTAATTGGTGAAGTGGATAGTGTGGATATATCTGAAGAATTTACACACGAAAAGTTATCTCCAGTGCTTGCAATGTACAAAGCAAGAGACTTTAAACAAGCTTTATCTATTGCATACCAACTTATAGAAGATGGTGGATTAGGACACACCTCTTCGTTGTATATAAATACAGTTACAGAAAAAGAAAAAATTGCAACCTTCTACAACACTATGAAAACGTGCAGAGTTTTAATAAATACACCTGCATCGCACGGAGGAATAGGTGATTTGTATAACTTTAAACTTACGCCATCACTTACACTTGGTTGTGGTTCATGGGGTGGTAACTCGGTTTCAGAAAATGTTGGAATAAAACATTTATTAAATATTAAAACAGTAGCAGAGAGGAGAGAAAATATGCTTTGGTTTAGAGCTCCAGAAAAAGTATATATTAAGAGAGGATGTCTACCAGTAGCACTTGATGAACTAAAGACAATACTTAACAAAAAAAGAGTATTTATAGTAACGGATACATTCCTTTATGAAAACGGTTATACAAAATGTATAACAGATAAATTAGATGAAATGAAAATAGAACATGCAACATTCTTTAATGTAGCACCAGACCCAACTATAGCTTGCGCTAAAGAAGGAACAAAACTAATAGAAGTATTTAAACCTGACTGTATAATTGCAGTGGGCGGTGGCTCTGCAATGGATGCTGCAAAGGTTATGTGGGTTATGTACGAACATCCAGAACTAGATTTTATGGATATGGCAATGAGATTTATGGATATACGTAAACGTGTATATACTTTCCCAAAAATGGGAGAGAAAGCATATTTCATAGCTGTGCCAACTTCCGCGGGAACAGGTTCTGAAGTTACACCTTTTGCCGTTATAACGGATGAAACGACAGGCGTAAAATATCCACTTGCGGATTACGAGCTTATGCCTAAAATGGCTATTGTAGATAGCAATATGATGATGAATGCGCCAAAAGGTTTGACGTCAGCTTCGGGAATAGATGCATTAACCCATGCGCTTGAAGCGTATGCATCAATGATGGCAACTGAATATACGGATGGCCTTGCTAAAGAGGCTATAAAAATAATATTTGAGTATTTGCCAGTGGCTTATGAAAAAGGTGCTGAGGATCCAATAGCAAGAGAAAAGATGGCTAATGCTGCTACTATGGCAGGTATGGCTTTTGCAAATGCTTTCCTTGGAGTGTGCCATTCTATGGCACATAAACTGGGAGCATTCCATCACTTGCCTCACGGAATAGCAAATGCTCTTATGATAAATGAAGTGTTAAGATTTAATAGTAGTGAACAACCAACTAAAATGGGAACATTCCCACAATATGACCACCCACATACGTTAAGAAGATATGCTGAGATTGCAGAAAGCTTAAATTTTGGTGGAAAAACCGATGAAGAAAAACTAGAAAAACTAATAGCAAAAATAGAAGAACTTAAAGAAATGATAGGGATTAAGAAAACTATTAAAGAGTATGGAATAGATGAAAAAGATTTCCTAGCTAGACTTGATGAAATGACAGAGCAGGCTTTTGACGACCAATGTACGGGAGCAAATCCTAGATACCCATTAATGAATGAGATAAAACAAATGTATCTAAATGCATATTATGGAGGTAATAAATAATGGATATAATTGCCGAAAGAAAAACAAAAACGGTATACAAAGACAATGATACGGTAGTTAAGCTTTTTATAAAAGATTATTCAAAAGCAGACATTTTAAATGAAGCTTTGATACATTCAAGGGTAGAAGAAAATACTAAATTAAATATACCAAAGTTACTAGAAGTAAAAAAATATGGTTCGCGTTGGGCTCTAACAACAGAGTATGTTGAAGGTAAAACTTTAACTGCTCTTATGACGGAGCATCCTGAAAAACAAGATGAATATTTAGAATTGTTTGTTAAGTTACAGTTAGAAGTGTTGGGAAATACAGTCCCACTTCTAAATCGTATAAAGGACAAGTTTAGAAGAAAACTAACAGACACAAATCTAATAGATGAAAATATAAAATACGAATTGCTTCAAAGGTTAGAGGGAATGAAGAATCATACAAAACTTTGCCACGGTGATTTTAATCCAAGTAATATTATAGTAAAGCCAAATGGAGAGTGCCATATCTTGGACTGGTCACACGCAACCGTTGGTAATGCATCAGCTGATGCTGCAAGGACATTCTTAATATTTTCTCTTTACGGAAATGAAGAAGTAGCTAATAAATATTTGGATTTGTTTGCAAAATTAAGTGAAATAGAGAAAAGCCATATACAAAGATGGATACCTATAGTTGCTGCAACTCAACTTACTAAGGGTATTGAATCAGAACAAGAATTTTTAAGAAATTGGATAGATATTGTAGATTTTGAATAAGTAAAAGCACGGGCGGTGGCACGTGCTTTTGACACGTTGACATAATTGTGATATAATAAATGAGCAAGTAAAAAAATACATTACTAAAATTTTAGTGGTAATATGGGGGAATATTAATGAAGTATTCGAAAAAGTTAAACGAAATGTTTGCGTTAGAAGCAAAAGAACTTTTTGTTGATGCAAACGAGTATGATGACTATGAACTCGTAGGATATTGTAGGCTTATTAGAGCTCTCTGTAAAAGATATAAAACAAGGCCTAATAGTCAAATTAGAATATCTAATATTCGGAAAATCTTAAAAACATTAGATGGAAGAAAATGCTATATATTGAGCTTGAGATATTGGGAGGGTTATACTAGGATAGCTATTGGTGACATATTAGGTCTAACGCATGAAAGAATTAGGCAAATAGAAAATGCATCGTTGGGATGCTTAAGGTCGTTAATTATACAAATCAAATGGGATGATGGTAATATTCCTATAGAAGCATTAGGACTTAAGCCAAGAGCCTATTTGACATTGAAGAGGGAAGGGATAAACACTCTTGCTAAACTCATAAAGTTATCTAGAAGAGAACTTTTAAGTATTAAAGGTGTTGGACCTTGCATTGCTGAGGATGTTAAACAGAAATTAGATGATTTTATTATGGAAGTATTCAAAAATAAAAAGGATATCTTTGAAAAGCTTCCTATTGATGTCCTTAAATTTAGTACTAGGGTTGATACTGCTCTAAAAAGAAAAGGGATTTTTGTGGTTAAGCAATTACGTGAAATATCTATGGATGAAGTATATAGGATGAAGGGGATTGGCAAAAAAGGATATAATGAAGTGGTTGCAAAAAAGCAAAGTATAGAGCCGCAAAATTAACTAAATAAGGAATCGTGCGATATTTATCGCGCGATTCTTTTCGCTAATTTGTGTGAAGGTACAAATTTGGGTTGCAATTTTTTAAGAATAGTTGTAAAATATACCCAATATTATATAGAGGAAAGTATATGCTTTCCTCGTTTGACTGTAAAAGGAAGGAGTAATATGAAGAGATATCTAAAATACTTAAAAAGTGTTAGAAAATATGCTGTGCTTGCGCCAATATTTATGATGGTTGATGCTATGTGCAGTGTAATAGCGCCATATATAATTTCAAAAATAATAGATGTAGGAATTGCAACTGGTGATACAGCTTACATTATGAAAATGGGAGGAATAATGTTCTTATTAGCACTTGGAGTGCTTGGCGGTGGATTTGGCTGCATGTATTTTTCAGCTAAAGCCTCTTATGGATTTGGGGCTAATTTAAGAAAAGATATAATACGTAAAATACAAACATTTTCATTTGCTAATATTAATAAGTTTACTACAGCTTCAATAATAACAAGAGCAACAAATGACGTTGAAGTTTTGGTACAATTAGTACAAATGTGTTTAAGAATGTTAATACGTTCACCATTTATGTTTATTGGTGGTATTGTTATGGCAATTGCGCTAAATAAAGGAATGTCATTAATCTTTGTTGGCTTAATACCGTTTCTAGGGCTACTAATAGCTTTTGCGATACTTAAAGCATTCCCGCTATTTACTAAAGTTCAAGAGAAAATAGACAGAGTAAACAGCATACTTCGTGAAAATTTAGTTGGCTCAAGAGTAATAAAGGCTTTTGTTAGAGAAGAACACGAAGAACAAAGATTTAAGAATGCAAATAAAGAATTAAGAGATTTATCTGTAAAAAGCTTTGGTATAATGGTGCTATTAATGCCAGGGGTTACCCTAATAATGAACCTAGGAATTGCAGCTGTACTTTGGTTTGGTGGAAAACTGGCGTTAGCAGGTGGAATACAAGTGGGACAAATAAGTTCATATGTTACATATATAACAATGGTTCTATCCGCTCTTATTATGCTAATGATGATGTTTATGAATTTATCTCGTTCAAAAGCGTCTGCAAAAAGAATAGGAGAAATACTTTCTGAAGTGCCAGATATTATAAACAGTGTGGAAAGTGTGGAAAACAAACACATCATTACCAAAGGAAAAGTGGAATACAACGTGAAAAAATTTGCATTTGCAGATTCAGAAGGTGAAGCAATACTTGAGAATATTAAATTTAAAGCTAAACCTGGAGAAATGATTGCAATAATTGGTTCTACAGGAACAGGAAAATCTACAATAGTAAATTTAATGCCTAGATTTTATGATGTTACAGAAGGATATGTAAAAATAGATGGTGTTGATGTAAGAGATTACGATTTGAAAGATTTGCGAGATGGAATAGGAATGGTTTTACAAGAAAACAGATTGTTCTCTGGAACTATTAGAAGCAACCTTTTATGGGGCAATAATGTAGCAACAGATGAAGAACTTTATGATGCTTTAAGAATAGCACAAATGGAAGAGCACGTAAAAAATATGAAGAATGGACTAGATTCTAGAGTAGAACAAAGAGGAACAAACTTCTCTGGTGGGCAAAAGCAAAGATTAACTATAGCGAGAGCTTTGGTTAAAAAGCCAAAAATCCTTATTATGGATGATAGTGTAAGTGCGCTTGATGCTACTACTGAAGCTAATTTAACTAAAGCTTTAAGAGAAGAATTTGGCGATATTACTATATTTATTATTACTCAAAGAATTAGTAGTTGTAAAAAAGCTGATTACGTTGTTTTAATGAAGTCGGATCGTAGCCATG
>JAZSRF010000006.1:0-46319 GCA_045538335.1 Clostridia bacterium | reverse complement strand
TTAATAACATTTTTGCAGCTCACTTTTTGTCGAAATTTGCAATTGTTTATCAAAAAAAGCAAAATAATCCTGCAATATTTACATTCATATCTTGCTTTTCTTTAGTTTCTATTCATACCTATATTCTTCACTATCTTCAGCAACCATTAGGTTATAATTAATCTCTTCTTCATCTATAGGATAAGTAATTCCATTACATCTATCTATTCTATTTCTTAAATATTGTGCTAAAGCTTTATCTACACAATATATATAACATCCTTTTTGACCTCTAGTCATTAATGTTTTATATGTGTTTTTTATTATTTTATCTGCTAATTTTTTTGCTTTATTTAAATCTTCTTGAGCAAGCTTATTTATTCCTTTAATTGATTGATCTGTTTTTGCTCTTTCAGTAACATCAGTTACTATTTTATTGTCTTCATATCTTAAGTCATTTCCTATAATTACTCCAACATAATCAAATTCTAATCCTTGTGATGTATGTATACATCCTATCTCATTTACTGAATCTGGATCAATTGCCCAAGTTGAACTACTTCCTAAATTCCAACTCATTGCAAAATCATATTCTGATATTGTAATGTCATATACATCTGATTTATTCTTACCTTCTTTTATCCAGTTCCAGCAATATCCTGCTAACAATCTTGCTTTATTATTAATTTTGTTTTTCTCAAAGATTATATCTCTTACTTCTGTTGGAGAATCACAAACTTTTATCTCATAATCTAATTCAAATCCATCACTATTACCTGTTTTTTTAATATCTAAAACATCATCTATCCAAGCAATGTAACCATCTGAACCATTACATCTAAATTGTGATTCTAATTCCATTATTTCTGATTCTGCTTCAGCTTGATTTATATATTTTTGAATTTCTTCTATACTTCCAATATCTTTTAATGTTACTCTTTGTGTTTCATCTATAAAGAATATTGAAAATTTTGAAGCTTTTATTATTTCTTTTATTTGATTTTCTCCTAAATTTTGAAACACACCAGATTTTGCATTTAATCTATGTGCTTCATCAACTATTAAAACATCAAATTCATTTGTTGCCGATTCTACAAATGCACCTGAACCCATAAATAAATTATTGATTCTTGTTTTTCTAAAATCTCCACTTAATTTTGTTGCATATACATTTCTAGGTGCTGCATTTTTTGTAACATATGAGCAAACCATATTTTCATTAGTTAATTTTACTAATAAGTTTACAGCTAATACTGACTTTCCAGTACCCGGTCCACCTTTTACAATTAAAACTCTTTTCTTGCCATCTCTATATGAATTTCTAGCCATTTGTAAAGCTGTTTCATATACCAACTTTTGGTCATCTATCATTACAAATTCTTGATTGCCTTTTAACATATTTGATAAAGCATCTTGTAATGATTTTGATGGTCTTATTTTTCCATATTCGATCATGTATAGAGTTTCTTTATCATCACCATATTTTATATATTTGTTTATAAAATTTCTTAACTTTTCAACATCACCTTTTACAAAGGCTGGTGCTTTTTCTAAATAATCTTTATAATTATCTGATAGTAGTGTTGGAGGTGTTACTGTTAAATAGTTGTGTAAATATGCACATGGATGTAAATCTATTTGTCTTTCTTGTACAGTTTCATTATAATCTTCTATTGTTGTTGCATATGACCATGCTTGGTAAGAAGGATGTGCTACTTCTCTCAATGCATGTCCTGTAAAAGCTTGTACTATTCCATCTTTTCCATTTACAATTTCTGCTTCCGTCCATTGTTTTAATTCTATAATAATAGCTGTATTCTTTAAGTTACTATCTTTCCCTGTAATAATAAAATCTACTCTTTTTGATGTATTTGGTATTTTAAATTCAATAGCAATACCAACATTACCAGGAATATTATTATCTATTAAAACTTTTAACATATACTGCATAGAATTCTTCCATGCATCTCTTTCAGATTTAGAAGTGTGATACCCTATTTTCTCATAAAATCTTCTATCTATATTTTCTTCTATTCTATCTTGAACAACATCTTCTACAAATAATTGCTTTGTTGCTTCATATACTATCATAATAATTGCCCCCAATAACTATTATTTCAATTTTTCAACTATAAATATATCTGCAGGTGCAAAATCAAAATTTGCTAATTCTGAATTTGCTACCCACCTATAATCTTCATGTTCTAATAATTTGATATCTCCATTTATCTTCTTACATTCTAATGCTATTAAATTAATATCTTTTTCCGGATAATTAAATACCTTTTCTGACAAATAATTTTCAACTTGTATATCGATATCTAATTCTTCCTTTATTTCTCTTACAATAGCATTTTCTTTAGTCTCATTTGGTTCTATCTTTCCTCCAGGAAATTCCCATAATCCTCCTTGAGATTTTTGTAAGTTTCTTTGAGTAATTAATATTTTCCCATCTTTATCTTTTATTACTGCGGCTACTACATTAATCATATTTTTCTCCTATAAAACATTTTTGTTTGCTTCTGAAATAAACTTTCCTGGTATTGGATTCTTTAATTTCCATACAAAACTTACTGGTTTATTTCCTTGATGACTTACATGAGTACATTCTCCTAGATATATGTATGGACATGCCTTCCCATCAATACTTTTATATTCTCTAACAAATAAAGAAACTCTACCTTTACTTTCAATATATCTCTTAACATTCTTACTTTCTTGTGTATCTTTATGCTGACTTTGCCAATGAAATAAATTTTCACTAATAGCATAATCTTCATATAAAGTTGCTTCTGAAAAGTCTTTATCTGATTTATTTAATGTTATAAAGAATATATCTAAGTCTTTATCTTTAAAATATCTTACACCTTCTAACATTGGCCCATAAAATTCTTCAGTATAGTATTCTAATCCTGCTAAAATTTGAGTTTGTGTATATGAACAATGTACTTCTAAAGGACATTCGAAATCGTAACTGTTCTTAATAGGCACACAATTAATCTTTTCATATAATATATTTAATATTTCTAAAATTTCATTTTTATAATATTCATTTTCTATTAGTTTTTCTATACCTTCTTTTACTGATCCATATCCAAATTTACTAGGAGCTCCTGTATAGATTGTATAATAAATCATATTTCTTAAAATAACTTCTTCGTGAGTTAAATTAATGCTAGTATCATTTAAATATCTTATAGCAAGCTCTAATAGCTTTGGCGAATCCATTGATAATAATGATGATATTCTTCTTGAAATAAACTCTTCATTATCACATTCATAGTCTGGTATTACTTCTGCCATTGCACATAATCTTGAAAATGTTCTATTACTCTTGTAAAATTCTTCAATTGGAATATTGTTATATTCTAAGAAATTCTTTAATGTTAATTCTTTTCCAGTATCATTTTTGAAATATTTTATTTTTCCTATTAAAACATCTCTATTATTTTTTAAATCCTTAATATTTCTTAAAACATATTCTTTTGCTTGTTTTTCTAATTTAATAAAACATCCTTTAGGCAAAGCAGAAAATCCATTTTTTACATAGCTTTCAACTGATTGCTTAGTCTTTCCTATTAATGCTCTAAACTTGTCTGAAAATTTATAGTTTTTATTTGATTGTCCTATAAAATCTAATACTGTTAAACATTCTTTGCCATCACATAATCTTAGTCCTCTACCTAATTGTTGTAAGAATATCGTTAAACTCTCAGTTGGTCTTAAGAATAATATTGTATTTATTTCAGGAATATCTACTCCTTCATTAAATAAGTCAACTGTAAATATAAATTTAACTTCTCCAGTTCTTAATTTTATTCCTGCAGATTCTCTTATATCTTTTTTACTATCACCTGTTAAAGCTATTGAAGGTATTCCTGCATTATTGAATTCTTCTGCCATAAATTCAGCATGTTTAATACTTACACAGAATCCTAATCCTTTAACATTATCAATATCATCAACATACTTAATAGTATTTGTTATTATATCTTTTGCTCTTCTTTTCGCTATTTCTGTATCTAAAACATAAACATTTTCAAGCTCAGATACTTCATATCCACCTCTTGTCCATTTTAAGTTAGATAAGTCAACAAAATCAGATACTCCAAAATATTGAAATGGGCATAATAATTTATTATCTATAGCCTCTGGTAATCTCATTTCATATGCCATTCTTTTATCAAAATATTTTGTTATATCTGCTCCATCCATTCTTTCAGGTGTAGCAGTTAAACCTAATAACACTTTTGGTTTATAATATTCTAATAATTTTTGATATGAAGCTGCAGCACCATGATGCACTTCATCAATTACAATATAATCATAAAAATCTGGACTAGTTCTTTCTAATAATTTACTAGAATTTAAACTTTGAATACTAACAAATAAATTTTCAATAGACTCTGGTTTGTTGTTACCTACTAGTAATTCACCAAAATTTAAATCTTTACAAATATATCTAAATGTATCTCTACTCTTTTTTAATATTTCTTCTCTGTGTGCTACAAATAATAGTCTAGATCTTGAATTATTCTCTCTAAATTTCTTGTAATCAAAAGCCGAGATTACTGTTTTTCCTACTCCTGTTGCAGCTACTACTAAATTTCTATATCTGCCAAATATTTCTCTTTCAGCATCTAAATTTTCTAATATTTCTTTTTGATATGCATAAGGTTTTATATCAAATTCAAATGTCATATCATTTTCTGTTTTCTTAGATTTATTTAATGCACTTTTTAAAATCCTTCTACTCTCTTCACTATTATCAAAGGTTTCAAATATCGGATCATTCCAATAAGTTTCAAATGTAGCATTTATTTTCGTTATTATCTCAAAAGATTCTTTTTCGGATAATTTAACATTCCATTCTAAACCTGATGTCATTGCGACATTAGACATATTAGAAGAACCTACATATGCAGTTGTAAATCCATTATCTCTTTTAAATACATATGATTTAGCATGTAATCTAGTTCTTTCTGTATCATAAGATACTTTAATTTCTGTATTACTTAACTTTGACAACTCTTCTATTGCTTTAAAATCAGTTGCTTCCATATATGAAGTTGTTATTATTTTTAATTTTTTCCCACTACTTGTAAATGCTCTTAATTCATCTAAAATAGTTCTAAGTCCACTCCATTTAATAAAAGACACTAACATACAAATTTCATCTGCTGAAGCAATCTCTTTTTTCATTTCCTCATTTAAATTTGGTTCTCTTTTTGAACCTGTAAATAAAGAAGTCCTTGATATTGAAGTTTCCGGTCTTATTATTTCATTATTAAAGTTTGTATTATTCATTCTTGAATATACATATGTTAATACTTCTGCACTCTCACTAATTTTTAATTCTTCAAACTCTTTATCTTGTAACTTTTCTTTTAATAATTCAATGATATCATTACATATTTCTATTTGTTTTAATAAGTATTCATTAGAATCTTTTATATCATCTCTAATATACTTTAATGCTGTTTTTGTTATATTTGCTATATATTGAGTTAATATATTTTTAGCTTCTTCTGAATCTAATTTTTCTTTTCCTATTAAAAGTTCTTCATTATTTATCTCTTTTAAAATTTTATTATTAATGATTTCTTCATAAATACCATTTTTCATATATTACTCCGATCTATAGCTTATTGTATTTTGTACTAACTCCTTTAGCTTTTTCTACTGGGTATTTTTTTCTTGTCTTATCTAACTTTTTTAATATTATATCTTCTGGATCAACATTTAATTTCATTGCCATCTGAATACAGTATGTAAATACGTCTGCTAATTCTTCACATACTTCTTCTTTATCATAATTTTCACTATCCCATTGAAAACATTCTAATAACTCCCCTGCTTCAATAGATATTGATTTGGCCAAATTCTCTGGAGAATGAAACTTATCCCAATCTCTTTCTTCATTAAATTGTTTAATTTCATGCATTAAATTATTCATAACAACCTCCTATAGTTACAATATATATACCACAAATTCCATATTTTCTCAATTAAATTGTCGAAATTTGCAATTAATATTTTAATATTTAATCTCATATGAGAAAGGCAGGCCATTCAGCCTGCTCATTGTACATTACTTCTCTATTTCCCCATCCCAGTCCATAATACCACCAAATTCTACTAAATTCGTATATCCCAGATTAGCAAGTTTTTCTGCAGCTTGTTTACTTCTGTTGCCACTTCTACAGTAGATTAAAATTAACTGGTCTTTTCTTGGAAGCTTAGTTGTTACACTTTCATCTATTGTTTCATTTGGAATACATATTGCGTTTGGTATATGTCCTTCGTTATATTCTTCTATTGTTCTTGCGTCTAGAATTATATAATCCGTATTTTCATCCATTATCTCTTTTATTTCATCCATAGATACATATCTTATTGCTTGTTTATTTTCTTGATTATCATCTATCATACTTAACACTAATACCACTCCTATCACTATTACGATTAACAATATTACACCTATTATCTTCTTCATATATCTGTACCTCTTTATTATTGCGTTTTTTGTTTTCTTCTTTTATTAGTTATTCTACTTCCCTATACACATGATTAAATTTACCACTTATTTTGTTTGCCTGTGGTGATTTATCTGAAAGTGTAATCTCTACATTTGAAACACCTTTGCTGTTTAAGAATTCTTGCAGCTTGTCCTTTGCTTTGTTAAAAGCTTGTTCTCTGTCTTCTGCTACTATTCTTAATTCTAGTTTATCCCCAGTTTTTTGTACTAACTGAAATCTTTTAATTTCTTTTACTTCTTGTAGTATTTTATAAAAAGACATAGGTGCAATAAGTATACCATTAGCAAATTCTAGAATATCATCTGTACGTCCTTCTATTTCTAACCAACGAGTATTTTTACCACATTTACATTCCTCATTATGAAGGATAACTCTATCTGTTAATTCATAACGTATAAATGGTTGTATATAATTTGAAAGATTTGTAATTAAAACTTTATCTGAAAGCGTACCATATGGCACAGGATTATTGTTTTTATCCACTGGTTCTAATATTACCCAATCTTCATTTATATGTAAATGTTTTTCTTTACATTCACAAGCTATTTCTCCTGCTTCAGTACAAGAATAATGTGTTTGAACATAACAATCAAATTTATTTACAAGCTTGTTTCTAATTTCATCTGTTAACAGTTCTCCACCTGTAATTACTACATTAGGTTTAATTTTAAGCTCATCATAATCTGCAAGTACAGCAAGATTTGATGGATAACCACTAAGCATTGCTGGCTCAAACTCATTTAGCCTACGTATAATTTCTTGTTCCTTTTCATTTACATCAATTGTTATTTTATTTTTCTTCCTAGGCATTTGCAGTTGTAAATATCTAGACATACCACATGCTAAATAAAAGCCATAGTTTGCAAATACTCCTGCTGTTTTCTTTCCATTTTTCATAAACGTATCAAAATCTTGTTTTCTTGCAAATGTTCTAAATGCAGCAACAGCAGATTCAACGTCTATATTTTGTTTATCATATAAGATAGTTGCAGGATTTCCTGTAGATCCTGATGTTTTAAATATTAAATATTTATTATCTATCATTCTACCTACGTTATCTATATTTTTTGTATATTCCTCTATTCTCTCACTAGTAATATTTTTATCTGTAACCCAGTCATCAAAACATTTCATCATATCTATTTTATTTGTTACAGGTAAATCTTCTAGCTTAAAGTTATCCCCTATACCTTTATACAACTCATTAAAATATACACTGTTTTCTCTTGCATATTTTACTATTTTCTTAAGTCTTTTATCTTGAAGCTTCTTTAAATCCTTTTCATCCATATTATTTGCTTTGTATGTTTTTATCATTGCACTTATTAAACTCATATATTTACCCCTTTATTTATCATTTTATATAATCCTTCAATACAAATAGATTCGATTCGTTATTATCTGACAAATCCATTATACCGCATTCGGTACTATTCATCAATGGTTTTATTCCTATTGCATTAGTTTTATTTTAAGTTTATTAAACATACATACATTTTTTCAAAATCCCTTGACTCCTCCTTGATATTATGTTAACATGTTAATTGGAAGTTATACTTCTAAATCCAATTATAATTATAGGAGGAAGCATTATGCAAAGAAGCGGTTCTATTGACGGTACATCTTATCGGTATAATATCGATATCAATCCGTCTGATGCGAACAAGGAAGGTACTCACGTAAACATTTTGAATTCCCACGGCAGCAGAGTCGGTCGCCTGAAAGTGTATAGTGGCGGTTCCGTTAGTTGGAGCTCCTATCCCAGCGAAATCAGCCACAACGATCAGGTTCGTATCGAAAACTTCTTCGAGCGGAACGCATACGAAGTGGTCCAGTTGTACAATAGTTATCGGTAACCTTTCAACCCTGTGCGAATATATTTCGCGCAGGGTTTTCTTTAGTATAGATAACAAATTTACAATAGGCCACCATAAAGGTGGTCTTTTTCTACTTTTTAGCTACAATTCCGTACAAAACTCTTTTTAGTAATATTCCTTTTTCAGTGGTATTCTTTTTTACATACTCATCAAACAAATCCTTTTCAACTATAGTTCTGTGTTCAAATTCCACATAATTTATTTCAGAAAAATCATCTAATATTGGTGCTTTTAAAAGAAGTGCCATTAAATCATCTGGTGTTTCATAGTACTCATTTTCTAATATTTCAACTCTTTGTATCTCTTTAAAACCAGCTTGTTTTAGATCTTCATAATCTTTGTCTGCTATAGATATTTCATCGCAGTAAGCCTGTCCTCTTCCAAATAGTTCCTTTAAACCCCAACAGTCTTTTTTGTCTATTCCTTTTATAACAACAGTACCCCCTGGCACTAAGCAGTCATAAATTTGTTTTGCATTTATTATTGTGTGTCTTGCAGATATTAAATCAAATGTTTCTTTTGGAAAAGTCATCTCCTTGTTGTTCATTACAACAAATCTTACGTTTTTCTTTGAATGGCCTTTTAAGTTTTCTCTTGCTGTCTTTATCATTTCTTTTGATAAATCTGTTCCAATTACCATTCCAACAGCAGGATATTCTTTTAATACCCTTTCTCCGCCACCAGTTCCTAGGTCTAAACACAAAGAATTTTCATCGGAATATTCTCTTATTTTTTCATAAAATTCCCAATCCGTCAGACTCTCTGTTTTGTACTTTATCTGACTAAAATCCCAATTTCCTATTCTGTCATAATATTTTAATTCATTTTCTTGCATTTTTATTCTCTCCTTCATTTTTAATTTGGTTGTATATATACTAAAAGAACCTCCCTTCTATGACAAAGCAAAAACAACCATAATTTTGCAATGGTTAAATTTTGCCATTCATAAAGAAAGATTCTCAACATTCTTTATTATAATTTCTTCGGTAGCATCACGCGAATGGACGAATTGAGATGCTACAACATTAGTATACCATACTAGTCAAAAATTGTAAATATATATTACCAAACAATTAATAAATTACCTGTATTATATATTTCATTGTTTTTATTTCTTATTCTTTTTATATTTCTTATATCCTAAATATCCTAATCCACAAACTCCACCCGTTATTAATACATCACCAAATCCTATATCCTCCTGTTCCGTTTGTTGTAATACAGTATTTTGTGTAAAACTTTCAGTGTCTGTGTCATTTTTACTTTCTATTCCAGGTTCTTCATATATAACATTTTTAACATTATTACTAGAAGTTATTACTGCCTGTTCCTCTTTAAGGACAACAACAATAGTATATGTTTTTTTAGTTCCATCTTCTGCCGTAACTTTAATGTTTATTTTATTTTCTCCAATCTCTAAATCTACTTTTTTGTCATAATCCACTTTAGTAGCAGAATGTTTTGCTGTTACATACACAGTTACACTTTCATTATATGTTGTATATTCTAGTTTGTTTAAATCTATTTTATGTGAATCTATTTCTATACTTTTTAATGAAGTATCTGAACTTTTAGTAACAGTTGTTGTTTTTGTATTATTAGTTGTTGCTGTTGACTTCTTAATTGTTGCATTTGATTTCTTTGTTGTTGTTGACTTATTACTTGAACTTCCATCATGACAATGATACTCACCTGTTTTTAGTCCATACTTTGCACAATTAGTTTTACACGTATGACATCCACTCGAATCAGTTCTACCAGGATGAGCAAAAACACCATTAAATGCGATTAATAACATTGTTAATATTATACCTATTTTCTTTTTCACTATTTTCACCAAATACTCTTTCCAAAATACATTATATATTTTCTTTTTGTCGAAATTTGTCACATTGTGTATATTCCTACCATTATTTAGTTTATTAAATTATTCCCCATTTGACAAATCCCCCTTCCACTTGTATACTTTAAGTATTATGAAATTAGAATACAAAGTAAATGAACAAACAAAATATACAAATATACGTCAAGTATTAATTAACGAATTTAGTTTATCAGATAGATTAATACTAAGACTTAAAAGAGCAAGTAAAATATATTTAAATAACATTCCTACACATATACATCACGAACTCTGTGTAAATGACGTAGTCGCTGTAGATATAGCATTTGAAGAAGAATGTGATAATATAGTTCCTACAAAAATGGATTTAGATATTTTATATGAAGATGAAGGATTGCTTATTGTAAATAAAGCTCCAAATACGCCAGTACATCCTTCACTTAACCACTATGAAGACAGTCTATCCAATGGTGTTAAGTATTATTTTGACTCTATAGGACTTAAAAGAAAGATTCGCCCTATAAATCGCCTAGATAAAGATACATCTGGAATTGTACTGTTTGCTAAAAACGAATATATACAAGAACGCTTAATTAAACAGATGAAAACAAATAAATTTGAAAAAGAATATCTTGCTTTAGTTGACGGGATTATTACCAAAGACAAGCAAACTATCATTGCCCCTATTGCAAGGAAAGAATCAAGTATTATTGAAAGATGTATAAAGGATGACGGCGATTATGCTGAAACAGATATAGAATTAATAAGCACATACGAAAACTACTCACTTATTAAATGTAAATTAAAAACTGGTAGAACTCATCAAATACGTGTACACACTAAATACATTGGTCGCCCAATTCTTGGAGACACGTTATACGGTTCCTCTTCTAATTTAATTAATAGACAAGCTCTACATGCATATAAAGTAAAATTTATTCACCCTATAACTAATATAGCTATTCACATTGAATGCAACCCACCTCAAGATATGCTAACTTTGATAGATAATAATATCAATAATAAATAATCATTGTCATAAAAATATTCACCAGAAGTAAACCCTCTAGTGAATATTTTATTTTTTATCATCTTAAAATCTCATGTTCAAAAAATCTTTCCTGAAACTCTACTAAAGCTTCTATCGCATCGTTTGAGTATTCTTTACCTTCAGGCACAACAACAAGTTTATCGTCGTTATCATTCGTTCTGTGGACAATTGCAATACATTTGCCTTCAAAGTTGTCTACTGGTTCAAATACGCCAAGTACGTATGCATCCAGTTCTTCACCATCTCCACTTACAGTTCCAGGAATATATCCATAATTTACAGGATAGATAAATCCATGTTTAGGATGTTCACATCCCATCTTTCTATCCATTACCACTGTAACTTCTCTTCCTAAGTATTCTAAATTATTCATAAAAAATACCTCCTGTTTAATTTACAGTTATATTATATCACAGATTGTCTTCCTTGTCATCCTGTATTTCTCTATCTTCTAGGTCTTCACTAAATCTTAATACATAACCATTTGGGTCTTGTACCAAAAATTCTTTACAGCCCATTAGAACATTATTTTTTCTGTACCAATGCTCTTCCATTTCGACAAAAATTATATAATTGTTTTCTTTTAGTCTGCTATATATTTCATCTATATTAGTTACATCTATTTGAAAATTTATACCATTACCCAAAGGATACTCCGGTTTTGCCACTTGCCATTTATTATTTTCCAAATCTAATTCTTGTATCATTAATTGAACTCGTTCCATTTGAAGAAAAGCAAACCTATCCTCTTCTCTTGTGTATACTATTTCAAATCCTATAAGCTTTGTATAAAAGTTTAAACTCTTTTCTAAATCAAAAACATCCAATTCAGGTATTATCTGATTCCACTCCATATCGTGCCTCCTATTTATATGTCCGTTATATAGCAAAATTAATATAAAGTCACTTAGTTTTTCAACATGTTTTTAAAAGAGACATATATAATTTTCTTGCTATCTAAGCCTCTTTTTCTTATTAATTTTCTTGTAACAACTTAAATATTACTATTTCTTGTAGCGAACAATTATTTAAAAAAACTTCTTGCTCACTTGCCTCAAGTTGATTATAATATCTATTCATTCTCTGGATTAGGCCTTGTAGTATGTACATTATATTTTCATGTATATTATTATCTATATGTTTTATTGTTTTAATGCGTTCTAGAACCTCAATGATTGTTACTAAAAAACCTCTTGCTGATTCGCTACTTTGTTTTCCTGTTATGATTGAATCTTCACGTATTCTTTTTAAATATAATATATCATCTATACAATATGTGCGTTTAGCTTTCATTAATACTTCGAATGTATATAAATTATCTTCATATATTAGTCCATCATAGAAAGATATGTTGTTGTCTAGTATAAACTGCCTGTTTAACACTTGTAGCCAAACATTAACATAATACTGATTGTTCTTGCAAAAGAAATCCAACATTTCATAACCATTTACTACTTGTTCTAATGCACTTGTTCTTTTTTTACCAACAAAATGTTTGCTATACTTTTCTTTTAAGTAATCTGAATCACAGAAATTCTCAAAAGAAAAATATACCACATCTAATTCGTTTTGTTCACAAACATCCCATATTCTTTCTAAAGCTCCCTCTTTTAGAACATCATCTGAATCGACGAAATAAACATATTTACCTGTAGCTATTTTCAGTCCCTCATTTCTAGCTATAGACAACCCCATGTTTTTTTGATTTATAACTTTTATATTTTCATGTTTTATACAATACTCTTGTAAAATATCACAAGAAGTATCCGTAGACCCATCATTAACACAAATTATTTCAATATTGTTTAATGATTGATTTAATACACTATCCAAACATTCTTTTAAATATTTTTCTACATTATACACAGGTATAATTACAGAAATTGTTTTATCCATTTTATTCACCACCAAATAATATATTTAACTTACTAATTTTCCTGTTTCTTTATTAAAAAGATATACATGATTATCTAATAAATTGCACACCACTTTATCCCCTATGCTATATTCTTTTGTAAGGCCCATTCTTAAACAACAAACTAAAATAGATTCATTTTCAAAATTAACTTTATATATAATTTCCTTTCCTCTATCTTCTATTGAAACAATAGTTCCAAACTTGTCTCCGTTTTTATATTCATCAAGAATTATATGTTCTGGTCTAATTCCAAAAACTATATTTTCTAGATTAACTGGTTCCTCTTTAACAGATAATATTTTATATGTATTTCCATCCACTATATTCATTTTAGGATTACCAACAAATGTAGCAACAAATTGGTTTGCTGGATTATTATATATTTCGTATGGAGTCCCTATTTGTTGAATTTCTCCATCCTTCATTACTATGATTCTATCTCCTAAGGACATAGCTTCGTTTTGATCATGAGTTACGTATAAAAAAAGAGAGTCAACCTGGGCATGTAATTTCTTAATCTCTTGTTTCATTTTTTCTCTTAATGCTGCGTCTAAATTAGATAATGGTTCATCAAATAAAAATGCTTTGGGATTTCGAATCATGGCTTTTCCAATAGCAACGCGTTGTTTCTGTCCTCCAGAAAGAGTATCTGGTTTACGACTTAATAAATCCTCTATTTCTAAAAGCTTTGCTATATTTTTAACTTTTTTAGACATTTCATTTCTATCTACTTTTGCTAGTTTTAATGGAAATGCTAAGTTATTATATACACTCTTTTGAGGATAAAGTGCATACGTCTGAAAAACCATAGCAATATTTCTATCCTTAGGTTCTTCTTTAGTAATATCTACATCATCTATTGAGATTTTTCCTGAATTTGGCACTTCAAGACCAGCTATTATCCTTAGTAGAGTAGTTTTTCCGCATCCAGAAGGTCCTAAGATTGTTACAAATTCATTTTCCTTAGATTCAAAAGATATTTCTTGTAATGCTTTTACTTGAGAAAAGTTTTTATTTATTTTTGAAATTGATAACTTTGCCATATTATTTTCCTTTCACAACAAATTTTTATTTCGTTTTTTCGCCCGTAATATACTTTTGAAATACTATAAACAGTATTACAATAGGTATTATTGAAAGAATCACACCCGCCATAACTTCATTATAATTAGATACAATATCTCCGCTAAGAGTAGTCTTTAAATGGGCTATTCCCACAGTTAATACTCTATGCGATTCGTTATTAGTAATTATCTTCGGCCAAAAATACGAATTCCAACCATTTATAAAAGATATTAAGACCGTTGTAATAAATGTAGAAACATTTGCTGGAATATAGACATGCCACAACAACTTAAGCTTATTAAGTCCATCCATTTTTCCCGCTTCTACCAAAGATTTATCTATATTTGAAAACCCATTATATAGTAAATATATTAAAAATGGTGACACTGCTTCAGGAAGTATTAGTCCTAGAAAAGTATTTGTAAGCCCCATCCTTGCAAAAGCAATGTATAACGGTATAAATGTTACTTGTTGCGGTATCATCATAGCACCAATAACAAAAGCAAACATAAGCTTTTTGTGTTTAAAATTCCCTATTGCAAGCCCATATGCTGCTAAAACTCCAGTTACTAATTGTAATATTACTATCCCAAATGTAGATATTACAGTGTTTTTTAAATAATTAAGAAATCCACTTTCAACAAGAACTTTTGTATAATTTTCCCAATGAAATTCATGTATTGCAAGAGTTGGATTTTCAGTTAATAATTCTGTAGAAGTTTTAAGCGATGTAATAATCATCCAATATATTGGAAATATTATTATAATTGCACATACTATTGCAAGCAAAATATGCAAAGCTTTCTTTATAAAGCGTAATATTTCTTTACTATTCATTTACTTCACCCACCTTTCTAGGCGTAGCTACATTTTTGGATAGTTTATATGCCAAAAATGTTATTATGGATAATATTATGAAAAATATTACTGCTGCAGCTGCAGCTCTTCCAACATGAAAATCCGTCATTGCATAACGATAAATTAAATATACAAATACCTCTGTCATTCTAAATGGTCCACCTTCTGTCATAATGTCCACTGCTTGGAATGCTTTCATTGAAGATATAAAGCTCGTTACCATAAGAAATAATATTGTTGGGCATATTGCTGGTAAAGTAACATTAAAAAATCTTGAAATTGCCCCTGCTCCATCAATTTTAGCAGTTTCATAATATACTTTTGGTATATTTGCCATTGTTGCTAAATAAATTAACATTCCATACCCAATATTTTTCCATCCAGCAAGCATTATTATAGAAAACAATGCCGTATTCCCTTGGCCCAACCAGTCTTGTCCATCAAGATTTACTGCTTCTAGTATCTGATTTAATACCCCGCTATTTGTATTTAGTATCCACAAAAATATTATTGCAGCACTAGATAAAGATATGTATCTTGGCAAAAACACAAGTGGTCTTAAAAACTTAAAAAGTTTGCAAGATTTTCTAAATAAAAGTGATAGTAACAATCCGCCAATAACTGTAATAGCCATGGTCCCTAACGTATATATACATGTAACTTTTAAAGAACTCCACAAATACTTTGAACCACTTCCAGTAAATAGCCATTCATAGTTTTTTAGGCCAATGTAATCATATTCATCGCTTATCAAATTCCAGTTAGTAAAGCTATATCTTACAAGCTCACATAATGGTATATATGTAAATATAATAATAAATATTATAGCTGGCAAAACAAACCATATATCTTTTTTTTCTTTGTTATTATTTTTATTCATATCTTGTACCTATTTGGAATATACATCACCCATTAAAGGTGATGTATATTGTGTTTTCTATGTATTAGATTCATTTAAAATTTCATCTATTTCTTTCGTTGCATTATTCATCATTTCTGTTGGTTCCGCAGCATCTAGCATGACTTTGTTCATATAGTTTTGCCAAATCTTAACTATTTCACTAGCTGATTGATGAATAATTGGTGGATATATGTTTTCTAAATTATCATATACCGTTTTATATTCTGGATATTCACTTAAATATTCTTTTATATCATCGGATGCTAATGCTGTTTTTCTTGTAGGAACATTTCCAGTTTTTATAGATAATTCAGCATTTAATTCTTCTCCACACAAATATTGTATAAATACCCATGCAGCATTTTTTGTCTCTTGATTATTCTTTGATGGTATTCCTATAACTCCACCTCCAAGGTCAGCTTTTGCAACTCCGTTAACCCCTGGATACCAAGCCATACCAACTTCAAAATCACAATTTTCGATATATGTTGGCAAAGCACTAGAATTATGTAATACTGCAAATGTTTTTTCATTATAAAACGCTTGTTTCATATTTGATGATGCATCTGTACCTTGTAACCAAGAAACCAAACCAGCATCACACCAATTTTTAAATTGCGCTGTAATATTTATAGATTCTTCGGAATTTAGATCACATTTATCGTTAGAAATAATATCTACTCCTGCATTTCTATATATTGTTCCATAATAGAAATCTAGACTTTGCATACTAAGTGGTGTTACACCTGTTTTTGATTTTACATTTTTAAAGAAACTATCTACGTCTGAAAGTTTTGCAGGAATTTTTAAGTTGTATTTTTGAGCCATTGTTTTATTATAATAAATAACTTGTGTATTATGTAAAAATGGCATTGCTACTTGTTTTCCATTATACGTAGCCGTCGAATATATTCCTTCAGCAAAATCACTTACATCATAATTAGTCCCACTAATATAATTAGTTAAATCTTCAAACAGCCCGCTTTCTCCATAAGCCGCTAAAAACTTCGTATTACATACAGCAACTGCTGGAAGTCCTTTACTAGCTGCATTTGCTGCCACTAGCGCTTCGTTTATATCATTCCAACTACCCATGTATTCAGCATGTACAGTTATCTTATCTTGTGATTCGTTAAATTTTTTTACTATCGTAGCTATATATTCATCGTACTGAGAATCTAATGTATGCCACCAAGCAATTTCAATTGGAGCACTTACATCATAAGATACATTTGCTTTATTATTTTTTAAATAATTTAAGCCTAAAAATATACCAATACCTACTACTAAAAGTATCAGTAATGTTAAGATAATTTTCTTTTTCATATACATCCCTCCCTTATAACTAATTCAAATTCTAACATATATGTTTCTTTCTGTCAATCTTATATTTTTTTTGCATTCATTTAATTGTATTTTAGTTTTAATTTTCCATTAAATCACAATTATAATTTTATATAACTCCCAGTTGCATATTCATTTTTTTATGGTATAATGTTGCTGTAATAAATTTTAGGAGGAATATATTATGAAAAAATCAACAATGATAATAATAGCTGTGGCTGTTGTAGTTGTTGCTATCCTTGCAGTAATGTTCTTTACAAAAGGGGAAGCTTCTAACTTACCAGCTATAAACAGCGCTGAAGATTTAACAACACTTGTAGATTCAATCTACGCTGGTGTAACAGATGAAATGCCTGGTGTTATGTCTCAACCAATAGATGTTACAGATAAAGATTCTGTAAACTATATGACAGGTTTAGAAAATGGCGACGAACTAGAATATCTTGTGGTTTCAGAACCAATGATGTCATCTCAAGCATATTCATTAGTAGTCGCTAAAGTTAAATCTGGTGTAAATGCAAGCAAAGTTGCAGAAACTATGAAAACTAACATAGATACTAGAAAATGGATTTGTGTTACTGCTGAAAAGCTATATGCAACAAATAGCGGCGACGTTGTTTTCTTAGTAATGACAAGAGCTGACCTTGCAGAGTCTGTATTTAACAGTTTCAAAACTTTAGCAGGAAATGTTGGACAAGTGTTTGAAAGAACAGAACAAGAAGTAGAACTTCCAGCAGATATGTATTAATTTAAAAATATCGCCGAATAATACAGTTATACGGCGATATTATTATATAAGGAGAAAATTATGGTATTTTCAAGCATAGCTTTTTTATTTTACTTTTTACCAATAGTATTAGGTATATATTATATAGTACCAAATAAAGCAAAGAATTTAGTGCTGCTTTTAGCATCTCTTTTCTTCTACTTTTATGGCGAACCAGTCTATAGCATAATAATGGTATTATCCATTGTGTTAACATATATATTTGGCCTACTTATGGATAAGTATCCAAATCATAAAAAAACATTCTTAACACTTTCAATTATTGTTGGCGTTGGAATTTTGGTATACTTTAAATATTTCAACTTCCTAATGGACAATATTAATTTGTTTATAGGTGGTAAAATAGACTTTATTTACGCCATCTTACCTATTGGTATATCTTTTTATACCTTCCAGTTAATGAGCTATATAATTGACGTATATCGCGGAAATGCAAAGGTGCAAAAAAGTTTACTTAAACTTGCTACATACATTGCTCTGTTCCCTCAGCTTATAGCTGGTCCAATTGTAAGATATACAACAATTGAAGAACAATTAGAAAAACGTGAACATAGTATGTCTAAATTCGCACTTGGTGTTAGAAGATTTATAATAGGTCTTGGTAAAAAAGTTTTAATTGCAAATATTTTAGGAGAACTTGCAAATAACTTCCTAGGCTCAACAGATAACTCTACTCTATTTTATTGGATGTATGGAATTTCAAATATGCTACAAATCTATTTTGACTTCTCAGGATACTCAGATATGGCAATTGGTTTAGGTAAAATGTTTGGTTTCGATTTCTTAGAAAACTTCGACTACCCATATACTTCAACAAGTATCACAGAATTTTGGAGAAGATGGCATATGTCTCTTGGCACTTGGTTTAGAGATTACATCTACTTCCCTATGGGAGGAAACAGGGTAAGCAAAGTTAAATGGATTAGAAATATTATGGTAGTATGGTTACTTACAGGACTATGGCATGGTGCTGCTTGGAACTTTATTATATGGGGACTATACTTTGGAATACTTCTTATGATAGAAAAATTATTCTTAAAGAAGTTTCTAGATAAACTACCAAAAATTATATCTAGAATATATGTGTTATTTATTGTAATGGTAAGCTTTGTAATATTCAGTGGAACTAGTACAACTGAAATATTTAAAAACTTAGGTGGACTTGTTGGAGTAAATACTACATCTATAGTGTCACCAGAAAGTATTTACTACTTAAAGAGTTTCTTGGTAGTATTAGTTATAGGAATAATTGGTGCAACAAGATTACCTAAAACACTAGTAACTAGTGAAAAACTTACAAAATTTACGAATGTGATTGAACCTATCTTTTTATTAATTATACTTGTACTTTCAACAAGCTATATTATAGATAGTACATTTAATCCATTCTTGTACTTTAGGTTTTAGGAGGTGTAATATGGAAAACAAAATTAAAAACATAATAATAACCGTTGGTTTTGTTATTATTATATTTGCAGCCTTTATAATGAACCTTGTTGTAAAAGACAAAACAATATCTGAATCTGAACGTAGAGCACTTCAAACATTTCCTAAAATCACTTTAGAAGCAATAAAAAGCGGAGATACAATGGATAAGTTTGAAAAATATACAACAGACCAATTCGCATTAAGAGATACTTTTAGAAGTATTAAGTCTTTATTTAATATTAATGTATATAATCAAAAGGATAATAATAAATTGTTTGAAAAAGATAACGCTATTTACAAAATGGACTATCCTCTAAGCGAAACTAATCTATACAAATCAATAGACAAAATAGCAAATGTATATAACAAGTATTTAAAAGATAAAAATATGAATATATACTATGCTATTATTCCAGATAAAAACTACTACTTGGAAAATGACGACCATTTAAGAATAGACTATAATAAAATAAAAGATACTGCAAATAACAAACTAGCTAATTTAACATACATAGATATTTGGAATGATTTAGACTTAGAAGATTATTATAGAACTGACCTACATTGGAAACAAGAAAGCTTAAGCAACGTGGTAAATACTCTTGAGCAAAACATGAAATTGAATTCTACTCAAGGTATGGTATATAGCATTCGTAGTCTAGGAGATTTCTATGGTACATATTACGGACAACTTGCTACAAATGTTAAACCAGATACATTATATACTTTAACAAATAATACAATTTTAAATGCTACAGTATATAACTATGAAACTAAAAAAGTTGGTCCAGTGTACACTAATGAAACTTCTGCAGATAGATATGATACTTATCTTTATGGTGCTACTCCACTTATTAGTATAGATAATCCTAACGCTAAAACAAATAATGAGTTACTACTATTTAGAGATTCATTTGGAAGTAGTTTAGCTCCACTTCTTATAGAAAACTATAGCAGTATAACACTTATAGATTTAAGATATGTTTCTAGTAATTTATTAGAACAATATATAACTTTTGATAAACAAGATGTGTTATTTATCTATAGCACACTTATACTTAATCAAAATGTGTTGAAATAATAAAATAGCAACAAAAATAGTATTTTAAACCTCGGAGAAAAACTCTCTGAGGTTTGAAATACCCAAAAGAGGTACACTTCAATCGAAGTGCACCTCTTTTTTTATGCTCTGTTAATTACATCAATATCCTGAAGATAAGTTAAAACCTCAGTCAGCAATTCTCCTTGCTCAACATAGTCAAAAAGATCCTCTACTTTGAAAGTTTTAAGTCTCCTCAAAAGATAATACAACTGCAGAATTTCTTCAGTAATAAAATACTCACTGTATCCTACCCTAATTGCAGCACCGAAAGATTCCTTGCGGATTTTCACATTCAGATTTACATTGTAGATGGTAGCAGGCTCAATCGTACTGTCTTCACCCGGAGGATTATACTGAATGTCTGCATCCTTATCCAGCTTATAGTACTGGTTATCCTGATTCTTCATCATACGACATTCGCCGCCGCAAATGGCAAGATATTTGCATTCTTTACATTCCGGGTTAAGCTTCTCTCCCATTCTCCAGTTGGTCATCTTTTCCCAGGCCGATTTAAGACCATCTGTAAAGATATTTCCATAAGGAGCCTCCTCATGAGAACATGCAAAGATATTGCCATCAGTATCAATTGTACATCTAGTAAGACCAGCCGAACAAGTCGTTGCAATAATCTCCATGTACTTATTTACATCTTTCAAGATGCAAATAGGCAAAGGCGTAATTGAATCAACATCTACACCGTATTTTCTCTTAATTTCCATAAGAGAATCTGCAAGCTCGCAAATATCTTCATTTTTAAGATAGTAATCCGGATTTTCACTGTCATATGCTGGAGGAATGACAATGGAAATGCAAAGGTAGTCAATTCTGTTCTTAGCAATAAACTCCTTAATATTCTTAAGGTCTGCTTTATTCTTTTGGGAAATAACAATATTAATTCCTACTCTAAACCCATAATCTTTGCAAATAGCAATTCCTTTCAAGATTCTTTCATAGCTTCCAGGAATCTGAGTGATTGTATCACAAAGTTCAGGCTGAATAGAGGGCAAGGAGGTAAGAATCAAAGTAGACCATTCCAAATCTTCCTTAAGCGTCTTAGCAAGTTCTTCCGTCATCAAAGTAAGATTTGTGTTCATACTAAAGGTAATTCCTACATCCTTTAATACTTTAGCAGCATTAATAAGCACATCCGGTCTCATAAGAGGTTCGCCACCAGAAAGTGTCACATGCCAAACATCATTTTTCTTGAGCTCAGATGCAATGACATCCAGCTGCTCTTTGCTAAATCCAGACGTCTTACAATCTGCCTGTTCTCTCCACGGATTATAGCAATGCAAACACTTGTGATTACATGCTTTTGTAAGCGTAAGTTCCACAGATGTAGGCGCAGATAAAGATATACCTAACATAATATTCCTCCTTTGACAAAAGTTAAGATTAGTGGTTTCCCACTAATCTTAAACTTTTTTCATGCGTTGAATTGACTTACGTACATTGTATCCCTTAGGATTTATTTTGCCAAACTAAGTTACGGGCAAAAGCCCATAACTTTTAGCACTTGCCTGCCTTACAGGACTTGCAGCAGTTGCAAGCATGCATAGCGAGCTTCACGCCGCCAGAAACCTGATACAGACCCAAAAACTTTGCGCCGCCGAGTACGATTTTCTTCATAACAATACCTCCATTAATTATAATGTGAGTTTGAGATAGCCACATAGTTATGTAACATATCTTTAATAAACTCGTTTAGAATTATACCATATTTGTTTTTTATTGTCAAACCATTTAATAAAAATATATTTTTATATAAATAAAAACTCTAGTTATAATCTAGAGTTAATTTGGCTGGGATGGCTGGATTCGAACCAACGAATGCCACAGTCAAAGTGTGGTGCCTTACCGCTTGGCTACATCCCAATATATGGTTTTCTTGTGGGGTGAATAATGGGAGTCGAACCCATGACCTCCAGGGCCACAACCTGGCGCTCTAACCAACTGAGCTATATCCACCGAACACAATTAATTTTAATGTATTTTTAGTTATTTGTCAAGTGTTTTTATAATATTAACACTTTTTTCTTCAACTTTTGCTTTAAATCTGTTTGTATAATATATTTCTCCATCTACACTTACTGGCATTTTTCTTGTAGATACAACAGAGATTTCTTTACCTTTTAAAAGCTTAACTAATTTTATCCCTTCATGTTTACCTTTACTAAACTTAGGTAAGAAAAATAATTTCTGTATTAGTGTTGTTGAGTCTATCAAGCAAACATCAAGCATACCATCATCAATTTCAGCGTACGGTAACGCTTTTACTCCACCACCATAATATTTATTATTACCTATAGCAACTAAAGTATACACGCCTTTATATATTTTATCGTCTACACGTATTTTTAGTTTGTATTTTCTTGCGCCAAATATTGTATATGCAATTGCTAACTTGTACTTCATACTTCCTGACACTAATGGCCATTTTCTAAATAGTTCCATATTGCCAGCAATAGCAGCATCAAGGCCTGCATTTAATACATTAATGCAAGTACCCTTTCCAATATTTATGCTATCCACTTTAACTGGCTTTTCAGTTAAACTTTTACGTATTATCTTACGCATACTTTTATATGAATTTGTAGCACGTGCAAAATCGTTACCAGTACCTCTGGGTATTACTACCATAGACACTCTGTCTACATATTTAATTGCCTCAGCTACCTCAGATAAAGTGCCATCACCACCTACGACATATACCACCATTTCACCCGTATATTTTTCTACATAATCTTTAACAATTTCTGTAGCGTGTCCAATATGCTTAGTAAGTTCAATGCACACTTTATCCTTTGGTATTAAACCTTCTTTTTGTATATTTGTAAATACATTTTCAATCCCTCTTAAATACTTAAGCCCTTTACCAGTACCTGCCATAGGATTTAAGATAACAAGTCTTAACACTATATCAACTTCTCTCCTAATTTAGTTCCACCTATAATATGGAAATGTAGATGTTTAATAGTTTGTCCACCATTTTCTCCTATGTTTGTTATTACTCTAAAGCCATCTTCGCTTGCACCTAACTCTTTTGCAATTTTAGGTATAGCTTCGAATATATATTTTACATTTTCACTATTTGTTCCATCCACAGCATTTGCACTTTCAATATGCACTTTTGGCACCACAATTACATGTACAGGTGCCACTGGATTTATGTCATGAAAAGCATATACAAAGTCATCTTCATATACTTTTTTGCTAGGTATTTCACCCGCTATTATTTTACAAAATAGGCAATCCATATTATCACTCCTATTCAAGAACTGCTTTTATTCTTCTAACACCAGCTGAGCTTGCTTCTTCTTTCTTTATTTTAAATTTACCAAGTTCTGATGTGTTTTTAACGTGAGGTCCACCGCAAAGTTCTTTTGAAACATCTCCGATTGTGTAAACTGTAACTACATCTGGATATTTTTCAATAAACATACACTCTGCTCCAGAATTTATTGCATCTTGTTTGCTCATTTCACATACTTCAACATCTATTGCGTCACTTATCCACTTATTTACCAATTCTTCAACTTTAGCTTTTTCTTCGTCAGATAATTTATGATCACAAGAGAAGTCAAAACGCATTCTTTCAGCTGTTATATTTGAACCTTTTTGATGTACATCAGGCCCTACAACCATTTTAAGTGCTGCATTTAAGAGATGTGTTGCAGTATGGTATTTAGTTTCCATCTCACCATTTCCTGCAAGTCCACCTTTAAATTTTTGTTCAGAACCAGCTCTAGATTTTTCTTGATGTTCTTTAAATTTGTCTGCAAATCCCTCTTCATCTACTTTTATTCCTTTTTCTGCAGCCAATTCTACAGTTAGCTCTAATGGAAATCCAAATGTGTCATATAGTCTAAATGCAGTATCTTTATCCATAACACCATCTGTTATATGCGATGATACTTTTTCAAATTCTTTAAGACCTTTTTCAAGAGTTCTGTTAAATTTAATTTTTTCAGTCTTTAACACTTCTAAAACCACGTTATAGTTTGCTTCAAATTCCGGATAATATTTTTTATATTTATCCATTATAACTATAGCAATTTGTTCTTCCCAGTTACTATCTATGTCTATATTTAATCCTCTAGCATAACGAATTACTCTTCTTAATAATCTTCTTAAGATATACCCTTGGTCTGTGTTAGATGGTTTTATTCCAGCTGGGTCTGCTGCTATAAATATAGCACATCTTAAGTGGTCCGCTATAATTCTCATTGCTCTTTCATTACCTTCGTACGAAAGACCTGAAACCTCTTCTATTTTAGCTATAACATCTTGCCATATAGAAGATTTATAGTTATCTGTATAACCTTCAAGAATTGCAGTTACTCTTTCCATTCCCATTCCAGTATCTACATTTTTACTTGGAAGTTCTGTGAAGCTACCATCTTCTTCATGCATATATTGCATAAATACGTTGTTCCAAATTTCTACCCATCTTTCATCCGCTGGGTCAAATTCTACAGGAACTTCATCCGTGCTTCTCCAGTAGAATATTTCTGTATCTGGGCCACAAAGTCCAGTAAGTTCCATATTAGGCCACCAGTTATCTTCTTCAGCCATATATGCAATTCTTTCATCTGGAATTCCACATTCTTTCCAATAGCCAGCTGTTTCTTCGTCTCTTTCTACAAAATCATTTCCTCTAAATACTGTTACGGCCAGTCTTTCAACAGGAATTCCTAGCCATTTTGTTAAGAATTCAAAACTCCAATTAACAGATTCTTTTTTAAAGTAGTCGCCTAGAGACCAGTTACCAAGCATTTCAAAAAATGTATGGTGTGTTGTATCTCCAATTGAATCTAAGTCATTTGTTCTAACACATTTTTGGTAGTCGCAAAGTCTTTTTCCATATGGGTGCGGTTGTCCTTTTAAATATGGTACAAGTGGTTGCATACCAGCTGTATTAAACAAAACTGAAGGGTCATTTTCTGGCACAACAGGTGCAGACGGAACCCTAACATGTCCTTTTGATTCAAAAAATTCTATATATTTATCTCTTAAATTTATTCCTTCCATAATTACTCTCCTAAATATGCAAATATTATATACGAAAAGTAGCTTAAAAGCAATATTTCAGTAGCAAATATACTACTGAAATATTTGTTTTTATTTTTTCTTTTACACTTCAGCCAATTACAAACCTAACGCCATCATCCATATTTTCTGCTGTTATATCATAACCAAAAACATTTACTGTTTTCTTTACGATAGAAAGTCCTAATCCTGTTTGCCCTTTGTTTCCTTTAACATATGGTAAGAATATTCTATCTAACATTTCCTCTTTAATCTTCTCGCCATCATTTTGGAATACTATTGTTCCATTATCTACTGTAATTCTAATTTGTTTATTTGCGTATCTTACAAAGTTACCCAAAATATTATCTACAACAGATGTCCATAATTCCTCAGTTCCTCTAAATTCATTAGAGTATTTGTCATTATTAAGGTTAGTTACAAATTCAATATCTGTACGAATTAGTTTATGTTTTTCTGCTGAATCTAAGATTATACTGTCTATATTTACTCTACTATCTTTGTATTCTTTATTACTTTTCATATAATCTATTTTGTTTATGTGTAAAATTGTTTGAACTTGGCGAGATAATGTGCTCGTCTCTTCCTCAATTATTTTTAAAGCATCTTCCTTATCCACAACGCCATCATTTACACCTTCAATATAGCTTTGTATAACAGATATTGGTGTTTTTAATTCATGAGATAAATTTTGGAACATCATGTTTTTGTATTCTTCTTTTTGCTTAAGCTGTTTATCTACCTGTTCTATAGTACTATTAAGTTCATTTAATTCGTCGTCTATTATAAATTCTCTACCTTCTACCTTTTCACCAGTAATTAATGACTTTGTTTTTCTTTCCAATTTCTTTATCTTTCCTAACACATATTGCGACCATGTAAATAATAGTGCAACTGTTACAGTTATCGTAGCTATCATAGTTGGGACAATTATTCTAGTTAGACTTCTTTCTTGAGATTTTATACTACTATCGTCCGTAAGAATCAAATTCTTTGCTCCGTTATTTTCTCCCCATAAATAATAATATGTAACATCATTATATTCAAATTTTCCTTTAGTTTCACTTTCACTTGCATAGTTTAATATTTCTTTATATCCTAAATTTTGCAATAATTTGTTCAAATTGTCTGACGTATATATTGCTCCACTTCTTGTAATAATTATAAAAGCAATATCTTCACCCATTTTGTTTGTACTAGGGTCTATATATTTTGATGGTTGTTTTAAATACTCATATATTGAATATTCATAGAATGGTTTTAAAAAACGAGGTAACAATATTCCCATAATAACTAAACATATTAAAAGAGCAACTAGTGTAACATACACTAGTTGTTTATTTAAACTCATATTTTCTACCTTTTTAATTCTATATTTAAATCTCATGTTAATCTATACCCATATCCATAAATTGTATTTATATTAAGAGCTGGCATCTTACCTCTAAGCCTACGTACTAAATCATCTACAACTCTATCACTACCAAAATATTCTGTGCCCCATACTTTGTCTAATATTTCGTCTCTTGAAAAAGATTTATTCATATTATCTAATAAAAGTACAAGAAGATCAAATTCTAATGCTGTAAGTTTAATATCTTGTTCTCCTTCATAGACTGTTCTTTTTTCCTTGTTAATATTATACATTTCATAAACAATTTTCGAACTATCTGCTTTATATACTCTTTTTAAAATATTAGAAACTCTAAGCATTAATTCTTTTGGAGAATATGGTTTTGTGACATAATCGTCACTCCCCATCTCAAGACCTATTATTTTATCTAGTTCTTGATCACGGGCTGATGTAAATATTACTGGCACAACAGAATCCTTCTCTCTTATGTGTTTTATAATATCGTAACCACTTACCTCATCTCCAAGCATAATATCTAAAATCCACAAATGAACTTTTTCTTTTACGTTTAATGCTTCTTTACCACTAAAACACTGAATTGTTTTATAACCTTCTTTTTCTAAATATGTTTTTACAAGGTTGTTTAGATTTTTTTCGTCTTCAACTAAACAAATATTATACATACTACCACCCTTTTTAGTTTTCTCCTAGTGTTATCGTAAGTTCCTTATATTCTTTATCCCTATATACTTTAACCTTAATTTTATCTCCTATCTTCAGTTTGTTTTTTATTACGTTGATTTCAGGTACAGATAATACTTTTGTACCATTTACTTCAACTATAACGTCTCCTTGACGAATTCCTCCAACTTCTGCCGGACTTTTTATTTCAACAGATTGAACATATACACCTTCAACCAATGCATATCTTTTCGCATCAGTAGCATCTATTGATACTCCAGATATTCCTATGTATGGTCTTGCAACTTTTTTATTTGTTATAAGCTCCTCTACTATTGGTAAAGCTTCATTTATTGGAATAGAAAATCCCATTCCTTCTACACCAGTAGCAGAAATTTTAGCTGTATTTATACCAACAACTTTACCACTAGAACTTACTAAAGGTCCTCCACTATTTCCAGAATTTATAGCTGCATCTGTTTGTATAAGGTTATATGTTGTTCCGCTACTCGTTATACTTCTATTTACAGCAGATACATATCCAACTGTCACAGAGCCTGCAAATTCTTGACCTAACGGATTACCAATAGCCACTGCTAGTTCTCCGACTTCAATAGCATCACTATCTCCAAATACAGCTGCTGTAAGGTCAGCTTTTTCCACTTTAATAACAGCTATATCTGTAACTGAATCTCCCCCTACTACTTTCGCATCCAATATATCTCCTGTAGAAAGTATTACTTGAACTTTAGCTGATGTATCGTTTATTGCTTGTTCTACTACATGATAATTTGTTATTATATATCCATCTTTAGAATAAACTATTCCAGAGCCTTCCCCCTCTGCTTCAGTTGTTCCAAAGAAAGTTTGTGCTTTATATGTTACTCTTACTCCAACAACAGATGGTCCAACCTGTTTAGAAATGGCTACTACTGGATTTTCTACTGTTTCAAAATTATATGATGTAACTGTAGAATTAGTAACATTTCCATCTTGTTTAGAATTATTATCTAGCTTAATATCTTCCACAAGAATTAATGTAGATAATACGCCACCTATTACTCCACCTATTACGCCAAGAGCAAGTACGCCTATATATTTACCACTTCCACTACTTTTTTTACTTACTATATACCTTTCTGGTTTTTCATTAATTTTTACTTTTTTCTCTTTTACAATTTCGTCATCAGTTGTTTTGTCTATTATTATTTTCATATTCATCCTCCTGTAATTATTATACAATATAATTATCCCACAATTTACAAAATTATATGTCAAATTATGTGATTTTCATTATTATATAACGAATACATATATATTACAAGCATTATCTGTAACTTTGAACGCCTTATTTAACTACATTTATATAAAAACAAAAGAGATATTTCTATCTCTTTTGTACCACATACTTTACATTGTTCTGTCTTCTTTTTATGTGCTCCATTTTCATTTTGTCATCTATATTTGAATGTGCTCTAAATCTTATGGATATTTTATTAACTAATTCCTCCGTTAATATGTTTTCTGTATGTTTCCTTTCTGCTAAAATGGAATATAATAAATCTTTTTGCTGTATAACTTTTGCTTTGCAATTTTCATCAATGCTTACATCTAACTTACAATTATTACCAAAGACTATATAAGATTTAAAACACTCCTCTGGAATAGTAAACTCTTTTAAATTATTTTTTACAGCTTCTAGATGTCTTTTATTTTGATTAATAGGATTATGAAATCTATTATACTTTTTCCCACCAAATAATTGTACCCACATTTTTTCATTACTTTTTCCCTTTATTATACTTGAAAAAGCCTTAGATTCAATTACATATATTCCTGTATTATCTATAGCCATTATATCCACCTGAGTCGTAACAAATTCATCATCTCTAAAATATGCATCGTGAATTATATTTTCTTTTTTAAATATCCTTTCTAATATCTTAACTATTTTCTCCTCAGCCTGATTTCCTTTTTGAAATTTTTTATCATTTAAATATTCCTCATACTCATTCTTATCTGAAACATAATCTATGTAATTATTACGCCAATAGCCTCTTAACTTCTCTTGTTTACGTATAAGTACCCTTTTCTTTATTTTACGTATGAGTTTTACTAACAATATTATTAAACATATAATTAATATTTCTTTATAATACACTATCGTTGGCAATATTAATAGTATTGCCAACGCACCTAGCGCATCCGTTTTTCCTCTACCGTTTTTCATAATATAATAATATATCTTTTGGATAAATTTGTCAAATGCAAATATAAGGGAATGCAATTTGCATTCCCTTAATAATTTATTTCTTTTTAAATACAAGAATAAGTTTTGTAAGTTGTCCTGTTTCAGAACCACCTGTTGTAGCACTTACCAATTCATATCCTTCACTTGTAATTTCATTTGCGATTTGTTCTGCTTTTTCTACTCCATAACGTATATCCAATTTTTTAATAACAATTTCTTTTTTAGTAATTTTACCCATAAAATCACACTCCAAAAAAATTATTTTTGCATTACATGCACTTGGATAAATCGTTTGTACAAGTGTATTATACCAAATTTATGTAAAGTTTTCAAGGTAATCTTATTTTTTTATATATCCCATAAGTTTAGGTACAATTTGTTTCTTTCTTGAAAGTACACCATCAACATATATTCCTTGATATATGTCATTTAATTCTAGAGCCTCTTTAACCTTCTCTTCATAATCTGTGTTATATAATATATATGACCCATTTTGTATAATGTCTGTAACACAAAGCATTGTAAGTGAATAACATTTAGACTCAGATAATTCATTTAACACTTGTATGTACTCTGCTTTGTTATTTAAAATTTCTTCTGAGTTTAAAGTAAATACTTGAGATACTGCTATTTTTTCATCCTCAATAGGGAATATTTTCATATCTGTTAGAATTATTTCTTCTATCGTTTTGCCATCAAGTTTCGTTCCAGCTTTAAACATTTTAAGCGCATATTCATCTATGTCTACCTCTGCTATTCTTGCTAAAATGTGTGCTACATTTTTATCCATCTCTGTTGTTGTTGGAGAGGTAAATTTTAATGTGTCTGAAATAATTCCTGAAAGCATAACCCCTGCTATATCTCTAGGAATCTTTATTCCAGATTCAGTATAAAGCATATATATTATTGTATTTGTACTTCCAACTTTCATATTTCTAAAATTAATAGGCTTATTTGTTGTAAGATCTCCTATTTTATGGTGGTCTACGATTTCTGTTATTTCAGCTTCTTCAATTCCAATAACACTTTGTGCGGCTTCATTGTGATCAACTAAAATTACCTTTTTTCTATTCTTTTCTTTTATATCCGTTACTCTTATAAGTCCTACACATTTACCTTTTTTGTTTACAACAGGATAGTTGTTATATCCTTGTTTGCTACTAAGTTCCATAAATTGGTCCAAGTAATCTTTTTCGTTTATTTTTTCTATTCTGGCGTTATGTAAAAGTGTTCCTACATAACCACTAAGGCCTATTAATTTAGCTGTATGGAATGTATCATAATCTGTAGATATTATGCTTACATTATTAGCTTTTGCAAGTTCTAAATGCTCAGGTTTAACTTGTTCGCCACCAACGATAACAACAAGTTTAACTTTACTTTTTATTGCGTATTCTATAATGCTATGTCTATCTCCTACTATCACTATATTATTTTGGTTCATCTCTATAGTATTTAGAATAGTAGCACTTTTAAATGCGGCTGTAAGTATTTCACCATCAATTTCATCATTTGTTCTTAATACTTCTCTGCCTTTTAATGTATCTAATATATTATTGTATGAAGTTTTAAGATGCGTAAAGTCTCCACTTATTAATTCATTACCTATCATTTTAACAGTAACGAGACCTAATAGTTTTTTATTTTCATCTACTATAGGAACACCTGTTATGCTTTTTTCTTTAATATACTCGTATGTGTTTTTTATACTTTCTTTTTCTGATATATAACATTCCTTATAATAGCTAACATCCTCGATTTTAAGCTTTACATCGTTTAAAAATTCCGGCTGTTTAATACCGAAATAATCTAAAACAAATTCAGTTTCTTTATTTATATCATCTAGAACAACAGGCATTGTTTTATGACCTCTTTTGTTTTTTAGATAAGACAAAGCTATTGCTGATGCAACAGAATCTGTATCTGGTTTTCTATGTCCAAATATATATGTTGTTTGTTTCATATCTTCTCCTTTTTATGTAAATTACTCTTATAATTTTACACTATTTTAAGTCCTTTGTCAAACAAAGGATATATGTTATATAGCATATATCCTTAACTTGTTTTAATCTTCCATTTTAATATCACAACCACCAAATAATGAGAATGCTTTTATATATATTGTTTTTTCCGCTAGTGATACCTCTACTTTATTTTCTGTACCACCAAATATACTTGTTGCTTTTACCACTACAGCAGTTTCCTTTGGTACTTTTATATCTACTCCACCAAATACTGCACAAACGCTAATTACAGCATTATTTTGTATTTTGGCACCTGTTAAATTTAAATCTATACCTCCAAATACAGCTGTTAATTTTGCTCCACTAAACTCTTGAGAATCATAATTTAAATCTTGTCCTGAAAATACTGCTGTATGCTTATTTATTACTTTTTCTGCCATTTTATCCCTCCCTATATAACAAAATACACCCGTAAACTACGGGCATATGTTTTAATAATTTTCTGCTTTTAATTCGAAATATGCTTTCGGATGATCACATACTGGGCACATTTCTGGAGCTTTAAGTCCTACATGAATATGTCCGCAATTTCTACATTTCCAAATTTTTATTTCACCACATTCAAATACTTTTCCTTCTTCTATATTTTGTAGAAGTTTTACGTATCTTTCTTCGTGTTCTTTTTCTATTTTTCCAACAGCTTCAAATAAATATGCTATTCTATCAAAACCTTCTTCTTTTGCAACTTTTGCAAATTCTGCGTACATATCTGTCCATTCATAATTTTCACCTGCTGCAGCATCTTTTAGATTTGTTATTGTATCTGGAACACTACCATCATGTAATAATTTAAACCACATTTTAGCATGTTCTTTTTCATTATCTGCAGTCTCTGTAAATATTGCAGCTATTTGTTCATATCCTTCTTTTTTTGCTTTAGAAGCATAATATGTGTACTTGTTTCTTGCTTGTGATTCACCAGCAAACGCAGCCATAAGATTTGCTTCAGTTCTTGAGCCTTTTAATTCCATAATTCATATCCTCCTTTAAAATAATATCTATTATATTACTTGCAAAATTAGTATATCACGAGAATATATAATTTTCAAGATGTTTTTTCGTATATTTTTTCAAGACAAATTTAACTTCGGTAAACAAAAAATCTAGGTAAATGTATATACATTTACCTAGATTTCATTAATAACGCTTTAAATCAATTTCATTTATTTTGCAACTTTGCTTCGTTAATCCATGAATCAAAAACATCTTTGTTTTCTTTGAATTCCTCAGCCGAGATTATATTTACTCTTACATCTGTATACCAACACCAACTAAGTTTAGCTATTAAATGTCTTCTATTTTTGTCACGTAATACAAAATAGAATTTGCCGTGATATCCTTTTTTTAATATAAGAGCATAATTCTCTTCTTTAAATCTCGTTCCATAAGTCATTCTATTATAATAAAAACGAATTTGTTTATTAATATAATTTTCTACCTGTTCAAACCAACTATCAAAAGTATCCTTGTTTTTTGCATATTGTCTGCCAGTTCTAGAAACGTTTACAATATCTACACTACCATTATATACCAACTTTTGAAGCAATAGTTCACCGTGCATATTCTGAATAATTAAATAAAATTCATTGCCTAGTTGATATTTACCTAATATAACATGTTTTACTAAGTTTCTATCATATATACTGTCGCCTCTGCCATAAGCCTTATAGTATGATTTAATTCTTTTTAGCCGTTGCTCAGATGCTTTTCTTTTAGTTTTGTCTGTGAGTTTCATTATGATTCCTCCTGATGTTTTTGAGTTTTCTTAAATTCCTTAAACCTTTTTAGAAGTTCCCCTGATGCTGCAGCTTTTGTATCATATGACTTGGTTTGTTCCATAATTTCAATCAACAGTTCATCACTAATGCCTTCATTTAGAACAACATATTCTTCGAATGATATAGTCATATGGTTTAACAGTTTCCTCAATATTTTTTCATCTGTATTATGGTGAGCAGCAATTTTTTGAAGAGTCATCAAACAAACTTTATACTCGTCTTCACATACTGCATAATTAGATATTTCTTTTAATACATGTGTACATACCATTTCAAGTGTTTCAGCATCTGTATTTTCATTGTCAACAACTGTTACTAATACTTCAAGTGCTTCTAACTCTTCGAATTTATAGTTTTCTTCCGAATCAACAAACCGGTTTGCTATAAGTCCTAATAAATCTGCCGTGCTTTGATGGCAAGCTGCTACACCTCTTACAGTCTCAGTGTTGTCACTAGTTGCCATTTCTTTTAGAAAAACTTGTCCCTCAGTTGAGAACAAAAAATCTTCATGTTTTTCCAAGTAAAATTTAATATAGTTCATTATACTTCTCCTTTACTGTTTTTTAAGATTATTATTATAATCTTACTCAAATCTAATGCCTGTATATTATATCACACTTTTCTTCAGTTTTCTATATATTTATTTCAGTTTAATAACATATACCAGCAAGGGAATTCCCTTGCTGGTATATTATTACTTTTCTTCTTTTTTAGTTTTTTCAATTACCTTCTTATATCTTTTTGCAATTTGCTCATATGCCTTCATACATTGTTTGCTCTCTTTTTTATAATTATCCAAAATTGCAAAAAGGATTTCATCCGGAGTTTTGTTATTTTCAGCAAGCTCTTCAATAACATCAAGCAAAGCCTTCTTTACGGCCAAGTTATATAACTTCCAAGCCATATCGTCATTTAGCTTTTTACTTTCTGCAATTTCATCAAGTACTTCTATAGCTTCTTCATAATGATTTACAAATCCACTTGCAAAATCAAAAAGCTTTTCCAATGTTTTTACAGAAACCTTAGAATGTTCTGCAACATCTTCAAGAAGCTCCAAGTTCTTTCTGACCTTCTCTGTGGACATATACTTTGTAGCAATTTTATCCAAAATATCTGCTGTACATTCGCTCCATTTTGCCAAGCCTCTTACAGCATCATAGTCGCCACTATCAATAATTTCTGTGATTAGTTTAAGACCACACTCGCTTTTAAAAAACTCTTTATAACTGTCCAGGTCGATTTTAATTTTGCACATACACGTATTCTCCTTTGGATTTTAATTATTTTTACTTGGTTCTAATAAATTGCTTCTTGTTTAGTTTATAATTTTTCTCCTTTCACCAATGTTCATTAACCTCCTCAAGTTACAATTTTGCACTTAACATTTTTATATTGCTAAGATATTATATCATAAACATGCATATTTTTCTAGCCCTATTTTACATAAAAATACACAGGTCAAAAGTGTAAATGACCTGTGTCTAAATATATTATTTGTAAAATTATATAAATTATACATTTTATTTTAAATTTTTATTTTTGTTAACTTTGTTCAAATCTATCATAACCCCACCAATCAGGAATGAGTTCTCCTAATTTTATGGTTTTAAGTGTTTCATAATCTAACAATATTTCAATACTCTTACTATCCTTATCTAGTTGCATTAGATATTCTCTACACGCTCCACAAGGTGAACCAACTTCGTAATTTCTATCTACACAAACAAGTTTTGTAATTTTAGATTCACCATTTGTTATCATATTAGCTATGGCATTTCTTTCAGCACACATTCCTAATGTACAGGCAGTATCAATACATACACCTTTATATATATTACCTTTATCTGTTAGTATTGCCGCTCCTACTCCACCTACTTCTATAAATGGAGATACTGTTCTTGGATTTAAAACACTTAATGCTTCATCATATAGTTTTGTCCAAATTTCTTTTTCATTCATTTTTACCACCTCACATACGGTAGTACAAATTATCCATTTTTTCTTCTATTTAATTCTTCCATAATAAGTTTATTAACAACACCTGGATTTGCTTTACCACGAGATGCTTTCATAACTTGACCTACTATAAATCCAACCGCTTTATCTTTACCGTTTAGGAAATCTTGTACAGATTGTTCATTTTCATTTATTACAGATATAACCATGTCTTTTATAGCAGATTCATCTGTTATTTGAACAAGTCCTTTTTCCTCAACTATTTTAGCAGGATTATCTCCAGATTCATACATAAATTCAAATACCTTTTTAGCTATTGCTGAAGATATTGTACCTTTATCTATAAGCTCAATTAGCTCTCCTAAATTTTCTGCTGTAAATTTAACATCTATTATTTCCATTTCAGTTTCATTTAGTTTTCTTGAAAGGTCAGACATAATCCAGTTAGATACAAGTTTAGCATTTCCGCATTTTGCAACTGCTTTATCAAAAAACTCAGCCATATGTTTTGAGTTAGTAATTTGTGTTGCATCATATTCTGGAAGTCCTAATTCATTTATGTATCTGTCACGTCTTACGTTTGGCATTTCTGGTAAAGACGCTCTTAAGCCTTCTACATATTCATCTGAAAGAACTATAGGTGCTAAGTCTGGTTCTGGGAAATATCTGTAGTCATGAGCATCCTCTTTAGTTCTCATGGCATATCCAATTCCCTTATCATCATCCCAACGTCTTGTTTCTTGGTAAATTTGACCACCATTTTCTAGTTCTTTTATTTGTCTATCTATTTCAAATTCTATTGAACGACCAATAGCTTTAAAAGAGTTTAAGTTTTTAGTTTCTGTTCTCGTTCCGAACTTTGTTTCGCCTTTCTTTCTAACTGAAAGGTTAACATCACATCTTAAAGATCCTTCTTGCATTTTACAGTCACATATTTCAAGATATTCCAAAGTAGATTTTAATGTTTGCATATATTCAATTGCTTCTTCTTTAGAACGTATATCTGGTTCAGATACTATTTCTATTAGCGGTACTCCGCAACGGTTTAAATCTACTAATGTATCTCCTGTATATGGATCGTGTATAAGTTTTCCAGCTTCTTCTTCAATATGTATTCTTGTAATCCCTACAGTTTTAGGTTTACCATCCACCATAAAATCTACATGTCCTTCATAACACAAAGGTAGGTCATATTGAGAAGTTTGGTATGCTTTTGGAAGGTCTGGATAGAAGTAATTTTTTCTATCTTGTTTTGAAAATCTTGCTATTTTACAATTAGTAGCAAGTCCCATTTTTACTGCATATTCTACTACCTTTTCGTTAAGTACAGGAAGTACTCCTGGCATTCCAGTACAAATTGGACATACGTGTGTATTTGGGTCAGAACCAAACTCTGTTGAACAGCCACAATAAATCTTACTCTTTGTAGCAAGTTCAGCGTGTACCTCAAGTCCTATTATAACCTCATAATCTTCTCTCATTTTTATACTTCCCATCCTTTCATTTTGTTTTCTATAAATTCATATATTGCATCCATATCTACAAGTTGTGCTTCCGCATCACCTGTAACTTTGACTTCATATTTTGTATTTTCCATGTTTCTACCACTTACAACTACTCTAACACTTGCACCAATAAGGTCAGCATCTGCAAATTTAACACCAGCACTTTTGGCTCTATCGTCTAAAAGCACATCATAACCTTTAGATATAAGGTTGTTATATAACTCATCTGCTTTAGCTTTAACCTCATCATTTTTAGTATAATCTAATGGGCATATATGTACGTCAAATGGTGCAATAGAATGTGGCCAGTTAACCTGTTTTTCTGTAGCTCTTGCTTCTAATACTGAAGCCATAAGACGTCCAACACCAATTCCATAACATCCCATAATTGGAGTTTGTGATTTACCGTTTTCATCTAGGTAAGTCATATTCATAGCTTTTGTATATTTTGTTCCAAGCTTAAATATGTTACCTACTTCAATACCATTTGAAACTCTTAGAGCTTGTTTTCCACATTTTACACAATAATCTGTATCTTTTACCTTGGCAATATCCACAAAATCTACATTTCCTGTGTCACGTTTGATGTTAACGCCTGTTATGTGGTAGTCTTTCTTATTAGCTCCAGCAACTAAACAAGCTTCATTTTCGAGTGATTTATCCCAAACGGTAACAAGTTTAACGTTTGCTTTTAGTCCTACCGGACCAATAAATCCATAACACAAACCATCATCTTCTTCAGCCTTTGGAACTAAGTGTTCATCATCAACTTTAAGTATGTTTCTAAGTTTAGTTTCATTTACTTCCTTATCTCCACGAATAAATACAACTACTGTTTCGTCTGTATCTATTCTGTAATATACAACAGCTTTCGCAAAATTTGTATTTGGAACACCTAAATACTTTTCCAAATCTTCTATAGTCTTAACATCTGGTGTATGAACTTCAGATAACTCTTTAACCTCAGTAGTTATTGGCTCTTGTGATTTACATACAGCAACGTCCATATTTGCGCTATAATCGCAATTTTTACATGCAACTATCTTGTCTTCACCAGCGTCGCATAAAAGCATATATTCGTGTGCACCACTTCCACCCATCATACCTGTATCTGATGCTACTGGTACAACTTCAGGAATACCAACACGTGCAAATATTCTGTTATATGCGTCATAGTATTTATCATAAACTTCATTTAATGACTCTTCTGAAGTGTGGAAAGAATATGCATCTTTCATGGTAAACTCACGAACTCTAATTAGTCCACCTCTGCTTCTTGCTTCATCTCTAAATTTAGTTTGTATTTGATAAATAGAAAATGGATATTTTGTGTAAGAAGATGCTTCATTAAGCACACTAAATACTGCTGCTTCTTCATGTGTCATAGAAAGAACCATATCTGCCCCAGTTCTATCTTTGAAACGTAAAAGTTCTGAACCTATTGCATCATATCTTTTTGCGCTGTCCCAAAGTTTCTTAGTTGCAACGACTGGCATAAGAATTTCTTGGGCGTCAATAGCATTCATTTCTTCACGTATTATATTTTCTATTTTAGCTGCTACTTTCTTACCAAGTGGCATAAGTGTAAAAATTCCACTTGCCATTTGTTTTATATATCCGCCTTTAAGAAGCAACCCGTGACTTTTTAAAGTTGCTTCATTTGGCCATTCTTTCTTTGTATCTGATATTAATTTAGATTGTAACATAATTTCTCCTTTTATGTTTATATGTTTGGTTTTTGTTTATGGTATTCTGTATTTTGTTCATAAGCATAAGCTGTATTTAAAAGTGTTGTTTCATCAAATGCTTTAGTTATGAATTGTAGTCCTATTGGAAGACCTTTTGTATCAAAACCACAAGGTACAGATATACCAGGAATTCCTACAATGTTTACTGGAACTGTAAATATATCTTCAAGATACATTTCAACCGGATTTGAGCTCTTTTCACCAAATTTAAATGTTGTATTTGGACAAGTTGGAAGCGCTATAACATCAACTGATTCGAATACTTTCTTAAACTCTTCACTAATTAATGTTCTCACTTGTCCAGCGCGTTTATAATATGCATCGTAATAACCAGAAGAAAGTACGTATGTACCAAGCATAATTCTTCTTTTTACTTCCTCTCCAAATCCTTCTGTTCTAGATTTAGCATAAATTGATTCTAAATCTTCAAAATCTTCTGTTCTATATCCGTATTTTATTCCATCATATCTTGCAAGGTTTGATGATGCTTCTGCTGTAGCTACAATGTAATATGTAGGTAAAGCATATTTAGCATAATCCAAAGATATTTCTACTACTTCTGCGCCTAAAGATTTTAATGTTTCTAACGACTTTTCAAAAGCAACTTTAACTTCTGGATTTAATCCTTCACTTATAAACGCTGTAGGAACACCTATTTTTAGTCCTTTAACATCCCCAGTTAATGATTTTTCATATTCTGGGCATTCCGTCTCTACAGATGTTGTATCTTTTGAATCATGTCCTGCAATTACGTCAAGCATTATAGCTGCGTCTTTTACGTCTTTTGTAAAAGGTCCTATTTGGTCTAAAGATGATGCAAAAGCAACAAGACCAAATCTAGATACTAGTCCATATGTTGGTTTAAGTCCTACTACTGAACAATATGCAGCTGGTTGACGAATACTTCCACCTGTATCTGAACCAAGTGATGCTATAGCCATATCTGCTGCAACTGAAGCTGCTGCTCCACCACTTGAACCACCTGGAACTCTGTCTAAATCCCAAGGATTTTTTGTTTTCTTAACATATGATGTTGCTGTAGAAGAACCCATAGCAAATTCATCCATATTTGTTTTTCCTATTATAATTGCGTCAGCTTCTTCTAATTTTTTAACAACAGTTGCATCATATGGACTTACAAAGTTGTTAAGCATTTTTGAACCACAAGTAGTTAATGTGTCTTTCATACACATATTGTCTTTAAGTGCTATAGGTATTCCACCTAGGCTACCCAAAGTTTCTCCGCTATCCACTCTTGCTTGTAACTCCTCAGCACGTTTATATGCATATTCTTTGTTTAATGTTACATATGCATCAACTTTAGATTCTACCGCATCTATTCTTGTAAATACATCATCTAGTACTTCTTTTATTGTAACTTCTTTATTTGTTATTTTATCTCTTAATTCATGTATTGTTAATTTCTCGTACATAGCTTCCTCCTACTCCACTACCTTTGGAACACTTATGCAACCAGCTTCTTTACTTGGTGCATTTTTAAGTATTTGCTCTCTAGGAAAAGAATCCTTCATTTCATCTTTTCTAAATACATTCTTTTTATCTACAACGTGTGCAGTAGGTGATACTCCTGTTATATCTACTTGGTTAAGCTCTGCAACAAATTCTGCAATTTGTCCCAATTCTTTAGAATATTTCTCTACTTCTGCATCACTTAAACTTAATTTTGCAAGTTTAGCTATGTGTCTTACTTCTTCACTTGAAATTACCATATTTACCTCCATAAATTTTTCCAAATAATTACTCATACATTATATACCAAAGTGTGCTATTTTGCAAACTTTTGAGAATATTTCTTTGCATAAAATTTAGAAAAACTAAACCTGGAAACAAATTAATGTTTCCAGGCTTATAATTAGGTTTTGTTTTTCTTTTTTGTATAGATTTTGATGATGGTATCATTTGCAAAATATGCACCACCAAACAAATACGGGAACAACGTTGCAACGATAAGAGTCCACACCAACCACATAGGTTCTGTATAAGGTGCTACTGCTCCCCAAATAAAGAGGATAAGAAATATTACACCGAATACTATAGCAGATATGATAGTTGCCATTTTTAACGGTTTCTGCCACCGTGTAAGTTTATCTACAAACTTTTCCTTATTCATTTTATCCACTCCTTAAGCATTTGTTGTTTTGAGACATATTATTTCTTTTTTGCGTAGATTCTCATACCTACCCAAATAATACAATAGGCTATACCAAGCAGCCAGGTCAACGCCATTGTGACCATATATGCATATATCAAGGAGGTAGGTGCCGCGCCATGTAGCTGCCTATTCCAAGTGCCAACAATAATGAGTAGCACAGTAAATATTCCCGAAGCCACAAGTGTACTTATGCCAATTGTTTTTTGGATGCGTTTGATAAAATTTGAGCTTCTAGATTTGTTCATATTAACTCTCCTCTATAATTTTATTGAAGTTTATGTCTAACTCACAAGTATATTATATCACAGACACTTATATTATGTCAATTATAAGTATCTGTGATATATACATATACTAAAAATTAATCTGTTCTAAATAAAGCCTATCTGCTATTTTTACTATTTCCGAAAGAGCTTTATCATCCACTTTAAATGAGAATACTTTTTTAGTATCACTTGCTACTATATATGTAATACCATAAAAAGCTGCCATACTTATTGATATATACCATCCATTTTTTAGTTTAGCTTCATTTTGCTGTTTTAGCTTGTTGTAGCATTCTCCACACAAGACACTATTAGTATTAAACGAATAATAATATCCAATATTGTTTTCAGAAAGCATTCTTTTACTGCAATTTGAACAAGTTACAATACTTGGACTATATCCCAAAAGCACTAACATTTTAAGTTTAAATATACTCATTATATAATCAAATTTAAGCATGTCTTTAGATATTACAAAAAGTGAATTTAAATACAGTGAAAGTATACTTTCAGTTTCTTCATTTTCTACAACTAAGCTATTTAACACTTTAGTTATTTCATATGCTTTTTGAAGTTTATCGTAATCTGTTCTTAAAGAATAAAATGTATCTATTGTTTCTGCTGAATTTATGTGGTAAAAACTTGTCCCTTTGTATAATACAAATTCGCTATATACTAAAAGCTGACATGAAGCAAGAAGAGCCGAATTTGTCTTTTTCGCCCCTTTTGCCATACATGAAATCTTACCTAATTTGTCTGTCATAAGAGTTATAATCTTGTCATTATCCTTATATGGTACTTCCTTGATTACTACTCCTCTCACTTTCAGTAGCTTCATTTAATCCCCCATCAAAACTTACTCCATCAATGTTCTGTATTCCTTTGTATCTTAAATAATCTTCTATTTTGCCACTTGTCTCAAAGCTATCCCAATATTTTTCTTCCATACCTATCACCTACTAATAGTTTATGTAGTGAGAGGCTTGTTATACAACAAATATTGTTTAATATTAGCGAATTTTATTCTTAAAATATGTTAAGTAACTATCGTTATCGTCCCAGTCTTTTCTAACTTTTACCCAAAGTTTAAGATTTACTCTAGCATCTAACATAAGCTCTATATCTCGTCTTGCAGCAGTTCCAATACGTTTTAGCATTTCACCGTCTTTTCCAATTATTATTCCTTTATGTGAATCTTTTTTACATATAATGTTTGCTTCTATATCGTAAACAGTATTGTCATTTTCAGTAACTCTATCTTTCATACTTTCTACTTGTATTATTAATCCATGTGGTATTTCTTCATCTAAGTATTTTAATGCTTTACTACGTATATATTCTTCTACAAGTTCACGTTCAGTAACATCTGTTACTTCATCTTCCTCAAATATATAATCACCTTCTGGTAAAGTATCCTCAATACATTTTACCAAGTCTTCTAATCCATCAGAATTATATACAGATATTGGAACAATGGCTTCAAAACTTCCACCTAGAGATAATATGTGTTTATTGTATTCTTCAATAATTCTTAATATATTCTCTTTCTTTATTTTATCTACTTTGTTTATAGCAAGAATAACTTTCTTTTTAGTTTCTACTATTTGTTCAATTATTCTTTTATTAGCTTCGTCTAGTACAGGTTTTGCCCCATCTACAAGGTATAGTATACTATCTACAGAATCAACAGCAAGACCTACACCTTTCATCATATATTCACCCAGTTTGTTCTTTGGGCTATGTACTCCAGGCGTATCTATAAATATAATTTGAGACTTGTCTGTTGTTCTTATACCTTGTATGTTAAATCTTGTTGTTTGTGGTTTTGGCGTAATTATTGCCACATCAAACCCAACAAGCTTATTTACCATACTAGATTTTCCCGCATTTGGTTTTCCAACTACTGCTACAAATCCTGATTTCATAACTCTTTCTCCTTTTATTAAAATTCTACTACTTTTCTAAATTCATTCATTAATTCTTTTAGCCTTTGCTCTGTTGTTGCTTCAAATCTTAGCGACACATCTGGTCCTGTTTGAGTTGCACGAGCAAGCATCCAACTATCTTCAAATTCCACTCTTACGCCATCTATTGTAATTGTTTTATAACCTTTAGATTCAGCATACTCTTTTACTTTCTCTACAAGTAAATATTTTTCGTTCTCAGTAGATTTAATTTTTATCTCTGGTGTTGAATAGTATTTATTTATTCCCTCCGATAGTTCAGATGCTTTTTTGTCTGTTTTAGATAGAATTTCTACTATTCTTAAACCAGCATAAATTCCATCATCAAAGCCAGGCCACTTATCTCTAAAAAACATATGGCCTGAAAGTTCTCCACCGAAAGCAAAATCTCCTTCTTTCATCTTTGCTTTTATATATGAATTACCCACTCTGTACATACAAGTTGTTCCACCTAGTTTTTTCATTTCATCTGCTATAGCTTTTGTACACTTTACATCATACAAAGCGCATTTGTTATCCACTTTGTTAATTATATCTCTCCATATTATTATCATAAAGTGGTCAGGACAAATATATGTGCCGTTTTCATCAACTATACCAATTCTATCCGCATCTCCGTCTAATGCAAGTCCAATGTCAGCTCCTACTTCTTTTACTTTAGCTTTTAACATTTCAAGATTAGTCTCAACACTTGGATCCGGATGATGATTTGGAAATGCTGCATCATTTGTATCACAAATATATGTTGCATCTATATTAAACATTTCAAATACATCTTTAATTATAACGCATCCTGTGCCATTTCCAGGGTCAACTACTACTTTAAGTCTTTTTTCTCCTAAATCTATACTAGACTTTACTAGTTCTAAATAATCTTTACGTATATCTGCATATTCTAGTTTTCCTTTACCTGTTTTAAATTCACCTTTTTCTATATATCTTCTAAACTCTTGTATCTTTTCTCCAAAAGCATTTCCACTTTCATCAAAAGCGAATTTAAAGCCGTTATATTCCTTTGGATTGTGACTTGCTGTTATCATAAGGCCTGAGTATATGCCTAGTTTTTCCCAGGCAAAGTAATACATAGGCGTAGTAACAAGTCCAATGTTTACTACATCTATTCCTGTACTTAAAATTCCATCTATTAATGCTTTTTCTAAAGATACAGATGAACTTCTGTTATCATAACCTACTATTGCTTTTGTTTTTCCAAGTTCGGATATATATGAACCAAATCCTTGCCCTATTTTATATGCTACTTCTTCATCCAAATCTGCCCCATATATTCCACGAATATCATAACCTCTAAATATGTGTTTTGCTATTTCCATACAATACCTCACTTATTTAATTTTATGGTTTTAATGCTGTAATAGGCAGAATATATATTCCAGTTTCAGGGTCCTTTGCAATAACGTCTGTATAGCCTACTATTACGCACATAAACTTAGGTTTCTTTAACATATTATTACTAAATGTAAGTAAATTTTGTTTTGCTTCTTCCACTTGATTATAACCTAATTTTATTTCCACTGCAGCATATTCACCATCTTCAAATTCCAATATAGAATCAATTTCTAGACCTGAAACATTATCTCTAAAATGATATAATTTACCATTCAAATATTCCATGTAAACTCTTAAATCTCTCTCTACTAAAGCTTCGAACATAAATCCAAACGTATTTAAATCATTTAATAATTTCTCTTTAGTAAGTGCTAAACAAGCACATGCAAGAGATGGGTCTGTAAAATGTCTTTTTGCTGACTTTCCAACTCTATCTGGAGATCTATAATTTGCACTATATGCGTTTTGATTTTCAATAATATGTAATCTACTTAAAACATCTAAATAATCATCTACTGTTATTCTACTTTCTATTATTTCTTGTTCATTTGCATATTCGCCTATATCTTTTAATAAAGTTTTATTGTTTACTATTGTTGATTCATTCCTTGCTAAGCTATTTAATAGCATCGACATTTTGTTTCTATCTCTTTTTTTATCGTCATGTATATCTTTATCTAAAATGGCATCAATATAACTTTTAGGAACTATATTTATTTTATCTTCTGCAGTTTTAATATTTGAAGGCCAACCACCTCTAATAATTAAACTTGCTAATTTTTCTAGACTTATTTTTTCTTGCAAACCGTTTTCAAAAATACCATTATACATATCCATTATTGATACTCTTCCAGTCGAATCAGATGATTCATATAGGCTCATTGTATTCATTTTAATTTTTCCAATTCTTCCAGCACCAGAATGGTGAATATTGCTTTTTTGAGCTTCATCTTTCAATTTAGTTGAACAAGTCAATATGTAATTTCCTTTAGCAGTTGTTTCATCGCATTTTCTTCTTATTGCATCCCAAACTTTAGGTATCAAATTCCATTCATCTATTAATTGAGGTCTATCTTCGTTTAATATTAAATCCAAACTTAATTCCGCTTTTTGTTTAGTAGATTCATCATCTAAATACGAAACACTATTTGCATGGTTTAAAGATGCCCAAGTTTTTCCACACCATTTTGGTCCTTCAATGCTTATAGCACCAAATACAGATAAGTATTCTTCTATTTTTTTATCCACTAATCTATCTATATATTCATTTTTACGTAATGTCATTTTTCTCCCCCTTTTAAATCCTATTATAATTTTACTACTATTTTATATTCTTTTCAATACAAATATACATTTTTTAAGAATTTTAATATACATTTTTTAAGAGTTTTGATATACACTTTTTAAGGCATGTGTTTTTTGCCAAGTAATCTCAATAGCAAAAATATAGTCAAAAAAAGGTGTGAATACCTTTTCATTATCCACACCTATTTTATCGACATCAAGCCAATTTATTGTTTATTTTATACTT
>JAZSRF010000051.1:0-2183 GCA_045538335.1 Clostridia bacterium | reverse complement strand
TCTTTCATATATGTTATACTTTTTTTACTTGATAATGCAGTCAAGGATACGTTTTAAATCATCAGCATTTAATTCGTGATGCATGGGAAGACAAATTACACTATCTGCCATTTTATGTGCATTGGGTAAATTTTCTTTTGCAGAGCTAGAGAGTCCTCTATAAGTGGAGAACTCACTGATGAGTGGATAGAAATAACGACGTCCTAACACATTTTGTCCCTTCATCTTGATATATAGTTCGTCACGAGTCATACCATATTTCTCTGCATCTACGAAAATAGGGAAATAGCTATAATTGTGCTTCACCCCCAGCATATCATCCATAAAGGTAATTCCTTCTATGGGGCGTAAAGCTTCGCGATATTGTATGGCTGCTTGATGACGTGCTTCGATGGCTGCATCCACTTGTCTTAGGTTTAGTAAACCATAGGCCGAACGCATTTCGTCCATCTTACTGTTAATGCCAGGTGCTACAACTTCTGTTTCTCCCGCAAAGCCAAAATTCTTCAAATAGTCAATACGTTTTTTAGTCTTTTCATCATGCATCACTAAGGCTCCCCCCTCGATGGTGTTGTATACCTTGGTTGCATGAAAACTCAAAGTGGACATGTCGCCAGCATTCAAAATACTTTCTCCATTCACTTCTACTCCAAATGCATGGGCCGCATCATAGATGATTTTCAATCCATACTTGTCGGCAATGGCTTGGATACGTGCAGTATCGCATGGTTTTCCATAAACATGTACCGGCATAATAGCTGTTGTTTTTGAAGTTATGGCTGCTTCTATTTTGTCTGGGTCAATATTTCCTGTTTGGGGATCGATATCTACAAATACAGGTTTAATACCGTTCCACCACAAAGAGTGGGTAGTAGCTACAAAACTATATGGAGTGGTTATCACTTCGCCCGTAATACGGAGAGCTTGAAGTGCAGTTATCAGTGGTAATGTACCATTTGTAAATAGACTAATAAATGGTACTTTTAGATATTCACATAATTCTTTTTCTAGCTCTTTGTGAAAAGAGCCATTATTGGTTATCCATTTTTTATCCCAAATTTGTTGAAGCATTTGATTAAACTCTTCTAGATTTGGAAGTAGTGGCGACGTTACTGTAATAAGTTTATTTTTCATTGAAATAAAGATTAAAATGATACAGCTTCGAATGGAGCATTTGTGATATATGAAGCATATTTAGCAAAGTTACTTTTATACATTTTATCAGTATATGCCATGTATACTTTCTGTGCTTTTGATATTATGCAGAAATCTAACATTGTTTTTAGGTATGTAGATTGATCGTTTGTATGACCTATGTGCCCTATTTTACCTGGTATTGTGTATATGTAGTCTAGGTCTTTTATACTTTCTATGAATTTTTGACTATCTGATGTAACAAGAATTCTGTCTATTCCCGTATGTTTTAAATGTAAGGATCTTAGTAATTCTTTACACTTATTTATTAGTTTAGTTTGACTTTCGATGTCAAGAGTTTCTCCTCTAATATCTTTAAAATCACCCATTAATTGCATAAATCTAAAAGATACAGAAATATAATTCTTTCCTAACTCATTTATATTTAAATCAATTTCTTTTTGTAATTTTGGAGATGGTTTAAATAATTCTGCAAATAAATCAGCGTATTTATATTTTCTTTGATAATGTTTATTTAATAATTCAATACAATTTATATTTGAGAAAAAATGATGTTGTTTTCGCTTGTTTAAATAAAACAACCTTTTCCCTTTAGTATAGTCTAATAATACAACTGGCCATGAGTACAATAAATTGTAGCTTTTTTCGTTTTCTTTTAATCTCCAATCATAGTGATTAGGAACGAAATAATCCTCTAATTTAAATGGTATTTGATGGTCTATACGGAAGTCTATATTGTTGTATTTTGCATATGCATATATTGATATCATCCCTCTTAATCTATCTGCAAATCCATTACTAAACATTTTTCCATCCATTGAAAAAATAGCCATAGGATTAACTTTATCTTTGTTCTTAAAGGAAAAATAGTAAGGTGACTTTCTTATTATACCCAATTCCCATAATTGATTGTCAGGAATGATTTTTTTTATTAATTCTTTGATTGTATTCACGCTTTATAAACTTTTTTTAAATATAATATTTTTGCATGATTCTATTTCGTTTTTACTGAGATAGAATGAAAGTAT
>JAZSRF010000050.1:0-29203 GCA_045538335.1 Clostridia bacterium | reverse complement strand
ATAGATAAAATTCAAAGATTAAATTTACAAAAAGTATTTATAGAAATGGAATATGATAGAGTTTCTAGAAGTAAGTTTAAAAATAAAGAAGATATCAAATATATGCTTTTAATAATATCTTCCGTTATACAAAAAGTTAAACAAGACATTAAAGATGAAGGCAAGAGTCAAAAGTATAATCAAGTAATTAAATGTGCTGAAGAAATTGATGCGAAAATTGCAGATGGAAGCTATACAGAAACTTGTTATACACAACTATTTGAATATTTAAAAACATACGTAAATTATATTAATGATAATTATGACATATCTAAACTTCCAAATGATGAAAGAGATATTATAGAGCTTGTAATTGAAGCAACTTTAAAAGGGTTAGATTCAGACATTGAAAAACTAAACTATGAATATTCTTTAATTACAAACATTTGTAAAAACTCATATAGATATTTCAAAATTATAGATAAAGTATTTGGAAAAATACAAGCAGTTTATGATGAATCTCTTGACAGAGGAAGCATAGATATAGAAGATTATATTAATTTCTACAAAGAAATATATGATACAAAGATAAAAACATTAGTTAATGATGTTCATAGAAGCATAAAAACTGAAGATGAATATTTAGAATATTCAAGACAACTTCATGAAGATGAAGGATTAATGGAATTTATGCTAAATCAAGCGCTTTTAACAACAGAGTCTGAAGCGGTTAAAGAACAAATAACAGCAGAACTTGAAAAATACGTAAAAGAAGAAGCTCAAGAGGAACAAGAAAATGCTGAAACTGAAACAGAAACTGATGTAGAACAAGTGGAAAATGCAACAGGAGCTACTCAAGACGGCGTAGAAATTGTTGAAGAACATTTTGAACTTGATGGTGGGACTGAACTTAACGAAGTAGCTGAATTAAAAAGCGAAGTAGAAGCGGTATAAATAAAGAATTTAGACAAAAGAGATTGTATACAATTTCTTTTGTCTCTTTTTTTCTTGTAAAAAAGAATTAAACAATATATAATGAGGTGGGTGGTAAAATGAGTTTCGTACATCTACATATGCACACAGAGTATAGTTTGCTTGATGGTGCAAATAAAATAAAAGAATTGGTAGCAAAGACTAAAGAATTAGGAATGAATGCTGTGGCCATAACAGACCATGGTAATATGTTTGGCGCTATTGAACTATATAAAGAGTGTAAGTCTCAAGGAGTAAAACCAATAATTGGTTGCGAAATGTATGTTGCTCCAAGAAGTAGATTTGAAAAAGAGGCAAAAGTAGATACAGAACCGAATCATTTAATACTACTTGCAATGAATAATAATGGATACAAAAATTTAGTAAAACTTGTATCTATAGCATATACAGAAGGTTTTTATTATAAACCAAGAGTAGACTTAGAAGTACTTGAAAAATACAATGAAGATATAATTGCATTAAGTGGTTGTATGGCAGGGGCTGTTGCGAGAAAAATCACAGCTGGAGATATAGAAGGCGCAGAAGAGATAGCTTTAAAATATAAAGAGATATTTAAAGGCAGATATTATTTAGAGATACAAGATAATAAATATCCGGAACAAATGGTGGTAAATCAAAATTTAGTTGCAATGTCTAATAAGTTAGATATTCCACTAGTTGCAACAAACGACTGCCACTACTTAACTAAAGATGACTACTATGCACACGAAGTGCTACTATGTATACAAACTAAAAAGAAAATGTCAGATACAGACAGGATGCGTTTTGATACAAACGAGTTCTATGTAAAATCTCCAGAAGAAATGGAAAAGGCATTTAGAAATGTTATTTCTGCTGTGGAAAACACAGAAAAAATTGCAGATAGATGTAATGTTGAGTTTGAGTTTGGACATACCATCCTGCCAAATTTTGATATACCAGGCGGTATCACGCACTATGACTTTTTTAGAAACTTCTGCTATGAAGGTTTGAAAAAAAGATATTCTGGAGAGAATTACGAAAAAGCATCTGAAAGACTAGAATACGAACTTGGCGTAATAGATAAAATGGGATTTATAGATTACTTTTTAATAGTGTCAGACTTTATACGCTATGCTAAAGAACAAAAAATACCAGTAGGACCTGGAAGGGGTTCGGGCGCTGGTTCGGTAGCTGCATATGCTAGTGGAATAACAGACATTGACCCATTAAAATTTAGCCTAATCTTTGAGAGATTTTTAAATCCTGAAAGAATAAGTATGCCAGATTTTGACGTAGACTTTTGTTTTGAAAGAAGACCAGAAGTAATAGACTACGTAGCGCAAAAATATGGTAAAGATCACGTAGCACAAATTATAACGTTTGGTACAATGAAAGCTAAGGGTGCAATACGTGACGTAGCACGTGCAATAGATATTCCATATCAAAGAGCAGATGAAATCGCCAAAATGATACCAAATGACCTTAAAATGACAATAGAAAAAGCACTCGAAATCAACCAAGAATTAAAACTCCTTTACGATAATGATGATGAAGCCAAAAAACTTATTGACCTTGCTATGAAGGTAGAGGGGCTTCCAAGACATGCTTCAACTCACGCAGCAGGTGTTGTTATTACAAAAGACCCAGTAGATACTTACGTGCCTTTATACGTAAACCAAGACCAGATATCTACTCAGTTTACAATGACAACATTAGAAGAACTAGGACTTCTTAAGATGGACTTTTTAGGTCTCAGAACTCTTACTGTAATAAATGATGCAAAGTACTTAGTTAAGAAAATACACGGCACAGATGTGGATTTTGGGGATAACTTCGATGACGAAGAAACATATAAGTTGTTATCTGAGGGAAAGACAACAGGCGTATTCCAATTGGAAAGCGCAGGAATAAGACAGGTTATAAAAGAACTAAAACCAACATCAATAGAAGATATTATTGTTGTTATATCATTATACAGACCAGGGCCAATGGACCAAATCCCAAGATATATTAGGTGTAAAAACGACCCAGAACATATTGAATATACTCATCCAGCGCTGGAACCAATTTTAAAAACTACCTATGGGTGTATGGTCTACCAAGAGCAAGTAATGCAAATATTTAGAGAGCTTGCAGGATATAGCTTTGGTCGAGCTGACCTTGTACGTCGTGCTATGGGTAAGAAGAAAATAGACGTAATGAATAAGGAAAGAGAAATATTCATAAATGGACTAGTGGAAAACGGAGTTCGTGTAATAGACGGTGCTGTAAATAGAGGAATAGACGAGGAAAGTGCAAACAAGATATTTGATGAAATGGCAGAGTTTGCAAAATATGCGTTTAATAAATCTCACGCTGCAGCATATGCAGTTGTGTCATATCAAACAGCGTGGCTTAAAGTACATTATCCAGCAGAATTTATGGCGGCTACTATGAATAGTTTCTTGGGTAACTTAGATAAAGTCCCAGAATATATTGCTGAATGTAAATTGCTTGGAATAAATGTATTAAGACCAGACATAAACGAAAGTTATGCACGTTTTGCTGTTATAAATGGAAATGTTAGATTTGCTCTAGCATCAATAAAAAATATTGGTGAATCTGCTATAGAACAAATTACTGAGGAAAGAAAGAAAAATGGTAAATACAAAAGTTTTGTAGATTTTCTAGAGAGAGTACAAAATGAAAGAGTAAATAAAAAATGTATTGAAAGCCTAATTAAAGCAGGTGCGTTTGATGAACTTGAAAAAGAATATAACAGATATGACCTTCTTGCAAATTATGAAAGTATTATAGATTCAATTGCAAACGAAAGAAGAGGTAATATTGCAAATCAAGTAAATCTTTTTGATGCAATTGCAGGTACTGTAGAAGTAGCAAAGCATAATATTTTAAGAACAGGTACAGTGCCGACTAAACGTGAAATGTTAGATATGGAAAAAGAAATGACAGGCCTTTATGTATCTGGGCATCCTCTTGATGATTATATGGAAAAAATAAGTAAGTTAGCCACAATTACTACAGCGGAATTATTAGAAGCAGCAAATGTAACGGAAGAACAAGAAATAGAAACAAATTCTACAGAAAAGCATGATGGCAAAGAAGTTGTAATGTGTGGACTAATTACAAATCTTAAAAAAATATTTACAAAGAATAATAGGCAAATGGCATTTTCGGAATTTGAAGATGTGTATGGTTCTATTGAAGCGGTATTTTTCCCAAATGTATATGAAAAAAATTCATCTTTGATTACATCAGAAAAGGTAGTTGAACTTAAAGGAAAAATAAGCTTTAAAGAAAATGAGAAACCTAAGATTTTAGTAGATACAATAAAAGAACTAGGGGTATATAGCAAACTGTTCATAAAAATTAAATGTGATGAAACAGAAGAACAAATAAAAACAAAAGAACTGTTTGATTTGTTAAAGGGTAGCGAAGGAGAAATACCGGTTTACGTGTATTTTGAAAATAGAGAAGATTTAAAAATGCTTGCAAGAAATTGGTGGGTAAGTCCTACAGAGGGAGTTATGCAAAATTTGTCGAGACATTTTGGTAACGAAAATGTAAAACTTGTGTAATTGCAATATATTAACTAATATGTTATAATAATATTGTAATGTCGAAAAAACACGAAAAATAATTTTAAAGTGAGGGATTGATGTGGCAAATATTCGCAGTGGCAATATGAAAGTAACTAGAATGAAAGATGAAATTACTAAACGGTTAGCAGTTTTGATGGTTGGATACAACCCTAAGAAGCCAAATCCAAGGGTAAAAAGGCAGTTAGAACAAGGGCGAAATTTTTTGGATATGATATCTAAGCCGCCGTATAGATATTGTACAACGGTAAGCAAGTTGGTAGATAAGATAAAGGAGCAACGGGAACAGCTTAAAGCAAGAGTTGCAGCTCTTGACACCAATATGCCCGGTCATCAGTTCAGTTTGTTCGAAACTCCTCAGGCTGTTAGCGAAGAAAAACAAGAAGAAATTGCAAAAGAACAGATGTGGCTTAATCAGGAAATTAAATGGCTGCATAAATGTATGGGAATGTGTAAAAACAGAGATTATTTTAATTAAAACAGAGTGCTGATATTTATCAGCACTCTGTTAACGTTGAAAACTAGTAATAAATATGGTATAATGCTATTATATTTAAAATAAAAGTCCAAAAATAATTTTCTGGAGGTAAAAATGAACGCTTTTGAAAAGTATTTTGAAGAAAGAACAGTTGATGGTCTTTGCGCTGTCATATTTTGGTCTACAAAAGTTGAGTTTGATGAGCATACAAAGGCGAAGTACATATTAGTATATCTTTATGATGCGCCATTTAGTAAGACTAAATGCTGGTTCTGTATTCGCAAGGATAAAATACCTGAAAAAGGCAAGGTGGTATTTAAAGTCCCTGAATGTATGATAGGTAGGGTAGTTGGTAGAGGCGGAATGAATATTAAAAAAATTGCTAAAGACATTGGCGGGCGTTATGTTACTGTTCAAAAGGTTTAACTTAAATGCGGGGTAGATATTTCTACCTCGCATTTTATGCTTAAAAGTAGACATTAAAATTCAATAAACACTTGTAAATTTGAGGCGTGTGTAATATAATAATATCATTAAAATTGGGGTAAAATTTATGAGAAAAATAAGACTTATATATAATAAATCAGCAGGACAAAATAAATCTAGTGAAATTATAAGTGATATTATAGGGAAATTTAATGAGAATGGATTTGAGGTTACAGCTTTTCGTGCTTCAAAAGAAAATTCTTGTGAGAATTTTGTACGTGATACAACTGAAGATACGTATGCACTTGTTGTGGCTGGTGGCGATGGAACGATAAATAAAGTTGTAAACTTTATGATGAAATATGAAATAAATGTGCCGCTAGGAATAATACCTGCTGGAACATCTAATGACTTTGCAAATCACATAGGCATATTTGGCAATGTAGATATGTCTGTAGATAAGATAATAGAAGGAAATATTGAACCTATTGATGTAGGTAAAGTAAACGATACTTATTTTATAAATGTTCTCTCTGCAGGAATGTTTTCAAGTACTTCATATAAAACAGATAAACGACTCAAAGAAGTATTTGGACAATTATCATATTTTCTAACTGCTGCAAAACAACCATTTGAACAAAGGCCGTTTAAAATAAGAATTGAAACGGAAGATGCTGTTTTAGAGGAAAATGTAGTTGTGTTTATAATATTCAATGGAAGTAGTGTTGGGAGAATAGAACTATTTTCTAACAATCCTAGCATACAAGATGGAATGTTGGATATGGTAATATTAAGAAAAGGAAAACTTAATGAAACATTAAAAATATTAGGAGAATTTGAAAATGGAGAATTCTTATCTAATGATAATGTAGTTTATCTAAAAGATAAAAAGTTTAAAATTACTATGCTTGAAGGGAAATGTGATAGACCTGATGTTGATGGTGATGAAGGTCCAGAATTTCCGTTAAATATAGAATGTATAGAAAAAGGAATAAATATGTTTTTATAAAAAGAAAGAAGGATTATTATGTACGATAAAATAATAGATAAAAAATGGCAAGATAAATGGTATTCGTCTAACTGTTTTAATGCAACAGATGATACATCAAAAGAAAAATTTTATGGGCTTGTAGAATTTCCTTATCCATCAGGTGTAGGACTTCATATAGGGCATGTTAAGGCATACATTGGTCTAGACGTAATCTCTAGAAAGAAAAGATTAGAAGGATACAATGTATTATTCCCAATTGGTTGGGATGCATTTGGACTTCCTACAGAAAACTATGCAATAAAAACAGGAATACATCCAAGAGTTGTAACAGATCAAAATATAGAAAGATTTACAGAACAATTAAAAACGGTAGGTTTCGCTTTTGATTACTCAAGACAAATAGATACAACTGATCCAGCATATTATAAATGGACTCAATGGATATTCTTAAAATTATATGAAAAAGGACTAGCATACAAAGATATAACAGAAGTAAACTATTGTCCAAACTGTCAAGTTGTACTTTCTAACGAAGAATCTCAAGGTGGAAAATGTGATAGATGTGATGGAGAAGTTATCCAAAAAGAAAAAGAAGTTTGGATGCTAAAAATAACAGACTATGCAGAAAAATTACTTGAAGGATTAAATGAAGTAGATTTTCCAGAAAGAGTAAAAGTACAACAAGAAAACTGGATAGGTAAATCTACAGGTGCAGAAGTAGATTTCAAATTAAAAGATTTAGATGATACATTAAAAATTTATACTACTAGAGCAGATACAATGTTTGGTGTAACATTTATGGTTATTGCACCAGAACATCCAATGCTAAAAAAATATGCAGATAGAATAGAAAATCTAGAAGAAATAGAAGTATATGCATTAAATGCTAAGAAAAAGACTGAGTTTGAAAGAGTACAACTTGCTAAAGATAAAACAGGTGTTGAAGTTAAAGGAATTAAAGCAATAAACCCAGCAAATGGCACAGAAGTACCAATTTGGGTTTCAGACTATGTTATGATGGGATATGGTACGGGTGCTATAATGGCGGTACCAGCTCACGACACTCGTGACTATGAGTTTGCCAAAAAGTTTGGCATAGATATAATCCAAGTAATTGAAGGTGGAGATATATCTAAAGAGGCTTACACAGATATAGCAAATGGGACAATGATAAATTCAGATTTCCTAAACGGTAAAGGCGTAAAAGATGCAATAGCAGCAATGATAGACTATCTTGAAGCTCAAGGTTGTGGACATGCTAAAACAAATTATTTTATGAAGGATTGGGCTTTTGCTCGTCAAAGATATTGGGGAGAACCAGTACCAATAATAAAATGTAAAAAATGTGGACTAGTTCCAGTACCTGAAAAAGAGTTACCTGTAACTTTACCAAATCTTAAAGAATTTAAACCTGGTGTTAATGGAGAATCTCCACTAGCTGAAGCTACTGAATGGGTGAATACTACATGTCCATGTTGTGGTGGCGAAGCTGAAAGAGAAACAGATACAATGCCACAATGGGCAGGCTCTAGCTGGTATTTCTTAAGATATATTGATCCAAGAAATGATTTAGAACTAGCAAGTTTAGATAAATTAAAATACTGGTTACCAGTAGACTGGTACAATGGTGGCATGGAACACGTAACACGTCACTTAATTTACTCAAGGTTCTGGCATAGATTTTTATATGATATTGGTGTAGTGCCAACTAAAGAGCCATATGCGAAACGTTCGACTCAAGGTTTAATACTTGGTTCTGACGGAGAAAAAATGTCTAAGTCTAGGGGAAATGTAATTAATCCAGATGACATTGTAAATGAATATGGTGCAGACACATTAAGAACATATATGTTGTTTATTGGTGAATATGATGAAGCTGCTCCATGGAATGATAACGGCGTTAAAGGGGCTAAAAAATTCTTAGACAGAGTAATGAGACTAGATAGTTTAGTTGTAGATAAATACGATAAAGAAGATGAAGAACTAGCAAGAGAATTAAACAGGACAATTAAGAAAGTAACTGAAGATTATGAAGTTATGAAATTTAATACGGCAGTTGCACAAATGATGACATTTGTTAATGTTGTATATAAAAAAGGTGTAATATCTAAAGAGGATTTAAGCAAATTCTTAGTTATATTAAATCCAACAGCACCACACGTAGCAGAAGAGTTATGGAATAAATGCATAGATGAACATTCTATGATAGTAGACCAAGCTTGGCCTAAATATGATGAATCTAAAATACAAACAAGTACAGTAGAGATTGCTGTACAAGTTGGCGGTAAATTAAGATTTACAATTGCTCATAATACAAGTGCTACAGCCGACGAAGTAAAAGAGCAAGTGTTAAATGATGAAAGATTAAAACCATATATAGAAGGTAAAGAAATTAAAAAAGCCATTATTATACCAGGTAGGATTGCAAATATTGTCGTATAATGATAAAATACAAAAAGTAACATAAGATGAAAGTGAGGAGAATATATGTCAGTTGAGCTATCAACAATAATGATACAAGTTTTAAGTGGATTTATAATATTTTTCCTAGGTATGATAGCCTATGGATATACAGCTAAATCTAAAATTGAAGAGAGCAAAGATGCGGCTCAGGCGGCATATATTGATGCTTTGACAAAGCTGGGTAACAGACATAAATTTAACAAGGTGATAGGTGAAATGGTAAAGCACGAAGATGAAAAATTTGCTTTGTGCTTCCTAGACCTTGATGATTTTAAACATATAAATGATAATATGGGACATGATGCTGGAGATGAACTTTTAATAGAACTTGGTAAAAGGTTGGTTGATGGTGTTGCAGACCATGGACAAGTTTTTAGACTTGGCGGAGATGAATATGCTTTAATTATAACTAAAGCAGATACTAAACTTGAAGTAGAAACAATAGTAAAAAGAGTACAAAGAAATGTTGTAAGACCAGTAGATATTCGTGGAAATAAAGTTAATCTAGATTACAGCTTAGGAATTGCAATGTTTCCGGAAGATACAACTGATAGCGTTCAACTAGTAAGCTTTGCAGATTCTGCAATGTATCACATAAAAGAAAGTGGAAAGAGCGATTATTATTTCCATAACCCAGCATTAAGATCTAAAACTGAAAACAAAAAAAGAATGGAAACAGAACTAAAATCGGCTTTTGAAAATAAAGAGTTTGGAATAGATTATCAACCAAGGGTAAATTTAAAAGAACCAAACCAAGTTTGGCTGGAAGCATTTTTATATTGGAATCATCCAATGGTAGGTAAACTCAGAGCAGAATATTTCTTGAAATTTGCTGAATCTATAGGTCTTATAATTGGAATTGATGAGCTTATGATAGAGCAAGCAATAATTAAACTAAATAAGTTAAGAAAAGAAGGATATCCAAATGTTAACATTGCTATGAACATATCTTTAAGACATTTCCAAAGAAAAGATTTTGTAGAAAAACTTTGTAAAATATTTGAGAAAAATCCTATTGAGCCAGGAACGCTTATGCTTCAAATAACTGACACGATAGATGTAGACAAAATAGAAAGCTATAAAGTTATGTTTGATAAAGTTAGAAAATATGGGGTGAAAATTTCTGTAGCTAACTTTGAAATAAAACATGAAATAATGGATATGTTTAGAAGACTTCAAATAGATGAGGTAAAGGTAAGTTCTAAATATATAGATTCTAATAGTATATTTAGTCCAAATGTTTTAAAAGATATAGTAACACTTGCTCGTGATTTAGAGTACGATATTGTTATTACAAGAATAGAGGATGAAGCAACATTAAACAAAATACTTAAATTAAAAGTGGATATGATACAAGGAAATTATTTGTTTAATATTATGGATGAAAAAGATTTAATGGAATTTTTAAAATCATTAAATAGTAAAGTCCAAACAAGGAGTAGAAGAACAAAAAAAGATGCAATTTGACAAAACAAGCTACGCATAGTATAATATGCGTAGTTTATTTTTATATTATTATCTATAATTGGAGGATAAGATATGAGACTTCTTAGCTATTTGTTACTAACCCCAATAATTTCGTGTTCATTATCTCAAGTGCTTAAAATATTTTTTAATATGGTGTTAAATAAACAAAAATTTAAACTTGCAAACCTGTTTTCGGACGGAAACTATCCATCAAGCCACACAGCTTTTGTGACTAGTATTACAGCAATTTCATGGTTTAATACTGTTGTTAAATACTTGGCACAAGATAATGTGGAAGTTTGGCTTTGGGTTTCAGCATCAATCACTATGCTTTGCTTTATAGTTGTAAGAGATGCATTGGGTGTACGGTACACAGTGCAAAAACTTTGTGAATGTGTAAGCGAGTTAGCAGAGAATACAAGTACTGCTGAAGAAATCAAACATAAGCTTAATATTAAATCTGGACACAGACCTCACGAGGTTATAGCGGGGGCCGTTTTAGGTCTAATAGTAGCAAGCATTACATCTTGTATATATTATGGATGGTATGATTATATTGTAATGCCTCTTTGTATACTATCATTATATATTAGTGTATCTCTAGGGGCATTATATCTTATACGTAATTGCTAAACCAAAACCACAGCTAAAGCTGTGGTTTTGATGATATATAAACAGAGTTTAAAAGTACAAATAAGAAAATATTGAAAAATAGAAAAAAATACAAAAAATGTGTTGACAAAATACAAAATATTTTATATAATATTGCTTGTCAACAAGAGTGGGCGCATAGCTCAGTTGGGAGAGCATCTGCCTTACAAGCAGGGGGTCATAGGTTCGAGCCCTATTGTGCCCACCACTTTTTTGGCCTGGTAGTTCAGTTGGTTAGAACGCCGCCCTGTCACGGCGGAGGTCGTGGGTTCGAGTCCCATCCAGGTCGCCATTTTTTTATATGGCCAGATAGCTCAGTTGGTAGAGCAGAGGACTGAAAATCCTCGTGTCGGCGGTTCGATCCCGTCTCTGGCCACCAATTTATTTAGGTATTAAATAAAATAAATTGGCATACAATATAATATGCGGGAATAGCTCAGTTGATAGAGCGTCGCGTTGCCAACGCGAAGGTCGCGGGTTTGAGCCCCGTTTCCCGCTCCACAATAAACCACACAAGTTATACTTGTGTGGTATTTTATAATTGTTATTTTCTTTTTTTGTTTTTTACTTTTTACTTTTTACTTTTTACTTGTTTTAATAGTTTTATCTAACAAATTTATTTTTTTATATAACTGGCATTTATCTATAATTATCCAAGTTACAATTCCAATTGCAAATGCGGCTATAGCATCATATATTACATGTTGTTTAATAAACAAAGTAGAGAATACTACAAGCATAGAAAGTGTTGTGACTAGTATTTTCATCCATTTGGATGAACTAGATTTAGTATCTAGTATTGCAAATATAAATAGGAAAGAGTATAAGCAATGAATACTAGGTAAACAGTTTATACCAGGGTCATCTAATGCATATATAAGCTTAACAACTTGACTAGATAAGTTAGTATCTGATACATTTGCTCTAATAACTGTGTTTGGAAATGATACAAATATAACACCGGCAATTAATGTTGTTATAACAAAGGTCACAGCATATTTGTAAAATGAATCTTTATTTTTATTGAATATATAATAAGGAACCCAGATTAGCATAGTGTACCAAAAAACATATATCCATACAAATTGTGATATAAATGGAATTTTATTATCTAATGAGCTTCCCAAAATAAATGGGTCTTGTATAAAAGGCTTAGTTAGGAAGAATATAAATGCTTCAAATATTACAAGGCCTAATATAACTAAAATGAGTTTTAGATTTACTTTTTTAATTAGAGTTTTCATATTTTATACCAATCCTTTCGCCATATTTTACGATGGTTTCAAGTCCCATTTTGGTGTTACGTATTAATTCATCATCTATACTTATAGTGTTTTCTTTTACAAGAAGTACAATAGTAGAACCACCGAATTCAAACATACCTTTTTCCTCACCTTTTTTGAATGAATATTCATTATGAAAATTTACAATTTTACCAACAAGTAATGCGCCAACTTCAATTTGTACAACGTCTTCAAAATTTTCTGTATGTAGGATAGTATATTCTCTACAGTTCCTTTTATATATTTTGTAATTGTTTAGTGCAATAGGTTGTACAGTATGAAGTTCACCATTAATAAAAGTATTATTAGATTTGGTTCCGCTATCTATATAGCAATATCTATGATAATCATCTACGGCAAGTCTAAATATTAAACACAAACCATTTTGATATTCTTTATATAATTCGTTCCCACCTAATAAATCTTTGACAGTATAATATGAATCTTTAATATTAAAGGTGCTAGTATCATCTATAGAATATACCGTGAGTTTTGCGTCACAAGGCGAAATAAAAGCTTTTTTATCCATGTCCACGTTACGTTTGCCATCTATAACTTTTCTAGTGAAAAAATCGTTATATGAACGAAATTTTCTTTGTTCATATTCACTCATATCTATGTTATTTTTCTTAACAAAGTTTTTAATCATGAGAGAAGATAGACGTGTACTTAAAAATCTGCCTGAAATTTTAGATACAGATGGTTTAACTAAAAACTTTAAACACGTTCTGCCTAATTTTGTGGTGTATAAAAAGGAAAGGGACTTAGCTTGTCCCTTCTGGCAATATGTCACTCTAGTTTTATTTTCTATATTTTTCATAATATTTTTGTTAATACCAATAATAGCAATATTAGTGTGCCTATTATCACTAAAGCTATCATACCTTTCAATTTTAATTTGACTATTTTAATTTTAGATAGGAACAATGTGGCTATAACAAGTAGTAATGCTCCATATGCTAAATATGCAAAATCTCCTAAAAGTGTAATAAGTGGATAAAGCAGTGGAAGTATAATTGCAATTGTGGTTACAGGTAATCCCTCATAAGACTTGCGAACTTCTGTAGTTTGTTCTTGTCTAGCATCTTCCATAACATTAAAGTATGCAAGTCTAATTAATGCAGCTAAAACATATAGTATAAGTGGTATAATTAAGTACCATGTATTAAGTCCAATGGTATATCCAATAACTGCAGGTAAAACACCAAAACATATTAGATCGGATAAAGAATCTAGTTCTATTCCAAATTTCTTTTCGTTTTTAGTTCTTTCTTTAGTTCTTGCAACAAGACCATCAAACATATCGAAAAATCCAGAAAGCATTAAACAAATTAAAGCTATAACAGGATGTTGTTCTATTGCTGCAAATATACCACACATTCCAGATGAGAGCCCCAGATATGTAAGTATAACGGTATAATTATAATAACCTATCATTTATTTTTCCTCCAATTCTTCTTTATCTTTAGATTTAGCAAATGTAATTCTTAAATGGTTTAAAAGCACTACAAAACCACTTAATAATAAGCAAGAGTAATAGTTTAATCCACGTGTAACTAACATTGCCGGTACGGATAAGTTTTCGCCAAATACTTTGTCATATATTAAAATTAGCATTGCCTCACTTGCACCAATTCCACCGGGAAGTGGAAGAGAGTCTATTGCTATAGCAATAGATAGTTGTATTACAACTAGTTCAATATATGAGTGCTCATTAAATCCAAATGCTCTATAGACAACATATGCAATTGAAAACATTGCAAGTCTTTGTATAAAAGTAATTAAACATACTTTTACGGAAACCCACAGATTTTCTTTTATATATTTAGCACTTTCTTGGTATTCAGCAAGGTGATTATAGAATGATTCTATTTTTTTATCTTTGTCCTTTATTAAATGTAATTTGTGCCCTAAATTTATACAAAATATAGCAATACTTTTAATCCAACGTTTTGAATACATAAGCATTAAGCAAGCGACAATCATTGCTATATTTACTATAACCCCAAATATAAATATTATTGTAAAAAGTGTAGAGTTGTTAAATATTAAGTTTGGGTAAAATATAACGGCAAAAAGTCCCATAAAAAGTAGTACTAATTTAAATGTAATTGTATTAAGTAAAAGTGTTACAGACGACTTAGTAAAAGGTATGCCATCTTTATGCATATAATATGCTTGAGCGGGTTGACCACCGGTAGACGATGGGGTTATTGCTGAAAAGTAAAACTCAATGCACGAATATACAAATCCTTGCCATAAATTTATTTTTTGCTTTAGTGATTTTAATATAATTTTAATGTATATTGATTCGGTAAATAAATACGTTAAAACCAGTATTAATCCTAGAACAATGTATTCATAAGAAATGTTATTTAAATTTGTTATAACATCTTGAATATCGTTGTTTTTAAACAATAAGTAAAACGTTAATACTAACAATATGACAAAGAAAATAACACTTAATAGATATTTTTTCTTTGATTTCATAGTTTTCCCCTATAACTATATGAATAGATATCGTATAGTATGACATACATATTCTACACTTTACGACAGATATTGTCAAGATTAGACAAGTTTTTTGGAAACAATTACATAAAATTCTGCAAAGTGATATATGACAAATAAAACGCTTTTAATTTGACAAAGTAGACATAATGTGATAAAATATTAAAGCGAGTTAATCGTAAATATGTAAGATAATTCAAACATAACGGAGGAAATATTTATGAAATATGGTAAACTTATTGAAATCCAGAAAAAAGCCCACAAGTACGGCGTCATAGCTAGTATCGCAATTGGTATTATGGCGGCTTTGATGTGCTATTGCGTTTTTTGCCTTTGGAAAGAAATAGTTAACCTCATTATGCTAGGAATTATAGCGGTTGTAACTTTCGTAGTTGTAGCAGTATATCTTGTGTTCACCAACCTTAAAGGAAAACAGAACAGATATGCAGAAGATTATTTTGCAATAAGAATTATGGATGTCTTAAATGAGCAAGGCATTGAAACTGGAAATTTTGAGCTTATTCAACAAACCCAGTTTTCTTACCGGGTAGGATTCCACAATCAGATAATTGACTATGAAAAGTTGCAAGCTGTTATTGATAAAGAAGTAGACGCTATGAATAAGATTATGAAGTCGAATATGAGAGTAAAGTTAATTTAGTAATTAACTGTCAAAAAACGTTAGTAAATTTTGCTAACGTTTTTTGCATTTGCAGCATATATTAGTAACGTAATATGTAAAAACTTTCCATAAGGGTTGACATATGAATATAAAAATGTTATAATAATTTATGTAAACTTTGGTTTGCACAAAATTATAATTAAGAATGTGGAGGACAAAAGAAATGTTTCGTTTGATTGTGACGAATGATGAGGAAGTGGTACGGTTTGCCAGAGAACGTGGTGCGGGAGTTTTCACTGCAGAACAGTTCCCGGAAAGCGTTGAGCAGGTTGTGGTTGAAAAGGACATCGAACCTTCTAATGTGGCTTATGACCTTCTGCGGGCTTTAAATATTAAGCCCAACATCAAGGGATACCATTATATCAAATATATGATGGAAATGTGTGAGAACGACCCGACTTACCATGCAAAGCCTACTACAAAGGAGATCTACCCTGACTGTGCAAAGCGATTTGACACTAAGCCTAATCGTGTGGAAAGGGCCGTTAGGCATGCAATCGAGGGTAGTTTTGATAGCGACCCGGAAAAATATTCTGAGATTTTTGGCGGTGAATTCCCGAAAGAACCCACCAATTCCGAATTTATTGGATTGATTTCCGAGTACATCCTAAGGCACAAATAAGTAAAGAAAGGGAGCACCTCTAAAGGGGTGCTCTTTTCGTATATTTATTGTTATATAATTCTATTCGGCTCTAACGGTAATTCCAAATCTGTTATTTAATGATTTAACAATAGAATCTACTTTGCTATTAATTTGTTCAGAAGTAAGCATTCCATCGTCATTAGAAAGTCTAAGTCTTAATACTATAGATTTCTTTCCTTCTGGAATTTGGTTGCCTCTATATTCTTCAATGAATTCTACTTCTTTAACTTTAGATTTAATTGTAGAATGAATGTCTGTCCAAAGAGTAGCGTCATCTACAAGTAAAGATAAGTCTTTTTCTACAAGAGGTAGGACAGGTAAGTGTTCAAATTCATTTGTTCTAGAAGCTAATGGAACAAATAAACCAAAGTCTAGTTCAAATACAGCTACATTAGTACGTTTAATTTTAGCATCTGTCATTGTTTGAACTGATACTAAAGATAATGTACCAACTTTAGTTTCACCACGCATAATATCTAAATATGCATTAATATCTGCCCATGTAGGTCTTTCGCCTTTTACAAAGTGTAATCCTTCCATGTGAGTATATTCTGCCATATTTTCTATTATACCTTTAGCTTCATAGAATATGTTCTTAGCATCTTTACCAACGACACAACCTGTTAAGTATTTCTTGTGTAAAGGTAATGTTTCTTCCTCTGAAGAAGGATGATATTCACCTTTTTCAAATACTTGAGCCATTTCAAACATTTTGAAGTTTGTCATATATCTAAGGTTTTTAGATATTGCCTCTAACATTCCAGGAACAAGTGAACTTCTTAAAATTGCACTTTCTGGAGATGGTGGAGTAGCAAGTCTTATAGATTTAGATACCTCTATTTTAGCTGCATAAATATATTTATCTTCTATCCAAGGATATGTAAATATTTCATTCATGCCACATCTATATGCTAGATATTCTCTAAGTCTTCTTTCAAGTAGAGCAGTATTTTGATGTACTGCGTGTTCAAAGTTTACTGGAAGAGGTTTAGCTTCGAATGATTCAAAGCTTAATAGTCTTGCTATATCTCCCATAACATCATCTTTTAAAGATACATCTCCAGTAGATCTCCATACTGGAACTGTTACATGATAAGTGATACCGTCAAATTCCACATCGTATCCAACACCTTTTAATACTTTTATTATTGTTTCGCTATCTAATACTTTACCAAGTCTTACATTTAAGAATTCTTGTTCTACATCAATTTGTTCTCTTTCTGTTTTAACTGGGTAAACATCATTATATCCCACAACTTTAGATTCAGGGAATAATTCTTTAAATAATATTAAAGCCATATCTCTACCTAAATCTACACGTTCAGTATCAATGTTTTTTTCATATCTAATAGATGAATCAGTTTTTTCATCAAATCTTTTACCCGTCTTTCTTATTGTTTTAGCTGTGAAGTTTGCAACTTCTAAAAGTACCCCAGTAGTGTCACTAAGAATAGAATCCTTTTTGCCACCGCGGATACCAGCAAGAGCTAGTGCAGATTCTGTATCTGCTATTACTAAATCGTCTTCTGTAAGATCAATAAAGTTATCGTCTAGAAGAAGTAATTGCTCGCCGGCCTTTGCATTTCTTACAACTATTTTTTCGCCTTTAACATGTGTTCTGTCAAAAGCATGAGTAGGTTGACCTACAGCAAGCATAACATAGTTTGTTATATCTACTATTGCATTAATTGGTCTCATTCCACCATTTATTAATGCTGCTTTCATCCACATAGGAGATTCTTTTTCGTATACATTTTCTATTTCTACACCAACATATCTTTGGCACTTAGTAGGTTCTAATATTTCTACATCATACTTAGGTAATGTACTATCTATTGAGATTTTGTCTAACTCTTTTAATGGTACATCATATATACAAGCAAGTTCTCTGGCAATACCATAATGTCCCCAAAGGTCTGGCCTATTTGTTAAAGATTTGTTATCTATTTCAATAACTGTATCGTTCATACAAATAACATCTGCTATGTTATCTCCAGGTTTGCAGTCTACACCTTTAAGGTCTACTATTGCGTGATCATTTTCAGGTGGGAATAATTTATCTAAATAAACTTCTTCTGCGCCACATATCATACCATATGAGTATTCGCCACGCATTTTAGTTTCTTTTATTACAACTGGTTCGCCTTCACCGTGCCATACTACTTCAGCACCTGGTTTAGAAACTACAACCATTTCACCTTCATATAAGTTTGAACCACCACATACAATTTGAACTGGTTCAGCTTCACCAATATCTACTATACAAATTCTTAATGCATCTGCATTAGGATGTGCTTTTATTTCTAATATCTTACCTACAACAATATCATGAAATTTTTCTGCTGTATTTTCTACAGATTCAACTTCAACTGTTCTTAATGTTAAATCATAAGCTATCTGTTTTGGAGTAATGCTATCAGGTAAATCTATATATTTTTTAATCCAATTTAAAGATAATTTCATTGTGTTCTCCTTTCTACTTGAACTGATTTAAGAATCTTAAATCACCACTATGGAATAGTCTTACATCATCTACACCATAACGCATCATTACAAGTCTATCTAATCCGATGTTGATATAGAAACCAGTCCACTCATTAGGGTCAAGGTTTGCAGATTTTAGTACGTTTGGATGTATAACACCACCTGGCATAACTTCAATCCAACCATTGTGGTTACATACTCTACAACCTTTACCGCCACATACTAGACATTCCATGTCTATTTCGTATCCTGGTTCTGTGAATGGGAAGAAGCCTTCACGCATTCTAACATTGATTTTTCTACCAAATACTTTTTCTAGTATTGTTTGTATCATAACCATACCAGATGAGAAAGATATATTTTTATCTACAATTAAAGCTTCATATTGGAAGAAAGCTCTTTCGTGTCTCGCATCAGTAGTTTCATTTCTATATACTCTACCTGGATATACAAATCTTGCAGGAGCACCATGTTGTAATAAATATCTTACAGAACCACCAGTTAAGTGGGGTCTTAGACATAGTCTTTCTGTACCAGATTTTTCTTCAGTCCCTTCAATCCAATATGTGTCCATAGATTGACGAGCTGGATGGTCAGCTGCAAAGTTTAGGTTATCAAACGCATATTTTTCGCTTGAAATATCATCTTCGCTGTACACTTCAAATCCTAAAGACATAAACGCATCGTTTAAGTCGTAGCACATTTGAGTAATAGGGTGAAGAGCACCACCACTTACTTTTGTTCCTGGTAATGTTAAGTCAATTGGTTCATCTAATACACTTTTTGAAGCAATTAATACAGCTTCTTTTTCATCTAGTTTTGCTGTGAAAGTATTTTTTATTTCAGCTACTTTCATACCAACTTGTTTTCTTGAATCTGCATCTAAACTACCCATAGATTTAGATACTTCACTTAAAGGACTTTTCTTACCAGTTAGCTCACGACGAACATCTTGTAATTCTTCAATAGTCTTACAGTTTTCAATTTGTTCTAAACCGCTTTTAAGAATATTGTCCATATTTTGTAATATTTCCATTAAATTTTCCTCCTTCATATAATAAAAAAGTCACTTCTCCTAAACATAGGACGAAATGACTTTAAATTCCGTGGTACCACCTAAATTCGTTGTAAAACACAACGCACTTAACAAGCTATAACGGGCCTTAACCGTCTCAATCTACTACTATTTCAAAAGAGCACCTCCAAAGTGAAATTTCGGTTTAAGTATATTAGTAGGCTTACAGCCGGTGACCCACATTCTCTAAAATATATACTCTTAAACTTACTTTGCTTTATCCTAGGCTTTCATATTCAATTTATGTTAATAATTATATCACAAAAAAAGGAGTTGTCAAATGAAAGATTGAAAAAACACTACTTTTGTGATAAAATATATGTCAGTCAAAAAAGTAAACTCTAAATTTAATAATTATGGAGGATAAATATGAAAAAGGTCAATTGGGAAAGAGTTAGGGACTTTATATTTTATTTGTGTTCTGCTATGCTTATAGTGTTTGGATTTTTTTTGATGACAATGTTTGCGATATATCTTCACGACAAATCTGAGACTGCAAAATTTTTTATGTTTGTTGTATTTGGGCTTATAATTTTGAGTGCTTTAGGCATGATTATAATTCCAATAATTGATTTTATCTGCGACCATAAAAAACGTAAAAAGCTAAAATATGTACAACGTAAGGTTATTACAAGGGAGGATGTAGTAGTATGAAAAATAAATTTGTTAGTCTTCGAGATGTGTTAATTTTTATACTTGGTATTCTTACGGCAGTTTTCTTATGGTTAGCGCTTATGACCATTAAATATATCTTTTGGATGTTATTCAGACTCTGTTTTACGGTGTTTATACTGCTCGTAATTATTAAAGTTGTGCAAATGGTAATAAACAAGAAGAAAAATAAGTCTAAATAATTTGAGGAGAAATTATTATGAAAGATGGTAAGCGGAAAGTTTGGGATATTCTTAAAAAAGTAGCATGTATTTGTACAGTACTTTTAGCAATTGTTGTTGCGCTCACTGTAGCATTGGCTATAAGTAAAATTACATTTTATATTTTGTTCTATGCAATATATGCTGTTGTTGCTTTTGTAGTAGCCATATTTTGGGTTAAAATGATGTCAAAAATTCTTCACTATATTGAGCAACGAAAAAAGAGTAAGTAAAATCAATAAAAGGGTGTGAAATTTCACATCCTTTTTTAAGAGAATTCAAATTATCAATTGATAATTCAGACTCTTTGTGTTATACTTATGATGGTGATGTAAATTGGATGTAGAAGATGTATTAGATTTACTACACAAATCTGTAAAAAAGAAAAATTATGATTTAGTTCCTACAGTAAAAAATAGGAATTCAAGAAGAAAATATGGACTGACATTACTTGAAATTGAAGATTTTTTGAAAGGTATAACTAAGGAAGAGTTGTTCAAAGGTCCAGTGCAAGATAGGGATGTGCCAGGAGAAGAAGTATATATATTTAAGAAAAATATAAAAGAAAATGTTACGTTTTACGTAAAGATAAAGAAAGATAATTCAGTAGATTATGATAGAATAAAAATATTATCTATTCACGAAGATGAAAGTTAGGGGGAGTTAAATGAAGGAGATAAAACAAAGATTTGTCACGGTTGAAATAAAAGGAAAAAAAGTTAAATACTTTGAAAAATATGTTGTAGATGAAAATGGGGAAGAAGTTTTTGATAGAGAAATAGAACTTGCTAATGATATTGCGTTATATGATGAATATAAATTGAGTGCCGGTCTTTTACCAAGTAGTAGAATAAAAAAGATAAGGGCAAAGTATAGTCTTACACAAAAAGAATATGCTTTAGTTCTTGGTATGGGTGAAATAAGTATACATAGATTTGAAAAGGGTTCTATACAAACAGAAGCTGTAGATAATATAATGCGCCTTTCAGAAAATCCAGTTAATTTAAAAGAGTTGCTAAAGAAACAAATTTTTAAACTTCCAGAAGAATTATATGGTAGACTTACTGTTACTATAGACAATCTATTAGCTTTAAAACAACATGCATTGTTAGACTTAAGCAATATTGATATAAACCCCTTTAATATGCAAACAGAAACTGTTTCAAATATAGCCAAGATCGTTACACAAAAGTACGAAGAATATATTAATAAAAATGTAAAAGCTTATGGTGTTGAGAGACAATATTTAACTAATGAAAAGCTACAAAAGTTATTATACTATGTGCAGGCATATTGTTTATACTTATGCAATAAAAAAGCGTTTAAAGAGAAAATATATTCTACAAGTCAAGGTCCAATTATACCTGAAATAAATGAAATAGATGAGAATTGTTTTTGCGAAGAAGGTGAACAATATGGAGCAAAGGATATATCATCTAGTTTAGAAAGTATAATAGACGAAGTCATAAAAAAATATGGAAGCATAGAAACAAATAAACTTATTGATTTATGTTGCAGTGAAATGTCATATTTAAAAGTTAAACAAGGCGAAGAAATAAAAGCAAAAGAAATCAAACAATATTTAGAAAGAATATATTCTATATAAATAAAAAGATATTGAGAAAAGGGGAAAGCAAATATGGAAATTATACAAAACAATGACGTGTTGGATGAAATAGCTTTAGAAAAAGCTCTAGAAGAAAGATTTGGAAATATAGATATAGACAAAATATTGAGTGATACTACAAGAAAAATTAAAGAGGGTACTATGGAATATTTAACACACGAAGAAGTATTTGCAAATGCAAGAAGAGCAATAAATAAAAGTATAAAATAAATAGTTTAAGCCAAAATATATTTGGTGAATCTAATGAAAATATCTCATAAAATAACAAATGTATCTGGTGAAGATATAGTGTACATATATGTTACGGTAGAGGATATATATGAATTTGGTAAGGAAAATCTAGGTAAAGGTGAAAATACAGATTTTTTAACTAAACTTAGGGAATATATAACAAACAATTTGGAAAGTGTAAAAAAAACAGCCGCTATTATTGTAATAAATGGTGTTGTTGTAGGTTCGTTAACTCTTGCTGCTATATATCCGAATAAAAAAACAGAAGAGTATCAAAATACAAATAGCATAGCTCAAGTACAAGTGTATGAAGAAAATACAGAAAACAAGAAAGAAGAAAAAGTAGAAGAACAAGACAAGCAAGAGCAAAATGGTGAAGTAGCGAAAGAACAAGTAAACGTAGAAGATACTAAGCAAAAAGTAGAAACTAAAAAAGAAGCAACTAGTACTAATACAGTTGCATCAAAAAAACAAACTACAACTAGTAAAAAAAATACGACATCATCAAACAAAACAAATACATCAACAAATAAAATAACAACTACTACCACTAAAAAGCCTGCAACTTCAACCACAACCAATGCTACTCAAAAGCCAAGTACCACAACAAATACGACCAATACAAATACTACAACCAAACCATCAACAACTACTAGTCAAACGGCTACTGTAACGAGTGGAAGAACAATTAAGTTTAATAATGGCGGAGTTGTTTCAAATATAGATTTAGAAGAATATGTTATTGGGGTAGTAGCAGCAGAAATGCCAGCGGCATTTCATAGTGAAGCACTAAAAGCTCAAGCAGTAGTTGCAAGAACATATGCTATGAAAAAGGCATCAAAAGGAATAACACTAGTAAATTCAACATCTCACCAAGTATATAATAGTGCATCTCAAATGAAAGCAAAATGGGGTTCGTCATATTCTACATATTATAACAAGATAAAAAATGCAGTAAATGCTACAAAAGGCAAGGTGTTAAAATATAACGGAGAATATATAGAAGCTTTGTATTTTTCAATGAGCAATGGAAAGACAGAGTTGCCAACTTATGTATGGAGTACTAATTATCCGTATTTACAAGTTGTAAGTAGTTCCTGGGATGAAAATATATCTGCTGCTAAATATACTGTAACAATGACGTATGCAAAACTTTCTAGTAAACTTGGCGTAACTGTAAATGAAAATAGTGAGATAGAAATTTTATCTAGGACGGCAGGAGATAGAATTAATGAAATATCTATAGCAGGAAAAATTTTTACAGGTGTTAAAGTAAGAAGTCTTTTGGGGCTTAGGTCAGCAGATTTTGAAATAACAAAAACAAGTAGTGGAGTAAAAATTACAACCAAAGGATTTGGGCATGGAGTAGGAATGAGCCAATATGGTGCAAATGGTGCGGCAAAAGCTGGATATACGTATAAACAGATTTTAAATCATTATTATTCTGGTGCAAGTTTAGTAAGTATTTAGAATAAATACCTAGTACAAACATAGGATGTACTAGGTGATTTTTATGTGTTTAGAAAAGATAAATAATATACATTTTGAAGAAAGTTATTGTATAAGAGATCAATATCCAGAGATAACATTAACATATCTGCCACAAGAAATTTTGGTTATTTTAAAGAGGATTTATGCTGGAACTAAGAGCGAGTTTACAAGCCTTACACAATATATGTACCAACATTATATTGCGTGGTCGAATCATAAATTAAATAATTTATCTGAAACATTAGAAAAAATAGCCATACAAGAAATGAAGCATCATGAAATAATAGCCAAGGTGTTAGTAAAGTGTGGAATAGACCCAAAAAACTGTGTGTACATTGATGGTAACTCAAATCTGTGTGATTATTGGAAAGCAAGTAGTGTATCTTATGAAAAAACACTAACTAAAATGTTTGAAAGTAACATTTTATTAGAACAAAGAGCAATAGAAGATTATAACGAAATAATAACAAAAACAGATAATGTAAATTTAAAACAAATTATATTTAGAATACTTCAAGATGAAGAGGGACATTTGAAATATTTTAAAGATGTGCTTGACATACTTAAAAATTAGTAAAAAATATATTGAAAAAAGTCGAAACATTTGGTATAATGGTACTGTCGTAGTATGGAGGTAGTATTAAATGGAGAATGATAAGAAGTTTACTTCAGAGATGTTTGGATATGCCAAAAGAGAAGTTGAAGAATATATAAAAGATATGAAAGCAGATTATGAAGGCAGACTACAAGTTGAAAAAGCTGAAGTAAATAGGCTTTCAAACGAAATAACAATTATTAGAAAGAAACTTGAAAGATATGATAGTGAATATCTTCAAAAACAAGAAAAAGTTGCTAATGCTTTAATTACAGCTGAAGACCAATCTAAAGCTATAGTTGAAAGTGCAAGACAAGAAGCTATAAATGAAAAAAATAGAATTGAAGCTTTAATAGAAGCTGAAAAAGAAAAATTATTAGATATTAAAAAGGAAGTAATTGAGTTAAAAGAAAGAACCATACAAGTGCTTGAAAAATATAATAATACTATGTCTGACCTTTTAGAGTAAATATATAACATTAAATAACGAATAAAATAGTACTAACTGTAATAAACATAGATTAGGTGAAAGTCTATGAAAAATACAGTTAGTTTTTTTGAACGCTGCAAACAATATATATTAAATTTATTTAAATATGCAAAGGTAACAACCAGTTTTTTAATATCTATAGTTTTAATTATTATATGTGGAATATATTTTCTAAAAACTTCAAACGGAATGGAAGGATTAATTACATTTGCAACAAACGTAAGATTAGAAAGTAAGACGAAAGAATATACAGTAGCAGATTTAATAAAAGCCTATCCTGTGTTTAATGGGGACAATTATATTGTAGATGAATCTAAAAATGCGCAAAATGTGGACAAAGCAGAAAAAGAGGATATAAGTCCAGACACAAGTTTGTTTGACGCAAGTGCAGTTGATGTCATTTCAAATTATATTGAAATAACAAAAGAAAACTATACAAAAAAATCTACTAAAAATTATGATAGGATAGATATGTATGGAATTTCTATATATGATTATTCGTCAAAAAATATAGATTACCAAGAATTAATGAAAAGAAATGTAAATTTAACAAAAAAGAGTGATCCTATACTTCTTTATTGTTCACATACTTCCGAAACTTATGATAATAGTGAAAATTTTAAGTTTGACTATACAGGAAATTATAGGACAAAGGATGCAAGTTATAATATGCTCTCAGTTGCAAGTATAATGGCAAATACATTAAAAGATAGAGGATTTACCACTGTTTTTGATACAACACCACATGACTACACCTCTTATGATAACGCATACAAAAATTCATTAAAAACAATAAATACAAATCTAGATAAATACAATAGATTTGGTGTTATGATAGATGTACATAGAGATGCTGCAGCTGACCTTAGTTTTGCACCAAAAACAACTGTAAATGGTAAATCTACAGCACAATTAATGCTTGTTGTAGGGGTTGGATATAATGGTTTTCCAAATGAATATTGGGAACAAAACTTAGCACTTGCTTTAAAGATAACTAAACTTGGAGAAGAAATGTATCCGGGATTATTTAGACATATTCTTGTAAGAGATGCAAGATACAATCAACATTTAGCACCAGGATCACTTCTTGTGGAAGTAGGAGCAACAGGTAATACGTTAGAAGAAGCATATTATGGTGCCAGGTGCTTTGCAAATATACTTAGTAAGTTGTATAAGTGAGAACTGTTAGAAAAATATTAGCTTGAAAGCAAATAGAATGTATGTTATAATGTAAATCTCAAGGGGATTTGAAGTATACTAATTAGTAACTTGAAAAAATTATTTAATAATAAAATGAAAGGAAGTAAAGCTATGGAAATTATTTTGTTAGTAATTGTTTTTGTTGCTATTAATGTGTTTTTCTTACGCTTAATAAATAAGCATATAGAAAATCAAAACTATTACGACACTATAAACTGTCGTGATGTAAGAGCGGAACTTGGAATGTTTGCTTATCCTTTAGCGGTTGAGGCAAAGAGAAAAAGGTTAAACAATAAGAAATCTAAATTTTAATGAGGTGAAGATAACTATGCGGAACGTGAAACCAGTTTTTCTTACGGTAAAACAAATTAGAGAGATTATGATAGAGAATAAACCTATGCCTACTGCAATATTCTCTGCTAGAAAGAACAATTACATTGTAAAACCTCGGACAATTTTTGGAATACCAAGAAAACCTAAAAGTATATTTAAACTATAATGTTGGAGGTTGCCTATGAAACTTAATTATAGTCAACTTGCATTTTATCAACAATATTGGAAAGAAAGCAAGAATATTACACCTGAGAAATCACAAGGATTAATAGAATTAGCAAACAAATTTATTGTAAAAGTAAAAGCGAATAGGGATAATGTTGACGGTGTTGTCCTTTTGTACCCTGAAGATTGTTCAGATTATGAGGTGTTTATGGAATTTGCAGAGGTAGTGTCAGCATATGTCACCAAAAGAAAAGGAAACGGCTTACAGATGGATGGTTGGCTTTGTAATCGTAAAGTAGATGCTGAGTAGTTGAATACGTGAATTTAACTAAGAAAGGAACGATTGGTATGGCAGGACTAGAACGATACAAACCGTTATCTTTAGAAGAAAAAAAGAAAAGAAGGGAAGCTCGTAAAAGTCCAATTTCTCCTCAGAGGTCTTTTTATGAAACTAAAGACGGCGAAGGCTCTAGGGTTAATGAGCGAATCGAAAGCGCAGTTAATAGAAGAGCGGCAGGAGTATATGTGCGAAATCATTAATATATAAATAACACACGAAATTTTCGTGTGTTATTTTTGAGGATTAATTATAGTAAAATATGGTATTTTGCAAAATTTTAATCGATTACTTGCATTTGTTTTAAATAAATTATATAATATATCTAGACAAAATAGAAAATGAACAATAAGGTTTTTAAGCAATGTCTAAAATATATTAAAATGGTTGTGTTTTACACAATTTATATAGATCGGATATTGTACTTTGAAAAATAAATATGGAGGTAAAAAATGACAGGGATAATTATAGCAGTTGTTGCTACTCTTGCCGTTTGTGTACCTTCGTCTTTTGTTATAGGAGTTTCTCATAGAAAAAAACAAGCTATGAAAGACTTAGAGAGTGCAGAACATAGAGCAGAAAAAATAATAAATGATGCTAAACAAGACGCAGACAGAGTGAAAAAAGATGCATTAATTGAAGCAAAAGATGAAGTTATTAAACAAAAAGAGGAAGCAGATAAAGAGATTAAACAAAGGAAACTTGAGGTAGAAAAAGCTGAGCAAAGAGTAAATCAAAGACAAGATTTAGTAGATAAAAGATTTGCTTTAATTGAAGAAAAAGAAATAAGCTTTTCTATGAAACAACAAAATCTTGAAAAGAAAGAAAAAGAACTTGAACAAGCATATGAAAAAGAACAACAAGAGCTTGTTAGAATTTCTAGACTTTCAGTTGAAGACGCTAAACGCGAACTTATGACTAGACTAGAAAATGAAATGAAAACAGAAATGGCAAACTACATTGTAGATGCGCAAGCTAAAGCTAAGTTTGAAGTAGATAAAAAAGCTAAACAAATGTTAGTTGGAGCGATTCAAAGATGTGCAGCAGACCATACTTCTGAAGCTACTATTTCAGTAGTGAATCTTCCTTCTGATGATATGAAGGGGAGAATAATAGGTAGAGAAGGTAGAAATATTAAATCTATAGAAACATTAACTGGTATAGATATAATAATCGACGATACACCAGATGTTATCGTATTATCTAGCTTTGACCCTATACGTAGAGAAGTTGCTCGTCTTGCAATAGAAAGACTTATTGCAGATGGAAGAATACATCCAGGTAAGATTGAAGAAACAATTGAAAAAGCTAAAATAGAAGTTGCAAATACAGTTAAGGAAGAGGGAGAAAGAGCACTTTATGAAACAGGTGTAATTAATCTAAATCCAGACCTAATTCAACTTTTAGGTAAGCTTAGATATAGAACAAGTTATGGGCAAAACGTTCTTAACCACTCTATAGAAGTTGCACACATTGCAGGACTTCTTGCATCAGAATTAGGACTTGATGTAACTCTTGCTAAACGTGCAGGTCTTCTTCATGATATTGGTAAATCTGTTGACCACGAAGCAGAAGGAACACACGTAGAACTTGGTGTTGAAATCTTAAAGAGATACAAAGAATCAGACAAGGTAATAAATGCTGTAGCAGCTCACCACGGTGACTGTGAACCTACAACAATGGAAGCAGTACTTATTCAAGCAGCTGATGCCGTATCTGCATCAAGACCAGGAGCAAGACGTGAAACAGTTGATGCTTACATAAAGAGACTTCAAAAACTTGAAGAAATTTGTGATGGATATAAAGGAGTAGATAAATCTTATGCTATCCAAGCAGGTAGAGAAATAAGAATTATTGTAAAACCTGAACAAATAAATGATTCAGAAGCTGTTATCATGGCTAGAAATATAGCTAAACAAATTGAAGATGAAATGAGTTATCCAGGACAAATTAAAGTAAATGTTATTCGTGAAACAAGAGCAGTAGAACTTGCAAAATAACAAAATATAAAGAATGTTGTATAATGCAACATTCTTTTTTGTCGTTTTTTGCGATGAATAGTTTGTTAGAGTGTTCCAACAAAGTAAATTGATAAAACGTAAAACTCTTGAAAAGTAAAAGGCCCTATGCTATAATAGGGGCATGTTGCAGAAAAGGGGGATATTATGTCATACTC